>NZ_JAIHBA010000041.1:0-54966 GCF_019718735.1 Pseudomonas sp. RIT778 | reverse complement strand
GGTGCCTCTGCTCACCGCGTGGTTCGGGCTGGGCGAACTGGCGAAGTGGGTATTCGTCGCCCTCGCCGCTTTCTTTCCGTTGTTTGTCGCGACCCAACGCAGCGTCGCCAACCTCTCGCCGCAACTCAACGAAGCCGCGCAGGTCCTTCGCCTGAGCCTCGGCCAGCGTCTGCGTCGCCTGGTATTGCCGGGCGCCGCGCCGGGGATTTTCGCCGGGCTTCGACTGAGCCTGATCTACGCCTGGCTCGGCACCATCGGCGCCGAATATTTCATGCCGTCCAACGGCGGCATCGGCAGCCAGATGATCGGCGCCCAACAACTGCTGCGCATGGACCTGATCATGGCCGGGATGCTGCTGGTCGGCCTCACCGGCGCCCTGCTCAACCTCATTGGCCAACGCCTGGAAATCCGCGCCACCCGCTGGAGACACGCATGAACGCACCGATTGTCAGCTTCAACCATGTAGGCAAATCCTTCGACGTCGACGGTTTCGAACTGGAGGCGATTCGCGAATTCAACCTCGACATCGCCGAGGGCGAATTCGTCGCCATCGTCGGCTCCAGCGGCTGCGGCAAATCCACTTTGCTGCGTTTGCTGGTGGGCCTCGATACGCAATTTCGCGGTCAGATCACAGTCGATGGCAAAGCCGTCAACGGCATTGGCGGCGAGCGCGGCATCGTGTTTCAGGAACACCGTTTGTTCCCGTGGCTGACCGTAGCCGACAACATCGGGCTGGGTCTGGTCAACGAGCCGCTGAGCGCCGCTGAAAAACAGCAACGCATCAACGATTTCATCGAGCTGGTGGGCTTGCGCGATTTCACCCGCGCCTACCCGCATCAACTCTCCGGCGGCATGGCCCAGCGCGTGGCGATTGCTCGCGGACTGGTGGCGAGCCCACGGATCCTGTTGCTCGACGAACCCTTCGGCGCCCTCGACGCGCTGACCCGCCAGCAGATGCAGGACGAGCTGCTGGCGATTCGCGAACGGGCAAAGATCACCACGATTCTGGTCACCCACGATGTCGAGGAAGCGATCTTCCTCGCCGACCGCGTGGTGGTCATGGAACCGCGCCCCGGCCGGATCAAACAGGTGGTGGACATCGCCCTGCCCCATCCGCGCCAGCGCAGCAGTTTCGACTTCCACCAGTTACGCGAAGAACTGCTGCACGAACTGACCAGTGACGACCATTACCAACCGAGCGCACCGGTGCAGATCCGCGATCTGCCGCTGTCGTTCATTGCCTGCTGAACAGGAGCCTGTTGATGCCGCAACGTCCCAACTTTCTGGTGATTCTGGCCGATGACCTCGGCTTCTCCGACATCGGTGCCTTCGGCGGCGAAATCGCCACGCCGAACCTCGATGCCCTGGCCAACAACGGCCTGCGCCTGACCGATTTTCATACCGCACCGACCTGCTCGCCGACCCGCTCGATGCTGCTCACCGGCACCGATCACCACATCGCCGGCATCGGCACCATGGCCGAAACCCTGACCCCGGATCTGATCGGCAAACCGGGTTACGAGGGCTACCTCAACGACCGTGTCGTCGCGTTGCCGGAGTTGCTGCGCGAGGCCGGTTACCAGACCTTGATGAGCGGCAAATGGCACCTGGGCCTGACCGCCGAACTGGCGCCCCACGCCCGAGGTTTCGAGCGTTCGTTCTCGCTGCTGCCCGGCGCGGCGAACCACTACGGATTCGAACCGACCTACGATGAACACACGCCCGGCCTGCTGAAATCCACCCCGGCGCTGTACATCGAGAACGACACGTTCATCGACGAATTGCCGAAGGATTTCTATTCCTCCGACGCCTTCGGCGACAAGCTGTTGCAGTACCTCAAGGAGCGCGATCAGAGCCGGCCGTTCTTCGCCTACCTGCCGTTTTCTGCGCCGCACTGGCCGTTGCAGGCGCCCGCCGACATCGTCGAAAAATACCGTGGCCGCTACGACGCGGGGCCGGAAGTGCTGCGCCTCGAGCGTCTGGAAAAACTCAAATCGCTGGGGCTGATCGAGCCGGATATCGAGCCGCATCCGCTGATCCAGCTGACCGCGCAATGGGACGCGCTGAGCGATGAACAAAAACGCATTTCCGCCCGGGCGATGGAGGTCTACGCAGCGATGGTCGAGCGCATGGACTGGAACATCGGCCGCGTCGTCGACTACCTGCGCCAGCAGGGCCAGCTCGACAACACTTTCATCCTGTTCATGTCCGACAACGGTGCCGAAGGCGCACTGCTGGAAGCCTTCCCGAAATTCGGTCCGGAGCTGGTGACGTATCTGAGCCAGCACTACGACAACAGCCTCGAAAACATCGGGCGCGCCAATTCCTACGTTTGGTACGGGCCGAACTGGGCGCAGGTGGCGACCGCGCCGTCACGCCTGTTCAAGGCCTTCACCACCGAGGGCGGGATTCGCGTTCCGGCACTGCTGCACTATCCGCAGCTGCCGCTGAAGGGGCAGATCAGCCATGGTTTCGGCACGGTGATGGACATCACGCCGACCATCCTCGATCTGGCCGGCGTGCGCCATCCCGGCAAGCAGTGGCACGGCAAACCGGTGGCGCCGTTGCGTGGTAAATCGTGGCTGGGTTTCTTGTCCGGCGAAACGGCGCAGGTGCATGACGAACACACCGTTACCGGCTGGGAGTTGTTCGGGCGCCGGGCGATTCGGCAGGGGCAGTGGAAGGCGGTGTGGATCCCCGGGCCGGTGGGGCCGGCGACATGGCAGCTTTATGACCTGGGCAGTGATCCGGGGGAGATTCATGATTTGGCGTCGAGTCAGCCGCAGAAGCTTGAGGCGCTGATTGAGCATTGGCAGCGGTATGTGGAGGAGACCGGGGTGATTTTGAGTGAGTCGCCGTTTCAGCCGGATTGAGGGGGGCTGATGTAAGGCTATCGCCGGTTCGCCGGCGATAGCTTCGGATACCTTCAAGCCTGAGCCGTCTGCACTTCTTTCTGCTGGACTTCTTCCTTGCGAACAAACCTGTTCGCCCGCCCAAACGTCCCGAAATCGTTAAACCGAACCCCCATCTCCCGCATCACCTTATGCGCCACCGGCACCGTCAGCTGGCGAATATAAAACGGCTCCTTCACCACAAAATGATGAATCCCGTGACTGCTGCCGAAGTTGAAGCAGAACGCCTGCAACGGCCACAGCCACCACGGATTCAACACCTGGCACTGCTGCAGCACATTACCCGGCTCCACATCCCCGTAGTAATGCATGTTCGAACTGATGAAGTGCAGGCAAAAGGTGCGCAATACATTCGGGCCGATGATCACCACGGCGGCGATGTCGATCACCTGCATCACCGACAACGTGGTCGCTGACCATTCGATCGGCGAGCCCATCAAGTAAGCGATTCCATTGGAGGCATGGAACCCGAGAAACACATACCAAGCCCCCCAATGCACCAGCGCCAGAGGTGCGTAGACCTTCAGGGTGCGTTTGATGATGCTGAATTTATGCGCCCAGGTCTTGGCCCGAAGCATGCGGATGAACGCCGACATCACGTTGTCGCCGACCATCAGCAACCGCGCGAAACCCCACGGTTCGCCGTTGGTGATTGCCCGTTCTTCCATATCGGTTTCAGTGCCGGACACCTTGTGATGATTGAGGTGCAAATGGCGACGGATCCACGGGTTGATCGTGCTCGGCCGCGCCAGCCACACCAGGCCCATCATCAGGTTGTGCGGCACGCGCTGTTTGCGGAAATACATGCTGTGAATCAGGTCATGTTCGAGCTCATGGGTCAGCGAGGCGAAAAACGCGTTGAGCAACAGGCACGCCCACCACGCCATGTGCCCGGTGATGTAGAGCGCCGCCGAACCGATCATCCCGGCCAGGGCAAACGCCAGAATCCCCGCGCCGAGGGCGTCCTGATGCTTGAGAATCGGGTAGCGCTCGCGCAGCTCGACGCCCTTGGCCAGCACTACTTCGCGAATATGCGCTGATCGCTGGGCAGCATTGTGTCGCTGGGGACTTGCAGAAGTACGGTCCATGCTTCCATCCTCTGGTTATTGATGTTCGTATCCTGCCCCGCGCAGATTTCGAACGCGGTAGCCGAGAACGCCAACCTGTTGACCGGAAGCGCCAATCAGCATGAAGGAACCGACTTCTCTCGCCAGCTGGACCCGTGCCCTGCGCAAGCAACTCGACGCGCTGGGGCTGGACAGCACTGCCCTGTGTCAGCAGGCCGGACTCGATCCGCAACTGATGGACGACCCGAACGCCCGCTATCCGTTGTCCGCGACCACACGCCTGTGGGAAATCGCGGTGCAGGTCAGCGGTGATCCGGCAATCGGTTTGCGAGTGTCGCGGTTCGTCAGCCCCACGACGTTTCACGCGCTGGGCTATGCGTTGGTGGCCAGCGGCAGCCTGCGTGAAGTGTTCGAGCGGATCGTGCGTTATCACCAGGTGGTCAGCGACGCGCTGGAACTGGAGCTGACCCGCACCGAAGACCGCTATCGGTTTCGCCTGAAAATCCCGACCGACAACCCCGCTCCGGCCTTCGAAGCCATCGACGCCTTCGCCGCGATCTACGTGCGTACCTGTCGCAATCGCCTGGGCCGCGACTACGCACCACTGGCGGTTTATCTGCGTCGCCCGGAACCAGCCGATGCCCATCAATGGCACAAGGTATTCCGCTCGCCGGTGCATTTTTCCGCCGAAGAAGACCGCATCGAATTCGCCCTCACCGACTTCGACAGCCACCTCGACGACGCCAACCCGGAACTGGCCGAGCACAACGAGGCAGTGCTCAAACGCACCCTCGCCCAGCTCCAACCGCTGACCTGGGAGCGCAAGGTGCGCGACGCCATCGAAGAACAACTGCCCGAAGGCGAACCCAGCGCCGAACGCATCGCCCAGGCCCTGCACTTGAGCCTGCGCAGCCTGCAACGGCATCTGGCGGACGAGGGTTGTCGCTTCGACACCCTGCTGAATGAAAGCCGCGAGAACCTCGCGCTGCTGCACCTGCGCGATCCGCAATGCTCGCTGAGCGAGGTCAGTTATCTGTTGGGATTTGCCGACACCAGCAGCTTCAGCCGCGCGTTCAAACGCTGGACGGGGATGACGCCGGGGCAGTTTCGGGATCAGTTGCGCTGACGGGCCTGGAATTTGTACTGAATCGACCAGCCTCTTCGCGGGCAAGCCCGCTCCCACAAGAATTGGGGCGTACAAAAAAATCCGTGTCACACCTCGACCATTGTGGGAGCGGGCTTGCCCGCGAAAGCGCCCGTCAGGTCACCACAAACCCCAGTTCAAACACAGTGCGATTTGCATCACTACTCACCCGCACCCGCCCCCCATGCAACTGCATGATCGACTGCACGATTGCCAGTCCCAATCCGCCGGAATCTCCCGGCTCCGCGCGGGACGGGTCGACGCGGTAGAAGCGGTCGAACAGTTTGCCCAGATGTTCATCTGCGATGACCGGTCCGAGGTTGTGGACCTGCAGCCAGCACATGCCTGGTTCATCGCGTCGGCGCAGGCTGATGATCGAATCGGCGTCGGCATGGCGTACGGCGTTGGCCAACAGATTGCCCAACGCGCGTTGCAGCAGTTGCTGATCCGCCAGCAACTCTCCACTGAACGTGTTTTCGAGGCGGATTTCCCGGTCATCGGCCAGGGCTTCGAAGTAGTCGCACAACTCATCACCGATTTCGTGCAGTTCCAGCGTGCGCAGATCGAGCGCTCGCTCAGCCTGCTCTGCGCGGGCGAGAAACATCAGGTTTTCGGCCATGCGCTTGAGCCGTTCGAACTCTTCCATGTTCGAGGCCAGCACTTCCTGATACTCGGTGCTGCTGCGCGGGTAATTCAGTGCCTGGCCGTTGCTGGCGAGCAAGGTGTGCAGCGGCGTGCGGATTTCATGGGCGAGGTCGGCGGAAAACTGTGAGAGGCGCTGGAAGCCGTCGTCCAGCCGCACCAGCATGCCGTTCAGCGCGTGCACCGGTTCCAGCAATTCCGCTGGCGTGCCGGCGGTGGGGACGCGTTGGTCGAGGCTGCGCAGGTCGATGCCGCGCAGTGCTTCACTCAGCTTGCGCAGAGGCCGCAAGCCTCGGCGCAACAGCGCCAGGCCCAGCGTGAAAGCGAGTACGGCACCCAGGCCGACGGCCAGATACAAGCGCAGGCGATAGCTGCCGAGCATCTGTTCGCGCTCGCTCAATACCTTGCCGGCGATCACGGTCAGCGCTTCGCCGTTCGGCCCTTGAGCCTGACCTGACAACAGGGCCAGCTCGACACCGTCCGTTGCCTGCCAGGTCAGCACATCGCGGCGTTGCGGCGGTTGATCCCGGGGGATGGCCTGCACGGACGGCAGTGCGCGTTGGCGAGGGTTGATCGTGATCACATTCGAGCCATCCGCGCGTTGCACCAGCAGCAGACTGTCTAGGTTGCCGAGCATGTTCTGGTACAGCCGTGGCCGCGCCTGCAAGGCGTCGAGGCTGTCGCTGTCGGCGAGCAGCGCGCGCACCTGCTCCAGACGACCGAGCAACGCCATGTCGTCGCGCCAGGCGATTTCCGAGGCCAGCGAGCGATACAGGAACACGCCGATCGCGCTGAGTACCAACGCACAGACGGCGGCGAACGCCAGGGCCAGGCGCCAGGCGATGGATCTAGCGCGCATCGTCGGGCGCTTCGAGTTGATAGCCGACCCCGCGCACGGTGTGGATCAGTTTGGGCATGTACGGATCATCGACTTTCGAACGCAGCCGACGCACCGCGACTTCGACCATGTTGGTGTCGCTGTCGAAATTCAGGTTCCACACCTGCGAAGCAATCAGCGTACGCGACAGCACTTCACCCTGACGGCTGGCGAGCAAATGCAGCAGGGCGAACTCCTTGTTGGTCAGGGCGATGCGCTGACCGCCACGGCTGACCCGGCGGCGCAGCACGTCGATTTCCAGATCGGCGATGCTGTACGACTCGGCTTCGCGCATCGGCCCGCGCCGTAACAACGTCCGTACCCGCGCGAGCAATTCAGCGAAGGCAAACGGCTTGAGCAAATAGTCATCGGCTCCCAGTTCGAGGCCGCGCACGCGGTCTTCGATGGCGTCCTTCGCCGTCAGGAACAGCACCGGCGTGGCGCCGCGCTGACGGATCAGCTGCAGCAGTTGCCAGCCATTGAGGCCCGGAAGCATCACGTCGAGGATGATCAGGTCATATGCCTGCTGCTCAATGAAGTAGCGTCCATCGAGGCCATTCAGCGCCACGTCCACGGCAAAACCCGACTCACCCAGCCCTTTGGCGAGGAAATTCGCGGTTTTGGCTTCATCTTCTACGACCAGCAAACGCATGGCACACCTCGATTGATCAGAGACACAGGCTAGGCCCCTTCGGCGCCGTTGCCCATTACAAACTTGTAATCCGGCTGACGAGGTTTCGACGGGGACCGGCGGATAAGGTGGCGGCCTTCGCTTTTTGGAGCCTGCCCATGACCGTTAAATACTTGGTTGCCAGCCTGACAATCGGCCTCAGCAGCGCTACGTTTGCTGCGCCTGAACTGCCCCGTCACACCGATCTCGATCTGAAAACCGCACGGCTGCTGGCCGACACAGCGCTGGAAAACTGCACCGGCACGGTGTCGGTGCTCGACCGTGGCGGCAACCTGTTGGTGACCTTGCGCGGCGACGGTATCGGCCCGCACAACACCGCCGCCAGCCAACGCAAGGCCTACACCGCGCTATCGACGAAGACCCCGACCCGGTTGTTCGCCGAGCGCGCCCGCAGCAACCCGGAAACCGCCAACCTCAACACCCTCGATGAGCTGTTGTTACTCGGCGGCGGCATCCCGCTGTTCGCTGGCAAGGAACTGGTTGGCGCCATGGGCGTAGCCGGTTCCGGTGGCGGCGAGCAGGACGAAAACTGCGCGATCAAGGCTGCCGAAATCGTCGGCCTGTCCCTCAACCGTACTTGAACCCAGGAGCATCACCATGACCCCACTGCGCATGACTTTCGCCGCGCTTGGCTTGAGCGCTTTTTCGAGCCTGGCGCTGGCCGCCGGCAACCCTCTGAGCGTGCACGTACTCAATCTGGAAAACGGCCTGCCGTCGCCGGGCATCAACGTGACGCTGGAACGTCATGTCGGCCAGGACTGGCAGCCGCTGGTGCAGGGCACCACCAATGAACAGGGACGGATCGCCGAACTGTTCCCGTCGAACAAACCGTTCGAGGCGGGTGAATATCGGGTGGTGTTCAAGACCGGCGAGTACTTCGAAAAGGCGAAGCACGAGACGTTTTTTCCGGAGATTCCGGTGATCTTTAAAGTGAAGCAGACGGATCAGCACTATCACATTCCGTTGCTGCTGAGCCCGTATGGTTTCTCGACCTATCGCGGTTCGTAAGCCACATACAATTCCCCTGTGGGAGCGGGCTTGCCCGCGATGGCGTCGTGTCAATCGACATAGAGGACAACTGACAGCCCCCAATCGCGGGCAAGCCCGCTCCCACAGGGATAGTAGTGAACACTAAAGTGTGGCAAGTGCCCGCAGGCGATCAGTGTCGAGGATTTCGATTTCGCCATAACTCAAGCCGATAATCCCCTGCCCCTGTAACTCCTTGAGGATCTGGTTGGTGGTCTGCCGCGACAGCGACAGCATCGACGCCAGCTGTTCCTGGGGCAGTTGCAGCACGCGGCGTGGCGGATCGAGTTCGCCGTAGCCTTCGGCGATCATCAGCAGGCGATGAGCCAGACGCGCCGGGGCCGGCAGCAGGCTCAGCTGTTCGAGATTGATGAAGGTCAGGCGCAATTTGTGGCTCATCAGCAAGGCCAGATGCCGCCAGTAGACGGGATGTTCGTCGAGCAGTTTCAGCAGCGTGGCCTGGGGAATGTTCAGCAGGGTACAAGGCCCGACCGCGTAGGCATCGTGCGTGCGAGGCTGGCCGTCGAACAGGCAGATTTCGCCAAACCAGTGCGGCGCCTCCACCAGGCTCAGCAACGCCTCCTTGCCCTGCTCGCTGACCGCGCCGATGCGCACCGCGCCGTCGAGCACCGCGTACAGCCCGCATGGTGCATCGCCGCGCTGGAACAAGCGCTGTCCCGCCGCCAGCCGCCGCTCCCGGGCCGCCGCCAGCAGACTATCCTGAAAGGACGAAGGCAGATGACTGAACCATTGCCCGGTCAACAGACGCTCGCGCCAGACCTTATCCATGCGTTCTCCTAAAGATTGTCGCCTGCCTGACAGAGCGAGCCGTGAACCCGGGGCATGATTCGATCACCCTACAGGAGGAACAACAATGAAAAGCCTCGTCGATCATTTGAGTCAATACGCCGCTTACCACCGTGACCCGCGCAACATCGCCAGCCACTTTATCGGGATTCCGCTGATTGTGGTGGCGGTGGCCGTGCTGTTGTCGCGGCCGGAATGGTCGGTGGGCGGCTTGTGGATTTCCCCGGCGGTGATCGCGGCCCTCGCTTCGGCGTGGTTTTACCTGCGCCTGGAGCTGAAGCTCGGGGTTCTGATGACCGGGTTGATGGGGCTGTCGGTGTGGGCCGGGCATGTCCTGGCGCAGCAGAGCACCATGGTCTGGCTCAGCAGCGGTCTGGCGATGTTTTTGATTGGCTGGGTGATCCAGTTTGTCGGGCACCACTATGAAGGGCGCAAACCAGCGTTTGTGGATGACTTGAGCGGGTTGATTGTCGGGCCGCTGTTTGTGGTGGCCGAGTTGGCGTTCATGCTCGGGATGCGCCATGAGCTGAAAGAGCAGATCGAGGCGCGGGCGGGTGTGGTGCGGGTCAATCCGAATCGTGCGGCTGTCTGAACCACTGCCCGGCTCGCTCGTTCCCACGCTCTGCGTGGGAATGAATCCCGTGACGCTCCGCGTCACAGTGGACGCGGAGCGTCTATAGCGGCGTTCCCACGCGGAGCGTGGGAACGAGCGAGATCAAACGTTGGCGACTTTCTGCCAGACCTTCGGCTTGAAGAACAACGTCTCCCCCTTCGCCAACCCGGTCAGGCTGTCGTGGTCTTTCACCACTTCCGCCTCGATCAGATCCGTCTGGCCTTCAACCTTCAACGTCACCCGCGTGGTCGCGCCCAGCGGACGGATATCGCGGACTTCAGCGGCGTGGTGATCCTCCAGCTCATGCCGCGACAGCGACACTTCGTGCGGGCGGAACAGCACGTGATTGTCATCGCCCAGATGCAGACGGTTCGAATCGCCGAGGAAGTGATAGACGAAATCGCTGGCCGGGTTTTCGTAGACGTCGCCCGGTGAGCCGATCTGCTCGATCACACCCTTGTTCATCACCACGATGCGGTCGGCCACTTCCATCGCCTCTTCCTGGTCGTGGGTCACGAACACCGAGGTCAGGTTGATGTCTTCGTGCAGGCGCGCCAGCCAGCGGCGCAGCTCTTTACGCACCTTGGCGTCGAGGGCACCGAACGGCTCGTCGAGCAGCAGCACTTTCGGCTCTACCGCCAGCGCACGGGCCAGAGCGATACGCTGACGCTGGCCGCCGGACAGTTGCTCCGGATAACGATCCGACAGCCAGTCCAGTTGCACCATGTTCAGCAGCTCGTGAACCTTGGTCGCGATCTGGCTTTCAGTCGGGCGCTGGTTTTTCGGCTTCATGCGCAGGCCGAATGCGACGTTGTCGAACACGGTCATGTGGCGGAACAAAGCGTAGTGCTGGAACACGAAACCGACGTTGCGATCCCGCACGTCATGGCCGGAAACGTCCTCGCCGTGGAACACGATGTTGCCGTTATCCGGGGTTTCCAGACCGGCAATAATGCGCAGCAGGGTGGTCTTGCCGCAGCCGGACGGGCCGAGCAGCGCCACCAGTTCACCGCTGTGGATGTCCAGGCTGATGTTGTCCAGCGCCTTGAACGCATTGAAATTCTTGCTGACGTTACGCACTTCGATCGACATGAATTATTCCTCCGCGGCGCTGGCGCGCAGGCGGTTGATACGGTTTTCGCTCCACTGCTTGAGCAGCAGGATGAAGAGCGCCAGGATCAGCAACAGGCTCGCCACAGCGAACGCGGCCACGTGGTTGTATTCGTTGTAGAGGATCTCGACGTGCAGCGGCAAGGTGTTGGTCACCCCGCGAATGTGCCCGGAAACCACCGACACCGCACCGAACTCACCCATGGCCCGCGCGGTACACAGCACCACGCCATAGATCAGGCCCCATTTGATGTTGGGGACGGTCACGTGCCAGAACATCTGCCAGCCGTTGGCGCCGAGCAGGCGCGCGGCTTCCTCTTCCTGAGTGCCTTGTTCCTGCATCAGCGGGATCAGCTCACGGGCCACGAACGGCACGGTGACGAAGATTGTCGCCAGCACGATGCCCGGCAGGGCGAAGACGATCTGGATATCGTGATCCTGCAGCCACGGCCCGAACAGGCCCTGGGCGCCGAACATCAACACGTAGACCAGACCCGCGATCACCGGCGACACCGAGAACGGCAGGTCGATCAGGGTCACCAGCATACTCTTGCCGCGGAACGAGTATTTGCTCACGCACCACGCGGCGCTGACACCGAACACCAGGTTCAGCGGCACCGAAATCAGCACCGCAATCACGGTGAGTTTCAGGGCCGACAAGGCATCCGGTTCAAAGATCGCCGTGAAGAACGCGCCGAGGCCGTTCTTCAAACCCTGCGACACCACGATGAACAGCGGCAGCACCAGAAACAGGAAGAAAATCAGCCAGCCGAGGCCGATCAGGATCCGCCGCGAAGTGGCGCTGCCACGGCGGGCGGCGTTGGCCGAGGAAGCGGCCGCAATAGACGATTGGGACATGGTTCGCGCCTCCTTATGGGGTTTCGATGCGCCGCTGCAGCAAGTTGATCAGCAGCAACAGGACGAAGGAAACCACCAGCATCAACACGCCGATGGAGGTAGCGCCGGTGTAATCGTACTGGTCGAGCTTGACCATGATCAGCAGCGGCAGGATCTCGGTTTTCATCGGCATGTTGCCGGCGATGAAAATCACCGAACCGTACTCGCCGACGCCCCGGGCAAACGCCAGGGCAAAACCGGTCAGCCAGGCCGGCAACAGCGCCGGCAGCAGGATGTGACGAAATACCTGCAAAGGTTTCGCGCCGAGGCACGCCGCGGCTTCTTCGACTTCACGCGGGATGTCGGCCAGCACCGGCTGCACCGTGCGCACCACGAACGGCAAGGTCACGAAGGTCAGCGCCAGCGTGATCCCGAGCGGGGTGTAGGCGATCTTGAAACCGAGGTCGGCGGCGAACTGCCCGACCAGCCCGGTCGGCGTGTACAGCGCCGTCAGCGCAATACCGGCCACGGCGGTCGGCAGGGCGAACGGCAGATCGATCATCGCGTCGATCACCTTGCGCCCCGGGAACGTGTAGCGCACCAGCACCCAGGCCAGCAACGTGCCGATGATGCCGTTGATGATCGCGGCGCACAGCGCGGTGCCGAAGCTCAGCTTCAATGCGGCGAGAACGCGGGGCGCGGAGATGATCGTCCAGAACTGGTCCCAGGTGAGTTGGGCGGCGTGGACGAACATCGCCGCCAGCGGGATAAGCACAATCAAGCTGAGGTACACCAAGGTGTAGCCCAGCGTCAGCCCGAAGCCGGGTATGACGGGGGAGATACGACGCGACATAAAAGTCCTTGGTTTGAGAACGCGCAAAGCCCCGAACATAAATCCGGGGCTCGTTTTAGGCTATTGAAACTTACTGCGCCTGATAGATCTGGTCGAACACGCCACCGTCGTTGAAGAATTTCGGCTGTGCGGTTTTCCAGCCGCCGAAGTCCTTGTCGATGGTCACCAGTTCCAGTTTCGGGAACTGCTGGGCGTACTTGGCTGCCACGTCCTTGTCACGCGGGCGGTAGAAGTTCTTCGCCGCTATTTCCTGGCCGGCCGGGCTGTACAGGTGCTTGAGGTAGGCTTCGGCGATCTGCTCGTTGCCCTTCTTCTCGGCGTTCTTGTCGACCACGGCCACCGGTGGTTCGGCGAGGATCGACAGCGAAGGCACGACGATGTCGAACTTGTCCTTGCCGCCGTCTTCTTTCAGCGCCAGGAAGGCTTCGTTTTCCCAGGCCAGCAACACGTCACCCTGACCGTTGTTGACGAAGGTGATGGTCGAGCCACGGGCGCCGGTGTCCAGAACCGGAACGTGCTTGAACAGGGTCTGTACGTATTCCTTGGCTTTGGCTTCGTTGCCGCCGTTGGCTTTCAGGCCGTAGGCCCATGCCGCGAGGAAGTTCCAGCGCGCACCGCCGGAGGTTTTCGGGTTCGGGGTGATCACCGAGACGTCGTTCTTGACCAGGTCGCCCCAGTCCTTGATGCCTTTCGGGTTGCCCTTGCGCACCAGGAACACGATGGTCGAGGTGTACGGAGTGCTGGCTTCCGGCAGACGCTTCTGCCAGTCAGCCGGCAGGGTCTTGCCGAGCTTGGCGATTTCGTCGATGTCGCCAGCCAGGGCCAGGGTCACGACGTCGGCGCGCAGACCGTCGATCACCGCACGGCCCTGCTTGCCCGAACCGCCGTGGGATTGCTGGATTTTCACGGTGTCGCCGGCGTGCTCCGACTGCCAGTACTTCACGAACTCGGCGTTGTAATCCTGATACAGCTCGCGCGTCGGGTCATACGACACGTTGAGCAGTTCGTAATCCTTGGCAACCGCGGAACCGGCAAACACAGCACTGGCCAGGGCGGCCAAAGCGTAACGGCGAATCGACGACATGGTGAAAGCTCCTGGAATTCTTGGTGGTGGCTTTTTCTTATGGATTGCTGGAATCGGGTTGCTCGTTCAACGACCGCAGCCTGTGGCAGCTTCTGCCAACAGCTCCCCGCAGGAGCTGCCGCAGACTACGAATCAGGCCGGTTTGTTACCCGGTTGCTGCAGACGGAATTTCTCTTTGCGTTCGATCTGGACCACCTGGGCGTTATGCACAGTGATTTCCACCGCGCCGAAACGCAGGTCGCGCAAGGCGCTCTGGATTTCGCGCAAGATGGTGCTTTCGTCCTGACCGTCAACGCTACGCAGGGATGCGCTCATGGTGCTGCTCCTTTGTATGGGATATGCCTGGCAGTGGGCGGCACTGCGTTCGGCGTGGGAGCAATATAAGAGAGCTTTGGATATTCTTAAAAAGACTATTTAAGAATGTTTATATAACTGGAAAACATTATGTGGTGCAGCAAGGGTTTGCGGCGGATTTGCCCGTCGGCAAACCCGCCGTAGGCCGCCCTCAACCGATCAAGGGCGCCCGGTTCCAGTCGATTTGCGCTTCCGGGACCGGCCGTCCGAACCAGTAGCCCTGCCCCAGATCACAGGCCTGCCCCAGCAGGAACGCCGCCTGTTCCGCCTGCTCGATACCCTCGGCATGCACCTGCATGCCCATGCTGCGGGCTAGGGCGATGATCACCCGGACGATCGCCGCATCGTCCTCGTCCCACGGCAGGCCGGCAACGAAGCCCTGATCAATCTTGAGCTTCTGCACCGGCAGGCGCTTGAGCCGCAGCAACGACGAATAACCGGTGCCGAAGTCATCGATGGCCAGACGAATGCCCAGCTCGCGCAGACGATGCATCTGTTCCAGCGCGACTTCCGGATCGTCCATCACCGCACTTTCGGTGACCTCCAGTTCCAGATAGGCCGGATCCAGGCCGGTCTCGTGCAGCACCTGCGCAACCTGCTCGTACAACTCGCGACGGGCGAACAAACGTGACGACACGTTCACCGCGACAAACGACAGCACTACTCCCGCCTGCTGCCATTGGCACATCTGCCGGCAGGCCTGCTGCATGACCCAGGCGTCGATTTCCGAGATCAGCCCGGTGCGCTCGGCAATCGGGATGAACTCCGCCGGCGACACCAGGCCACGCTGCGGATGCTCCCAGCGCACCAGCGCTTCGACGCCGATCAGGCGACTGGTTTGCAGGTCGTGTACCGGTTGGTAGTAGACCCGCAGTTCCTGCTGCTCCAGCGCGCGGCGCAACTCGAAGGCGATTTCGACCCGCTGCTGGGCGTGAGCCGTAAGCTCTTCGGTGTACAGCGCGTAGCCATTGCGGCCGCTGCTCTTGGCCTTGAACAGCGCCGCATCGGCGTTGCGCAACAGCTGTTCGGCGCTCAGTGCATCACTGGGAAACAGGCTGATGCCGAGGCTGGCGTTGATGAACAGTTCATGGCCGTCGAGGCAGAATGGCTCCTTGAGCGCATCGAGAATACGCTGAGCCAGCGCTGCCGCCTGTGCCGGCTGTGGACAACTTTCCAGCAGGACCGCAAATTCATCGCCGCCCAGCCGCGCCAGGGTGATGCCCGGCCCGAACAACGCCTGCAAACGCGCCGCGACTGCCTTGAGCAAACGGTCACCAATGGTGTGGCCGAGGCTGTCGTTGATCAGTTTGAAATGGTCCAGATCGATCATCAGCAATGCGCAGCCGCGCTTGTGGGTCTGCGCCGATGCCAGCGCCTGTTCGGCGCGGTCGCTGAACAGCAGGCGATTGGGCAGGTCGGTCAGCGGATCGTGGTGGGCCAGGTGTTTGAGTTCGTGTTCGGAATCCTTGATCGCGCTGATATCGGAGAACACCGCGACGTAGTGGCTGAGCCGACCGTCTTCGTCGCGGATCACCCGGATCGTCTGCCACTGCGGGTAGATCTCGCCGCTTTTACGGCGGTTCCAGATCTCGCCGCTCCACTCGTCCTGCGCCTGCAACGTAGCGAACATCGCCTGATAAAAACCCGGCGGATGGTGCCCGGACTTGAACAGGCTGGGCTGCTGGCCAATCACTTCTTCACGCTGATAGCCGGTGATTTCCATGAAGGCGCGATTGACGTGCACGATCAGCCCCTGCCGGTCCGTGACCAGCACGCCCTCGCGGGTGCAATCGAATACCGCAGCGGCCTGACGCAGGCGTTCGCGATCCGCCTGGCGCTCACGCAATCGGGCGCCGATGCCCAGGCATTCGAACAGCCGCGACCGGGCCAGGAAGATCAACCCGGCGCTGAGCGCTACGAACAGATAGCCGTTGATCAGTTGCCAGCGCAGCAGTTCGTCAGAGTTATCAAAGAAACTGTTCAATAAATAGCCAGTGCCTTGCAGCCAGACAACGGCAAGGACCAGGTAAAGCAGCGCTGCACGCACAGCATCGCGGTATGTGGCAGACATTCGGCCGTCCATGTCCCTACAAAAATGTCGGGATTATAGGTCAAGAAACATCCAGCCATCTCTTATCTGAAAGGGCGACTGGTTTTATCTGTGTGCTTGGTGATAATGCAACGGCTGTTTTTTCTTTATCGAGGGCCCTATAGCCTATGTGGTACGAAGGTTTTCTTGGCTTGTCGGCCTGGTCACTGGTCGCCGTCACCCTGGTGATGACCCACGTGACGATCGTTGCCGTCACGGTCTACTTGCACCGCTACTCGGCCCATCGCTCTCTGGAGCTGAATGCCGGGCTGAAGCATTTCTTCCGTTTCTGGCTGTGGCTGACCACAGCGCAGAACACCCGCGAGTGGACCGCCATCCACCGCAAGCACCACGCCAAATGCGAAACCGAAGACGACCCGCACAGTCCGGTCGTCAAGGGTCTGTCCACTGTCCTGCGCAAAGGTGCCGAGCTGTACCGCGAAGAAGCGCAGAACCCGGAAACCCTGCGCATCTACGGCAAGAACTGCCCCGAAGACTGGATCGAGCGCAACCTCTACAGCCGCTACCGGCTGCTGGGCGTAGCGATCATGGCCGTCGTCGACCTGTTGCTGTTCGGCACCATCGGCATCACCATCTGGGCAATCCAGATGATGTGGATCCCGGTCTGGGCGGCCGGCGTGGTCAACGGTCTCGGCCATGCCGTCGGTTACCGCAACTTCGAATGCCGCGACGCGGCGACCAATCTGGTGCCATGGGGCATCCTGATCGGCGGCGAAGAGCTGCACAACAACCATCACACCTATCCCAACTCGGCCAAGCTGTCGGTCAAGAAGTGGGAGTTCGACCTCGGCTGGGCCTGGATCCAGGTCTTCAGCTTCCTGCGTCTGGCCAAGGTTCAGCGTGTTGCCCCGATCGCCCACCGCGTCGAAGGCAAGGGCAGCCTGGACATGGACACCGCCATGGCGATCCTCAACAACCGCTTCCAGATCATGGCCCAGTACCGCAAGCTGGTGATCGGCCCGCTGGTCAAACAGGAACTGGCCAAGGTCGATCATTCGGTACGCCACCAGTTCCATCGCGCCAAGCGTCTACTGTCGCGGGAAACCAGCCTGCTGGAAGATCGCCACCACGCGCGCATCCAGAGCATGCTCGAGCACAGCCAGGCGCTGAAGGTAATCTACGAGAAACGTCTGGCCCTGCAGCAGATCTGGGTCAAGACCAGCGCAAATGGCCACGACATGCTCGCCGCCATCAAGGAATGGGTACACGAGGCCGAGGCCAGTGGCATCCAGTCTCTGCGTGAATTCGCCGACCAGTTGAAAACCTACTCGCTGCGCCCTGCCGCCGTCTGATGCCGTTGATCGGTGCGCCCCCATTCCAGGGCGCACCCTTCGGAACTTCACCCCCGATCCCCTATCTCAAAGACACTTCGCCACCCCCGGCGGGCTTTCCCGTGGCCGTTGTCGACTTCCCGGCACGCCCTTTGAGATTCGTGTCGATGGTCAACAACAATCAAAAAGACTCATCCCCTCCCCAGTGGCCCGAGGCCGCGCAGACCCTGATGGCGTTGATGCACGCCCAGGGCGAAGTCGCCCGACTGAGCGAACGTGAACAGCTGTTCAGTTCGCTACTGGTCAGCGTCAACGCCGTGCTTTGGGCCTTCAACTGGGAAACCCGTCAGGTGCTGTATGTCAGCCCCGCCTACGAACGGATTTTCGGCCGCTCCGCCGCCCTGCTGCTGGCCGACTACAACCAGTGGCGCGACAGCATCTACCCGGACGATCTGGAATACGCCGAACGCAGCCTCGCCGAAGTGCTGCACAAAGGCGCCGTGGAAGACCGCGAATACCGGATCATCGACGCCGACGGCCAGGTGCGCTGGATCAGCGACAAGTGCTTCATCAACCGTCAGGACGAACCGGGGCAACCGGTGATCATCGTCGGCATCGCCGAAGACATCACCGACAAGAAGCAGATGGAAACCGAGCTGCAACGCCTGGCCACCACCGACGTGCTGACCCAGAGCAGCAATCGCAGGCACTTCTTCGAGTGCGCCCACCGCGAATTCGAAAACGCCCGCCTGCAGGGTGCGCCACTGGCGTTCCTGCTGCTGGACATCGATGACTTCAAAGTGATCAACGACACCTACGGCCACCCGGAAGGCGACAACGTGCTGCAACGAATTGCCGAATGCGGTCGTGCCTCGTTACGCCGGGGCGACCTGTTCGGGCGGATTGGCGGTGAAGAGTTTGCTGCGGTTTTCCCGGGCTGTGCGCCGGACATGGCGATGCAGGTGGCCGAACGGCTGCAACGGGAAATTCAGCGCTTGAACTTCAACCACGGTGATCAGACGTTCGGCATCACCGTCAGCCAGGGCCTGACCAGCCTCACCCCGGAAGACGAAAGCCTCGACACACTGTTCGCCCGCGCGGACGCGGCGATGTACGAGGCCAAACGGCAGGGCAAGAACCGGATCATTTCCGCCTGATTCAAGAGCGGATGCGCAATCAAGCCGCTATTTGCGCATCCGCATCAGCTCCGGCAAGCCGATTTTGAGCAAGCGCGCCGTGCGGCTCTTCGCCAGCTCCTCAACGCCCTCATGCTCGGTCAGCCGCGCCATCTGCGCCGCCATGTTCATCACCAGTGCCTCGCGGGAATACACCCCGCCACCGAGCTGGTAGACCGAGGCAATCAGCTCGCGCAGTTCCAGCGGCAGGCGCCAGCGGGTGCGTAGCGCCGAACCATAAGCTGCACCGAATTCCGCCAGCGCATCGCCGACTTCTTCCAGTTCATCCAGCTCGCCGCCGGCCTGCTTCCACTCTTGAAGACAACGCAGCAACGCCAGATCGCCGAGGCGATGGAGCATCCCGGCGCAGTAGCAGCGTTCCTGATCCAGATCGAGCAGACGCGCCAAGGTGCGGGCGTACTCGGCGGTGTGCAGCGACAAGCCCCAATAGCGCTCGGCGTAATCCGCCAGGCACGGGTCGCTGAGTCGGGCGCTGCGTTTGAGTGCAAGGCCAAGAATCAGATTCATGCTTTGCCCGGTGCCCAGGCGATGCAGCGCCTGCGCCAGGGTCTGCACCGGCGCGCCATGATGCTGAGCGGCGCTGTTCGACGCTGCAATCAACACGGCGGTGATCTGCGGATCGGTGCGGATTTCCTCTTCCAGCAGCTTCAGGTCCAGGCCGTTGGGGTTGAGGCTGCGTTTGACCGCCACCTGCACGTCAGTCATCAGCGGTGCGCCGTCGGCCTGCTCGCGGCGACGTTCGAGGAAAACCGAGAGGGTCATGCCCGGCGCCAGCGCCGGTACTTCACAGAACACTTCTTCGCCGGCATTCAGCAGCAATCCCTGCAAACGCTCGGTCAGGCTTTCCATGTTCAGGGGTTTGGCCAGGTAGGCGGTCGGCGCCAGCGGCAGGGCTTCGCGCACGCTGGCGCTGTCGTTGCGACTGCTCATCAGAATGAACGGCAGCGGCGGATTGCGTTTGCGCTGGCGGACACTGCGCAACACGCTCAAGCCATCGACGCCGGGCAACTCCCAGTCGACGATCGCCAGGTCATAGGGGACTTCGCTGAGCAGCGACATCGCCTCCTGGCCATCAGCGCACAGGTCCAGCCGCGCATCGCAGCGCACATTCAGCAACACTTGTTTGAGCAGGTCACGAGACCACGGGTCGGCCTCGGCAATCAGGACTCTTGGTACAGCGGGTAAATCGACGGCCGTCATGCTCGCCCTCCCTTGCAATGCTTGAACCTTAGCCAATGCTGGCGATTCGGTACAACCTGAAAACCGCGCCCGTGTTTCTCCAGGCATGAAAAAACCCGCCGAAGCGGGTTTTTTGTCGATCCGATCACGCGGTGCTACGGATTACAGCTCCGAGAAGCACTCTTCGATGATCGCCAGGCCTTTGTCCAGTTGCTCGTCCGGCGAGGTCAGCGGTACCAGGACGCGCAGCACGTTGCCGTAGGTGCCGCAGGACAGCAGGATCAGGCCCTTGTCACGCGCCTTGGCCACGACGGCAGCGACTGCGGTCGGGTTTGGCTTGTGGCTGTCGCCGTTTTCGAACAGCTCGACCGCGATCATGGCGCCCAGGGCACGGACTTCGCCGATCACCGGGTACTTGGCCTGGATGGCTTTCAGGCCGGTGACCAGACGCTCGCCGACAGCCTTGCAGCGGTCCAGCAGTTTTTCTTCTTCGAACACTTCCATCACGGCCAGGGCCGCGGCGCAAGCGATCGGGCTACCGGCGTAGGTGCCGCCCAGGCCGCCTGGAGCGATGGCGTCCATGTACTCGGCCTTGCCGCACACACCGGCCAGCGGGAAGCCGCCAGCGATGGATTTGGCGAAGGTGGTCAGGTCGGCAGCAACACCCATCTGTTCCATGGCGAAGAAAGTGCCGGTACGGCCAGCGCCGGTCTGCACTTCGTCAGCGATCAGCAGGATGCCGTGCTGGTCGCACAGGGCACGCAGACGCTTCATGAATTCTTTCGGTGCGACGTAGAAACCACCTTCACCCTGTACAGGCTCGATGATGATCGCGGCGATGTCTTTCGGCTCGGCGTCGTTCTTGAAGATGCGTTCGATGGAAGCGATCGAGTCGTCGATGCTCACGCCGTGCAGTTCGTTCGGGTACAGCGCGCGGAAGATGCCGCCTGGCATCAGGCCCATGCCGGCCGAGTAAGGCACGACTTTACCGGTCAGGCCCAGGGTCATCATGGTGCGACCGTGGTAAGCGCCGGTGAAGGCGATCACGCCAGCGCGGCCAGTGGCGGCACGAGCGATCTTCACGGCGTTTTCAACGGCTTCGGAACCGGTGGTCACCAGCAGGGTTTTCTTGGCGAAGTCGCCCGGTACGCGAGCGTTGATTTTCTCGCACAGCTCAACGTACGGCTCATAAGCCAGAACCTGGAAGCAGGTGTGAGTCAGCTTGTTCAGCTGCTCGGTCACGGCAGCGATGATTTTCGGGTGCACGTGGCCGGTGTTCAGTACAGCGATACCGCCAGCGAAGTCGATGAATTCACGACCTTCAACGTCGGTCACGGTCGCGTTCTTCGCGGACTCGGCGAAGATCGGGTGAATCTGGCCAACACCACGTGGAACAGCTGCGGTACGACGGGCCATCAGTTCAGCGTTAGTCTTGCTCATTACAGTCCTCATTCGCCGCTCATCGGGCGGCGTGGTTCAAGGATAAAGCGGGAGGAATCGGCGGTGGCAGCATGCGATGATCGACTGCCACGGCGTTCCCGGCCGCAGAGAAAATTCCGGTTTGAAACGACGCAAAGGGACAGCGCTCTCGTGCCCTTTGCGTTTACTGCGATCTTCTACCGAGGCTTAGATGCCCAGGCAGAGGTATTTGATTTCCAGGTAATCTTCGATGCCGTACTTGGAGCCTTCACGGCCCAGGCCCGAGGCCTTGATGCCGCCGAACGGCGCGACTTCGTTGGAGATCAGCCCGGTGTTGACGCCGACCATGCCGTATTCCAGGGCTTCAGCCACACGGAACACACGGCCCAGGTCGCGAGCGTAGAAGTACGAAGCCAGACCGAACTCGGTGTCGTTCGACATCGCGATCACGTCGGCTTCGTCTTTGAAGCGGAAGAGCGGCGCCAGCGGACCGAAGGTTTCTTCCTTGGCCACGGCAGCGTCTTTCGGCACGTTGGTCAGGATGGTCGGCTCGAAGAAGTTGCCTTCCATCGGCTTGCCGCCGGCCAGAACGGTTGCGCCTTTGCTCACCGCGTCAGCGATGTGCTCTTGTACCTTGGCCACGGCTTTCTCGTCGATCAGCGGACCCGTGGTGGTGCCTTCTTCCAGACCGTTGCCGATCTTCAGCTTGGCGACTGCCACTTTCAGCTTCTCGGCGAACGCGTCGTAGACCGAATCCTGAATGTACAGACGGTTGGCGCAGACGCAGGTCTGGCCGTTGTTGCGGTACTTGGAAATAATCGCGCCTTCGACGGCCTTATCCAGGTCCGCGTCGTCGAACACGATGAATGGCGCGTTGCCGCCCAGTTCGAGGGAAACTTTCTTGATGTCCTTGGCGCATTCCGACATCAACTGACGACCGATTTCGGTCGAGCCGGTGAAGGACAGTTTGCGCACGATCGGGTTGCTGGTCAGCTCGCTGCCGATGTCGCCGGCGCTGCCGGAGACCACGCTGAACACACCTTTAGGAATGCCGGCGCGCTGGGCCAGTTCGGCCAGAGCGAATGCGGAGAACGGGGTTTGAGAAGCAGGCTTGAGCACCATGGTGCAACCGGCAGCCAGGGCCGGGCCCGCTTTACGGGTGATCATCGCCGCCGGGAAGTTCCACGGGGTGATGGCAGCGGTAACGCCGATCGGCTGCTTGATCACGATCAGGCGCTTGTCCGGCTGGTGGCCCGGAATCACGTCACCGTAGATGCGCTTGGCTTCTTCGGCGAACCACTCGATGAACGAAGCGGCGTAAACGATTTCGCCCTTGGCTTCGGCCAGTGGTTTGCCCTGCTCGAGGGTCATCAGGCGAGCGAGGTCGTCCTGGTGCTCGATCATCAGTTCGAACCAGCGACGCAGTTTGCCTGCACGCTCCTTGGCGGTCAGTGCACGCCAGGCCGGCAGCGCCTTGTCGGCGGCTTCGATGGCACGGCGAGTTTCAGCAGCGCCCATCTTCGGCACGGTGCCCAGAATCTCTCCGGTGGCCGGGTTGTTGACCTTGATCGTCTGACCGTTGTCCGCGTCGACCCATGCGCCATCGATGAAGGCTTGCTGGCGGAACAACTGGGTGTCTTTAAGCTGCATGTCGGCTTTCCTTAACAGCACCGCGCAAGGCGCGGAGCAAAATTATGATTGTAGAAAGGCGCCTCGCAAGGCTGCCGTCAGGGAAATCATTTACCGGGCTGGCACATAAATAGCGCACGACTCAAAACGCGTGCGGCTCAGCACCTGGATAAGGAGCGTTTGAAATCTCAAACGAATCCTAGGTTCAAAGGGGTTGAAGGACAATAGGGCGTTCGAAAAAAAGAACAAAAACGCCGCTTTTGCTGAACATTTCAGATCAACGTACCAACAGCCCCGATCGCATGGAAACCATAGAACAGCCTCCCCAAAGCGCCAAGCGAGCCTTTTGCAGGACGTTACAGCTTTATGGAATGCAGGGGTTTCTTACCGACATGCATGCTGACAATCCACGCCCAAACCCGGCATGGACGCCCCGAGCCGACCTAGGTATGATGTCGCCCGCTGCACCAGTAGCTCAGCTGGATAGAGTACTGCCCTCCGAAGGCAGGGGTCGTGGGTTCGAATCCCGCCTGGTGCGCCATGAACAAAACGAAAAAGCCCCGGACTGCAAGGTCCGGGGCTTTTTTGTGTCTGCTGGCTGGCGACTCACTCCGTCGTCCAGTCAAACTCGTCGTATTCATCATCGTCTTCTTCGTCCTCGATCAAGTCATCATCGAGAACGTCTTCCTCCAGATCCTCTTCGGCCTGTTTGGCCAGAAGAAACTCCTTGCGACTCTCCGTTACTGCCCGCCGCAGTTCCTCACCCTTCACCGGGCAGTTGAGCATTTGGGCGATGCGGTCGATTTTTTGGGCCACGGCATCCTCCAGCGCATCGGCAATGACCCGATAGTGCGCGTTTTTGCGGGTCAATGCCAAATGGCGGATGGCTGATACGGTCAGTTCTTGCGGATTTTTTCCAGTCGCAGGTCGAGATTCACGTTCGGGTAGCGCTTGTGCAGGTTGTTGAACAGGTTGTCGGCCGCTTGCGACTGGCCGGACTCGCGCAGGCGCAGGACTTCGCGCAGTTGCTCGTCGAGACCGTTGACCGGGGCGGCGGCGCGCTTGCTGACCTTGGCTTCGTCTGCCGTGTCGGCGCTGATCGACTCGCTCTGCATCGGTGCAGCCATTTCCGCCATCGGCGCGGGAGCTGGCGCAGAAAGCGCCCCGGCGGGGGTCGACAACGATCGGGCCTCCTGACGGAGCACAGGCGCGGCCGGTTTGGCAGCAGGGGCGAAATCGTATTGAGCCACGGGTTCCGGCGCGCGCTGCACCAGCGACAGCATCAGCGCGATGCCGACCAGACTGGCAAAAGCCACCTGGTAGCGCGGTTGCTGGCAGGCCTTGAGCCAGCGTTGCCACAGGTTTTGCCGTGGCGCCGGGGTTTCACGGTGGGCGGCGTTGAGGATCAGCGCATCGAGATGCGCCGGCGGCTCGCCGTTGTGCTGTTCGCGCACGTGCTTGAGCAGTTGCTCTTCGGGTGTCGGGCGGGCGTCCGTCATGTCAGTACCTCCTCGGCCAGCAGCCGACGCAGTTTTTGCTGGGCGTAGCGCAAGCGGCTCTTGACGGTTTCCAGCGGTGTTTCGGTGAGGCTGGCGATCTGCGCCAGGTCGAGGTCGCCGTGGGCGCGCAGCAGGAACACTTCGCGCTGGTCGGCGGGCAAGGATTGCAGGGCGCTCTCCAAACGCTCGCTGTCGCGGCTTAGGTTGAGCAGTTGTTCGGGATCGGAGGCGTCGTCGCTGACGGCGTGGGATTGTTCGTCGTAACTGTCATGCAGCGGTTGCCGGGCGCCGTGTTTGCGCCAGTGGTCGATCAGGCGATTGCGGGCAATCTGGAACAACCATGTACGAAAGGTCGCCCGGCCTTGTGGCTGACTGGCACTGCGGATCAGGCTCAGCCAGGTCTCCTGGAAAACCTCATCGGCCAGTTCAGGTTTGCCACTCAAACCGAGCAGAAACCGGTAAAGACTCTGCCGATGACGGGCGTACAGGATCTCGAACGCCTTGCCGTCACCCTCGCGATAACGGACCAGCAGCGATTCGTCGCTGCTGGTCTCAAGACTGTCGGCGGAAGCAAACAGCTGTGTGATGAAGCCTTTGAGGCGGCTCACTATTCAATCCGTCGCTCAGTGGAGATTACGTTGGAGGCGGTGGAGATACGCAGGCTCTGCGCCAGTTCAACCAGCTGCACGAACTCGTTGCGCAAGCCGAAGCGGTCATCGCCACGGGCACCTCGCGCCAGGGCTTCGGTGTCCTTCAAGCTGAAATCGCCGGTGTAGCGACCGTCCTTGAGTTGCTGGGAAAACGCGGCGACGGCGGCAGCGAAACGCAGATCCTCACTGGCCGGCGCAACCTGGCTGGCAATCGGCCGCTCGATCAGCAGACTTTTCCCACCCTCAGGCTTTTGATATCGCACACGCAGCATTGCCAATTCTCCTTTCTTCTCGGAAACCACTGCATCGGTTTTTCCGTAACGCAGCGGTTCCAGCCAGCCCTTCTCGCCTGTCGGGACGATTTCATACAACGCCGTCACCGTATGGCCTGCACCGATTTCACCGGCATCGACCTTGTCATTGCTGAAATCCTCACGCTTCAGTGCGCGGTTTTCGTAGCCAAGCAGGCGATATTCGCTGACCTGCGCCGGGTTGAACTCGACCTGCAATTTGACGTTTTTCGCCACCACGGCGAGGGTCGAACCGAGTTGATCCACCAGCACCTTGCGCGCTTCGCGCAGGTTGTCGATGTAGGCGTAGTTGCCGTCACCGGCATCGGCCAGTTGTTCCATCAGGTGTTCATTGTAGTTATCCACACCGAAACCCAGGGTGGTCAGGGAAATCCCGGTCTTGCGTTTATCCACAGCCATTTGTTTCAGACTGTCGAAGTCGCTGATGCCGACGTTGAAGTCACCATCGGTGGCCAACAGGATGCGGTTGATGCCTTTGGGGATGAACGCCTGCTGCGCCATCTGATAAGCCAGCTCGATGCCTGAAGCGCCAGCGGTCGAGCCACCGGCGGTCAACTGCTCGATGGCTGTGCGAATTTTCGCTTTTTCACGCCCGGAAGTCGGCTCCAGCACCACTCTGGATTCGCCGGCATACACCACCAGCGACACCCGATCCTGCTCGCGCAATTGATCGACCAGCAATTTCAGGGTGCTTTTGACCATCGGCAAGCCTTCACGGCGGTCCATCGAGCCGGACACATCCACCAGAAACACCAGATTGGCCGGGGCCAGTTCCGCCACCGCGCGGTCGGAGGCCTTGATGCCGATACGCAGCAAACGGGTGTGCGGGTTCCACGGTGAGGCAGCCAGTTCGGTAGTCACGCCAAAGGGCGAGCCATCGCTCGGCAGCGCGTAGTCGTAAGGAAAGTAATTGACCATCTCCTCCAGCCGCACCGCGCCTTCCGGCGGCAGTCGACCCTGATTGAGCAGGCGCCGCACATTGGCGTAGGCGCCGGTGTCGACGTCGGCGCTGAAGGTCGAGACCGGAGTTTCGGCGACGCTGTGGATCGGGTTGTCGGCCAGCTTGGCGTACTGCTCGCGCTGTTCGTCGCGATAGCCTTGTGGATAACTTTCACCGGCCGGCATCGGTGCAAAACTGGCGATCGGCGCCGCCAGTGCACTGCGCTTGGCCATCGCGCTATCGACCATGACCGCTTCGGGCTGCACGGAGGATTTCAGTTCGGCCTGCGCCGGCGGCGGCGCGACGGTGGTTTCCGGGCTGGAGGAAACACCGCAACCGGCAACCACCAGGAACACACTGGCAGCAAGGGGGCGCAGAAGCGTGGAAGGAAGGGACATGGGGGCTGACCTCGGGGAAGAATTGATCCATTCATCCCCTGAGACGGGCAGCCCTGTCAGTTCGGGTTAAACCTCGCCGAAAATTTTTTCAGCGGTGATAACGCCGCACCGCACTGCTGTTGCGCAGCACGTGGCCTTTGATCTTTTCCATCAGCTGGGCGCGGGTCAGGCCGGCAGGCAAGGCGTCCGGGGCCAGATCCAGGGCGTAGATCTGAATGATGTAGTGGTGGGCGCTATCGCCAACCGGCGGGCATGGGCCGATGTAGCTGGTGGTGCCTTTGCTGTTGGTGCCACCGACGCCTTCAAGGGCCGATTTGGCGCCGACGCCGGCGGGAATCTGCCGGGTCGTGGCCTTGATCCCGTAATGAACCCAGTGATCGACGCCCGCGCCTTTCTGGCCGTCCGGATCGTGCATGACGATGGCGTAGCTCAGGGTTCCGCTCGGGCCGGCATTCCAGCTCAGGGCCGGCGACTGGTTCTTGCCGCCGCAACCGGCCGCATCGCTGGCCGCCGCCGAGGTGAACAGGCGGTTATCCGACACGCCGGGAATGCTGAGGGTGAAACGCTCCTGGGCCTGCGCAGGAAACTGCACGCAAAGGGCGACGGCAACGGCCGCCAGCCAAGGGTTGAGAGAGGTCAATCGGGTCATTCCGGGAGCACCTTGTGCAGTTGGGCCTTCGTCGGCCTGCAAACTATAGCCGTACCGTTCGTGCCGTGGCAGTGGGAAATGGCTGAACCTCGCAATGCGGCCCAAACTCGTAAGAGAAATGCCTGTGAGGAGCACGACCATGACCCTGCACCGTGTCGCCCGTTTCGCCGATGTGCCTGAAGACCGTGGGCTGGAGGTGCAAATCGGCGACTGCAAGATCGTCCTGCTGCGCGCCGCCGGCCAGTTGCGCGCCTTTCAGGGGGAATGCCCGCACGCCGGCGCGCCGCTGGCGGAAGGCGCGTTGTGTCACGGCCGGCTGATCTGCCCGTGGCACAAGGCAGCCTTTCGCGCCGAGGATGGCGCGTTGTGCGAGCCTCCGGCGCTGGACAGCCTCAAGCGTTATCCGCTGGAACTGCGCGGCGACGAGGTGTGGGTCGATGACCAGCCGCTGCCGGATCCGCACACCCCGCCGCAGGACGATCCGCGCACCTTTGTCATCGTCGGCGCCGGTGCCGGGGGAACCGCCTGCGCTGCCGCTCTGCGGGAAAAAGGCTTCGGCGGGCGAATCGTGCTGATCGACCGCGAGCCGGACGCCGGCTACGACCGCACGGTGCTGAGCAAATTCGTGTTGTCCGGGGAAATGCCGGCGCCGGAAACCCCGCCTCTGCGCGATGACGATTTTTATCGCGAACAGCACATCAACCGGGTTTCAGGCGAGGTCAGCGGGCTCGATGCCGATACCAAAACCCTTCACCTGAGCGATGGCCGCACACTGCATTACAGCGCGGCGGTGCTGGCCACCGGCGCAACGCCAAACGCGCTGAAACTGCCCGGCGCCGACCTGCCCCAGGTGTTTGTCCTGCGCTCCAAAGCTCAGGCGCAATCCATCATGGACGCCGCCCGACCCGGCCAACGCGCGGTGATCATCGGTGACAGTTTCATTGCGCTCGAATGCGCTTCGGCCCTGCGCCAGCACGGTCTCGAGGTGACGGTGCTGGCGCGCCATGCGATTCCCTTCGCGGCGCAATTCGGTGAAGCCGTCGGCAAGGCGATCCGCGCGCTGCATGAAGAAAACGGCGTGAAATTCATCACTGATCACGAAGCCAGGGAGATCACCGGCGATGGCAAGGTCGAGGCGGTGTTGCTCGACAACGGCCTGCGTCTGTCGGCAGATCTGGTGTTGGCGGGAATCGGCGTACATCCGGCCACCGAAGCGTTCGGCGACTTGCCGCGCGAGGACGATCAATCACTGTTGGTCGATGCCAGCCTGCGCGTCACCGACAACCTGTGGGCGATTGGCGATATCGCCACCTTCCCGCTGAACGGCCAGCCACAACGCATCGAACACTGGCGCCTGGCCCAGCAGCACGCGCGGATCGCCGCCGCCAACCTGCTCGGTGGCGATGAGCATTACCTCGACGTGCCATATTTCTGGACCTGGCATTTCGGCCGCAACTACGACTATCTCGGCCACGCCGAGGCGTGGGATGCGGTCGAATTTATCGGCGAACCCGAACAGCCGCCGTTTATCGGGCTGTTCGGGAGCAAGGGCGTGGTGGTGGCAGCAGTCGCCTGCGAAGAGGAACGAGCGATGGCCCTGCTGGCCGAACGCATGAAGCAACCGCTGCCGATGGATGAAGCCTGGCGACTGATTCGCGCCGTCAGGTGATCCGGTTCAGCGGCTCGCGGTTGTCGTCGTCCTCGGCGTGCAGAAAAATCACCCGAGGATGTTCCAGTGGCGCCAGCGGTGGCGGCAGCTCTTCGGGGTGGACCGGCCACAGATGCGGCACCACGTGACTGACGTCACCGTCCTGATCGTTGTGGATGGTCATCACGCCCGGCCCGCGCAGTTTCTGAAAGCGCTCGTCGCACAGCTTGAAGCTGCGGCTCAGCCCTTCATCGTCGACCACCGGTGACGGCAGGCGACGCTGGGCGAAGCTTCGGCTCTTGCGTTGCTGATAGCGCGCCCAGCCGATCAGGATCACCGCGTTGACCAGCGCCACCCACAGATAAATCTGCAAGGTGCCGAGGGCTTCGAACGCCGAGTTGTCGATGCGCGGCCCGCCTTCGTGGGTCTCGATCAACGGCCACAGGCCGCGCACCAGCAGATACAACAGGCCGACCCAGGCCAGCACGGTGAAGAACGCATCGACCACCACCAGAAACGGCCGTTGGCGGGTCCGGATGATTTTCATTTGATAACCTCCTCTTCGTCGTCCCCGATCGGTTTGATACCCCGGTCGGGACTGACCCAGCGCGCACGCTTCTGGTGTTGGCCGAACAGTACTTTGGGGAAACTGACCAGCGTGGTCAGCAGGCTGACGAACCAGAACGCGATCGGGTACCACACCACCCAGAACATGGTCTTGCCAAGGCCCGGTTCGTAACGCCGGTCAATGATGATGCTGACCGCGAACTGCACCAGGCAGACAAACGCCAGCAGCAATCCGGTAAACGCCGGCGGCATGAGGTGGTCGACGGCAATGGCTTCAGGCATGACCACGAACTTGCCGACGCCCCAGAAGATCACCGACAACAGGAAGGTGAATGCCCAACCGGTCGACAGGCAGTATTCGAACAGCAGCGGCCACAGGTAACGGTGGCGGTACTGCCAGATCCCGCGAATGTTCTTGAACAGCACTTCGGCGCCGCCCTGGGCCCAGCGCAGACGCTGTTTCCACAGACCGCGCAGGGTTTCCGGCATCAGGATCCAGCAAAGGGCACGGGGCTCGTAAAAGATGCTCCAGTGGTCCAGTTGCAGCTTCCAGCTGATGTCGATGTCTTCGGTGATCATGTCCGGGCTCCAGTAGCCAACCCGGTTCAGAGCGGTGCGACGGAACGCGACGATCACACCGGACACGGTGAAGATCCGCCCGAACACCCGCTGAGTGCGCTTGATCAGCCCGATGATCGACGAGAACTCGCCGACCTGAACCCGCCCGACCAGAGTCGAACGCGTGCGGATCCGTGGGTTGCCGGTCACCGCACCCAGTCGTGCGTTGTCGAGCATCGGCGCCACCAGATAAGCCGCCGTGTTCGGCGCCAGCAGCGCGTCACCGTCGATGCACACCAGATATTCGCTGCGCGCAGCGATGGCGCCCATGCGCAGGGCCACGGCCTTGCCCTGGTTTTCCGCCAGGTGCAGCACCCGCAATCGCGGATCTTCCTTGGCCAGCGCATCCAGTACTTCGGCGGTGTTGTCCTTGGAGCCATCGTTGATCGCGATGACTTCGATGTTCGGGTAATGCTGCGCCAGCGCCGCGTGGATGGTGTCGGCGGCGTTGTCGCCCTCGTTGTAGCAAGGAATCAGGATCGAAATCAGCGGTTCGCCTTCCAGCGGTGGCGGCAGGGTGTCGTCCTTCCACGGCCAGTGCCGTTCCCAGTGCAGCCAGAAATACAGGCCACCGGAAATCCACAACCCGGACATGAACAGCGGGTAGAAGAACACGAAGTCCATCAGGAATTGCCCGGTGACCAGGAAGATCAGCCCCAGCGGGACGCCGAGGACGATCGCCAGAACAAGCAGGGCCAGCAGTCTATCCAGCATGTCATGGGTTCCATTTGTTGGAGAGTGCAGGCCGCACGGTTTTCATGTCCGGCAGGTTCTCGAGGAAGTTGTCCGGGTAGTAGCCGAAACTGGTGGCGCCCTGACGCTTGAGGCGGCCCATCCAGTCGGCCAGTTGTGCGCCGTCGATGTCGGCCTGGTCCTTTTTCGTCCAGTCCCGGGCCTGCAATTCGAACACCGTGCGATCCAGCGCACCGGGGCGCTGTTTGATCTTCGCTACCAGCTCTTCAAGCCACGGACCGGATTGCGCATGGGTCTGTTTTTCCATGAGCGGCATGGCCATCGGCGCCGTCCAGTCGTAGCTCACGAGGAAGTCGTCGAGGTTCTGCGCGAACCACGCTTCGCTGTGCGGATTGAGCACCGGCTCGGCGAAGATGTTCCGTGCGGTGAGCACTTGCGGGCCACGAATCGCGCGCACCTTGGCGGTCAGCTCATTGGTGAAGTCGATCAGGTAGCGACTCTTGAAGCGCGTCCAGCGCTGCATCGCCGCCGGATCGTCACGCAGGGCGGCGATCGAGCCCGGCAGACCGTTGGCGGCATAGGCCTTCAGCGCCTGAGGGCCGGCGTCTTCGAAGTCCGAAAGCACCGCGTCGTCGTGGTAGAGAATGCCGTCGACCGAAGTCAGGCGCGCCACGTCTTCGTAGATCTCGCCAATGATCCGCCGCACTTCGGGATCGAACGGCGACAGGCGTTTGTATTGATCCGGGTCGACAGCGGTCGTGCCGGTTTTCGGATCCCAGCGCGTCACCCGTGGCAGCTTCGAATCCAGCTCGAAACTCAGCACCGGCATCCACGCAAAGACCTTCACGTGAGCCCGGGTGCGCAATTGCCAGGCGACGCGGTCGAACAGGTCGGCGCGCATCGGCAGATGACGGTTGGGGAAGTACAGCGAATGCACCAGGCCATCGCCCTTCGGATCGGCGAACGCTTGCAGGAACACCGTGTTGGCGCCCATGTCGGCCATGCGCTGGATCAGTTTGCCGAGGTTGATTTCCTGCTGCGCCGGATCCGGGTCGTAGACGTTGTCCAGGTCCACATGCACGACGCGCATGGTGAAATCCGATTGCACGCCGACCACGCTGTTGGCGAAGTGCTCGCCGTCAGGGTCGGAAGCCACCAGGAAACGCGGCCCGCTCATCAGGTTGTCGAGGGCATCGAGGCCGTCATCGAGGGTCAGGGCCATTTCATAGCCCTCTTCGCTGACCACGGTCAGCGATGTGCCGTCCGCCGTCCCGTAAGGCCAGACCCAGATGCGCGGCTTTTTACCGGTGTTCTTGCGGATTTTTTCCGAAATGGCCTGCACGTCAGCGCGGATCCGCGCCTGGAAATCGGCTTCGGATTCGTAGCGTTTGCTCACCGGATCGTAGCGTCGGGTCGCGGCCGCCGGCTGCAGGTTGCCTTGCGGGTTGGCGAGGATGCCTTTGTGGCTGGCGTCGGTGTGGGCGGCGATTTCCACCAAGCCCGATTGGGAGATTTCCCGCACTTGAGCCCAGGTCAGGAAGTCCGAGCGCGGACGCGGCGTGCCAGCGAAGTCCACCGGTTGGTTCAGCGGCGTATCTATCCAGGTGCCGACCGGCGCCAGCAGCGCATGCCAGTTGTAGGCGCGCAACACCGGCAGTACGCGGGTGTAGAAGCTTGAGTAACCGTCGTCGAAGCTGAGCAGGATCGCCTTGGGCGGCAGTTCCGGCCCGCCTTTGCGCGCGGCCATGATCTGGTCGACCGTCACCGGTTTGTAGTTGTTCTCCCGCAACCAGGCGAGCTGTTCGAGCAGGCGCTCGGTGCGCACCGCCACCACTGCCTGATCGGGATCACGGTCTTCGACGTCGTGGTAGGCAATGCCCAGCACGTGGTTTTTCGGCCAGGGCTTTTCATTGGCTGCCAGCGGTCGCTCGGACGGCGGCACGAAGGCCGGGGCTTGCTGGGCGCAGGCGCTGACCAGCAGCACTCCCAGCAGAAGGATGAAACGCGAAATCAAAGGCATCTTCAAACTCTTCTAGAAGCGGAAAGTGAGGTCGACGAGCAGACGCAGATCGGTTTCCCGGTCACCGTCGTAGGGCCGGTTGATCACGCTGAACAAACCGCCCACCTCGAACACGTCGTTCCAGGCGTAGCGCTGGCCGTAACCGAGCAATGCCATGCCGCCGGTGCCGTGATCACGCTGGCTGTAAGTACCCGCACCGGCCTGGAACTGCTGGCTCCAGACGGTTTCGTAGCGGTGGTACAGCACGTGATTGACGTTCAGCAGCGGCATGACGCTGAAGTCCGACTTCGGGTTGAAGTACGGCACGTCATCGGACTTGGAGTTGTGGCTGGTGCCCACTTCCAGGCCCGCGTCGACTTGCAGGTTCGGCGCGCTGTAGACGCCCTCTTTTCCGGTCAGCAAGGCTTCGACGCGGTTGTTGCCGTCGCTGAAGTGCGACGGGCTGACCGACAGCCGCCACTCGCGGCTCTCGTTGGCGCGCCAGCGGATGAAACCGCTGCCGCCGTTGGCCTTGATGTCGCTGTTCAATGCCCGCAGCGGGGTCTCGGCCAACAGGTATTCGAGGCTGCCGCCGTATTGCCAGTGATCGTCGATGTCGCGGGCAATCGCCAGACGCGCGCCCTGCTTGTCGCCGAAACCATAGGAATGGTTCGACACTTCGGCTTCGAGGGTCATGTCGCGGGTGCGACGCTCCAGACCGACACGCTGGAAGCGATGGTGGCCGGTGCCTTCGGCGAAATCGCCAGTGGCGTATCCGGCCCCGGCGAACACTCGCCAGTCTTCATTGATCGGCGGGCTGTAAAGGGTGGTCTGGATGCCGAAATCCCGGCTGCCGGTAACCGCACCGGCATCGCCACCGTTGCCGCCGTTGGCCTTGCCGCCGTAGGCCTCGACGCGCAGCTCGGACATGTCGTGCACTTCGCGCTCACGGGCCAGACGCTGGACCTGACGGTTGTCGGGGAAACGCGCCACCACGTCATCGGTCAGCGCATCCATCTGCCGCCATTCCTGCAAGTCCATGGCGGTGCGGGCCTGTGCGACTTCCAGGCCCATGTCGCGCGGCGCGATGCTCTCGGTTTCCTTGAGCTGATTTTCCGCGCGGCGCGGCCAGTTGCGGGCCAGGTACAAGTCCGCCTGGGCCAGGCGCAGGCCGATGTTGCCCGGCGCCTGATCCACCAGGGTCTGCAAGCGTTCTTCGCCGTGAGGCAGGTCGGAACCGTAAGTGCCGGCCTGCGCCGCCAGTTGCTGGGCGTCCATCCATTCGTCGTTGGGGTTGCCGATCGGCAGGCCCTTGAGTTCGATGCGCGGTTTCTGTGTCTTCGCCTGATCTTCAGCGACTTTGCGCGCCTCTTCGGCGCGGTCGCTTTCCAGCAGCGCGTAATACAGCGCCGTGGTGTCTTCGAGTCGGTCGCCGACATCGGCGTCCGGCGCCGCCAGCACCTGACGGTAAAGATCGGTGGCGATTTCCGGCTGCCGCTTATCCAGATAGGACGCCGCCACCCAGCGCAGGGCGTAGGTCGGAATCTTCACGCCTTCGGCTTGCAGCTTCTGGTATTCGCTGATGACTTCGGCGGTGCGCGCCCGGGCCTTGAGTGCGCCCATGCGGTCGATGCGCCAGCGGGTCACGTCGTCGTGGGCAGTGGCGTCCGGGGTCCAGGTGGCGAGCAACTGGTCGTAGTCGGCCAAGGCACGATCGGCGATCACGTAGCGTTCTTTTTCGCTGCGGGTGGCCAGTTCGGCAAGGCGCACGCGTTCGGCGGCCAGATCGCCTTCCAGACGCCGCAGGGTGACGGGATCGATCAGCCCCGGACGCTGCTTCGCCAGACGCAGCGCCGGTTCCGGCAGACGCGCCTTTTGCAGGGCGACCACGTATTCGCGGGCGACTTCCGGTTTGTTGCCGGCGCGAATGAAAGCCTGGTCGTATTCGAACAGCGCGTCGTACGGCTTGCCAGCGCGATTCAGGGCGTAGCCCAGCGCCAGTCGGCGGGAAGGATCATCGGGTTTGGCGGCGACCAGCGAACGGGCGCGGATCCCCCCTTCGTCAGGCTTGCCGGAATCGGCCTGGGTCAGCGCCAGACCGAGTTGCAGGTCGGCGTTGTCCGGCTCCAGGGTCAGGGCTTTGTTGTAGACCTGGATCGCCTGATCCCAGCGTTTGAGGTTGCGGTAGGCCCGGGCGGTGGCGGTCAGCGCCTGAACCGGCAGTGCCCGGCCACGACCCTGAGTCTCGTAGACCTGCACCACTTCGGCGTCGAGCCCGGCCCAACCGGCAATTTGCAGGTGATCGCTGACCTGGCCGGTGGTGGCCTGGGCCGGCGGCACCTGACGCAAAACGGTCAGCGCGGGCGTGTAATGCCCGGCCCGGGCGTCGAGCACCATGTGATCGTAGGCCGTATCGGCCAACGCGAACGCCGGCCAGAGCAACTGGCTGCACAGCGCGACTCGAAACAAAGGGCGTAAACCACGATGTAATACAGGAACATCAATACGCGGCATTCGTCAGCATCCTTACATGGCCAGCCGGGTAGCAACGCCCCCCCCTTGCCCATTTCGTAACGGAGGCCAAGCAAAAAACGCTCAGCCAAGCTTATCCAAGCAGTCTTGCACGCAAGCGTAGATCAATATTCAGAACACAATAATTGTTCAGATTCGTGACGAAGGATTTCCCGACCGGCCGCAAACCCGGACGCCAGACAGCAAAACGCCCGGCGTCTGCGGGTGCAGAGGCCGGGCATTTCGGTGACGCGCGGGGCGTTTACTGAGGCTGTTCGATGCTGCCGAACTTGCTCATCAGGAAGCCGACGAACTGCTCGACGGTCATCTTCTGGCCGTTGAATTCCACCTGATTGGCGGCGTAATGCAGTTTGGTGACAACGTTGGTGCCATCCAGGGTCGCCAGCTGCGAACCGACGGCCATGCCGGCGAACATGTCGGCGCCAGCGCTGGCCTGGTCAACGATGGCCTTGGCATCGGTCTGACCGTCGATTTGCGCCTGGACGCTGAGCAGATCGACCAGCATTGGCTTAGACACCAGCACATTCACGTCAAGCAGCGCGATCAGCTGTTTGCCCAGTTGATCCGGCGGCAGGTCCATCGACTGTGGCTTGGCCAGATCGAGCACCAGACTCGCGCGGCTTTCGCCGTTGGCGGTTTTCAGCGACAGGTCTTCCAGTGCCAACTGCGGCCCGGCTGCCAGCAGTTTCTGCAGGTCGGCCTTGACCTGGGTGGACTCGGCCTCGGTCAGGTTCAGCTCCGGTGCCGGCAGGCCGGCGGCGGTGGCTTCGGCAGCAGCTTTTTCGTAAGGCTGGAGCTTGGTCTGGTAGATCTGCATCAGCGACATGGCCGACGGAATGTCGAGGTTTTTCAGGCTCATGGCCAGGTTGGCCGAACCGATCTTCTTGTCGTTGAGGGTCACTTCGCCGACCTTGTAGTCGGCACGGCCGGAGGCGTTGCTGCCGTTCTCTTCGGTGCGGTTCTTCATTTCGAAGTTCTTCACGCCCAGCACCGATTGTTTGACGCCGAAGGTGGTCTTGCTGCTGGTCAGTTCCAGGGTGTTCTCGCCGGTGTAATAGCCGTAGGTGCTCTTGACGAGGTTGCTGGCCAGGGTCAGGCCATTGAGTTCGATCTGCACCGGCGCCTGATCTTCAGCGACCGTGGTCAGGTGCAGGCTGTCCATGTAGCCGTTGGCCTTGACCTTCTGCGCCTGGGCGCTGGCGGAAATGTCCATGTTCAGGCCGGAAAACTTCAGGCTCGACTTGTCGTCCAGTGCGGCTTCCAGCGGCAACAGTTCGAGGTTGCCGGTGGTGGACTGGTCGTAACCGATGTTGACCACACCTTTGAGCGGCGCGGCACCCTTGGTGGCGGCAAACCATTTTTCGGTGATCGGGGTCTTTTCCAGTTCGTAGTGACTGGTGGCCATGACCGGTAGCCATTTGAGCGACACCAGTCGCGAGAACGGCAGCGGGCCGTGTTCGATATGGTCGACAAACAGCAACTCGACCGGCGCCTCGCCGAACATTTCACCCTCGCCCTTCAGGCGATAGTGCGCGGTGCTGCTGAAGGTGTTGCGCTCAAGCGATACCAGTTCCAGCGACGCACTGCCGTTGGAGCCGGCCATGGCGGTCTGCAACTCGCTGTTGGCGTTGGCGACGGCATTGTTCAGCACGCCTTCGATTTTGGTGCCGGTGTACCAGGCCCCGCCTACGCTGATGGCGCCGATGGCCACAACAATTCCGAGAAGCACGCCTGCTGATTTATTCATGAATGACCTGATCGATTTCCGTGGCTGAAAGTGTGGTCGTCTTCCCTGAACCCGTGACCGGGCCGTGGCGCGACTCCGCTGAATTTAGCGGTGGAGATTAGCACTGGCAGTGCGACGCGGCCCAATGTTTAAAGGTTAAAGAGTGTCGACAAGTCATGGACAAACAAAAAGATCGCCGGGTTCGGCGATCTTTTCGGGATCAGGAATATTGCACCTCGATCTCATCGAGCTGATGGTCGAAGCTTTTCAGCCGCGCGGTCCAGGTGTACACCAGCACTTCGAAATCCCGGTCGATCACCGCCCCGCCCGGCCCGTCGCTGCGCGGGTCGCAGAAGTCCAGCTGATAGCGCTCGCGGGCCATGGCCGTGGCGACGTCCGACAGTTCGCGGGCGTTGTTGAGCCAGTGCCAGCCGTCGTCGGCGACTTGCCGGTCGAGGGCCAGACATTGTTTTTTCAGGGCTTCGAGGCTTTTTTCCAGCGGCGTGCCGGTGAGTTCGCCCATGACTTCGGCGAAGGTCCGCCCCGGTTGCCAGTAGCTGCCCCAGAAGTAGCGGTCGAACACGGTTTCGACTTTGCGCAGCGCGACTTTGGTGTCCCAGATCAGCAGCAGCGTCTTGCTCTGCTCAAGCTGGCGTTTCTTGAGTCGCTGGCTTTGCACCAGCGCCGACGCCACGACCACGATCGCCATGACCGCGATCAGCGCCACGGTGCTGTCGAGGAAGACCATTGCCTTGTCGATCTGGTGGGCCAGCATGATGCCGTAGAAATAGGTGGCCGACAGCAGCACCAAGGCTACCAGGGCGCACCAGAAGCCGAGAGCGTAAGGGTTTTTCATTATTGGTTTCCCCTAGACCTGCGCTAGCGATGTGCACTGAAAAGGCGCCTGGTTCGGGGCGCCCTTTCAATACTTCAAAGCATAGCAACGGCCTCAGGGTTTGCTGGCGCTCGAGGCTTGCGTTCGTCCGCTTTCCCAACCGCCGCCCAGGGCGAGGAACAAATCGATCTGGCTCATGGCAACCTGGGTGTTGGCGGCGGCCAGTTGCGCGGTGACGTCGGTGTAGGTGCGGGTGGCCTGCAGGTCGGCGAGGAACGACTCGCGGCCGGCCTGGAAGAAGCGGTGCGTCTGGTCGGCCGCCAGTTTCGCCGACTGCTCGGCATCGGCCAGCGCATCGCGGCGTTGCAGCAGCGCGGAGTACTGGGACAGGCCGGTCTGGGTTTCGCGGATAGCGTTCAGCACGACACCGTCAAAGTGCGCCAGCGCGCCCTGGGTTGTGGCTTCGGCTTCGCGGATACGGGCCCGGGCGCCGTTGGTCGGCACACTCCAGCTCAGCGACGGACCGAAGCCCCAGCGGTTGGTGGACGGTTTGCCAAGGTTGTCCAGAATACCGACGGTGCCGATTGTCGCGCCGAAACTGATGTCCGGGTACAGCTCGCCGGTGGCGATACCGACTCCAGCCGTCGCGGCCGCCAGACGCCGCTCGGCCTGGCGGATGTCCGGCCGACGCTTGAGCAGCGCAGCGCCATCGCCGACCGGCACCAGTTGAGCGATTTTCGGCAGTTCGGCGCAGGTCGCGGTGCCGGCCGGCAATTGATCGACAGGCTTGGCCAGCAGCATCGACAGCCGGAACAACCCGGCCTGCCGCGCCGCCTCATAGCGCGGCATGTCGGCGCGTAGGGATTTGAATTGGGTCTGCGAACGGGTGACCTGGGTTTCGTCGCCGCGCCCGGCATCGCGCAGACGCTGGATCAGGGTGGTGCTCTGGGATTGCAGGTCGAGGGAATGCTGGGCGATTTCCCGTTCCTCGTTCGCCGCGCAGACCTGGGTGTAGGCCCGCACCACGTCGGCGACCAGGGTGATGCGCGCGGTATCGGCCGCGGCCTGGGTTGCGTCGGCGTTGGCCTTTGCCGCTTCGATCCCGCGTTGCAGCGTGCCCCACAGGTCGAACTGGTAGGACGCGCTGATACCGATATCGCCGATGTTGGCCACCGGTACTTTCTCCGGCAGCAGGAATGCCTCGCCGGATTCCTGCAAGCGTTGCGCGCCCATCTTCACGCCGCCGCTCCAGCCACCGGCCGCCTCGGCTTCATCGACCTGCGCACGGGCCCGCGACAGGTTCGCCGCTGCCACCCGCAGATCGGTGTTGGACGCCATGGCCTGCTGCACCAGTTGATCCAGGCGCGGATCCTGATACAGCCGCCACCAGTCCGCCGGCACCGGGGCCGACACCACCGGCTTGCCGGCCACCGCCAGGTCGCCCTGGAAATCCTTGCGCTGGATCGCCGCGTCTTCGGGCACGTGGTAGTCCGGCCCGACCATCGAGCAGGCCGACAGCATCATGCCCAAACCGGCGATCATCAGGGCCCTGCTCATTTGGCGGGCTCCTGCGGTTGATCGTCGATGATCGACACGGTGGCGGTGCGCCCGGCGATCATGCGGAAGTCATCCGGCACGTCGTCAAAGGCGATACGCACCGGAATCCGTTGCGCCAGTCGCACCCAGCTGAACGCCGGGTTGACGTTGGGCAGCAGGTTGCTGCCGCTCGAACGGTCACGGTCTTCGATACCGGCAACGATGCTTTCGACATGCCCGCGCAGGCGGGCGCGGTCGCCGATCACACGGATATCCACCGACTGCCCGATGTGGATGCCGTCGAGTTTGGTTTCTTCGAAATAGCCGTCGATGTGGAACGAATTGCTGTCGACCACCGACAGCACCGGACGCCCGGCGGTGACGAATTCCTGCGAGCGCGGCGCACGGTCGTTGACGTAGCCGTCCACCGGGCTGCGGATCACCGAGCGATCGAGGTTGAGCTGAGCGCTGTCCACCGCCACCAGCGCTTCGGCCAGGGCCGATTGCGCGCGGGCCACTTTCGACTGGCTTTCTTCCAGCTGTTCGGCCGGCACCAGATTGCCCAGACCACGGTTACGCTTGGCTTCACGCTGCGCCTGGGCGAGGGTTTCTTCGCGATCAGCGACCGCCGCCTTGGCCTGGCGCAACGCCAGTTTGAAACGGTCCTGGTCGATGCTGAACAGCACCTGGCCGCGTTTCACCAACTGGTTGTCCTTCACTTCGACCTGCTGGATCAGCCCGGACACGTCCGGAGCGATCTGCACAATGTCGGCGCGAATGTGGCCGTCGCGGGTCCAGGGCGCGAACATGTAATACATCACCATGCGCCAGACCACGACGACGGCGAAAGTCACGATCAGCAGCGTCAGGACGACGCGACCGAGGGTCAGAAACGGTTTTTTCATGTCATCAGGTATCGACTGAGTGAATCCACGCCGTACAGCATCACGGCGTAGAGAGCCACGTTGAACAATGCCCGGTGCCAGACCAGACGGTAGAAATGCAGGCGTGTGAGCACGCCGTGTACCAAAACAAACAGCACATAAGTGATGCCCATCAACACCAGCAGGGTCGGCAGGAAAATGCCGCTGATGTCCAGATCACCGATCATAGGGGCGCTCCTTCGGGCAGCGGTTCTTCGGGCTCGGCACTGGAAACGAATTCCACGCCGGGCAACAGCGCCAGGCGCAAACCGCTCAAGGCGTGCAACAGGTTTAGTCGGGTTTCTTCATCGCCGTGGCCGTTGAGCGCACGACGGGTGCGATCCATGGTCATCAGCAAGGCGCTTGGCGCCGGCAAGCGTTCCCCGGCCTTGAGGCAGGCCCGGAAATATTCGCCGACCTCTGCCACCACTTGCTTGAGCAATGCGTTGGGCGCGCCCGTCACTCGCGGTGTATAGGCGAGCAGGTCGAGCAGGTTCAGCCCCACGCGTACTTCGCGCATGGCGATGCCGGTGTCCTGGCCGGTCAGCGCCAGACGCGGCAGGTGCTGCATCAGGCGGTCGAGCAGTTGCACGCCCAGTTGCCGGTGTTCGGCGAGGTTGGCCGGTTCGGTCATGCTGACGATGTCTTTCCAGCTGAAACGGGTCAGGCGCTTGGCCGCCAGCTCGGCGCCGAACGGCCGGGCGATCAGCGTCCAGATGAACGCGAACAACAGCCCCATCGGGCCCGCCAGGTTGGAATTGACGAAGGCGAAGAAGTCCGCGTCGTAAGCACCGGAAATGCTGATGAACGACGAGGTGTTGACCAGCGTCAGCAGCATGCCGAGGTAGAAACGTGGCTGCACCGTCAGGGTGCCGACACAGATGAACGGCACCGCGAACGCCAGCACCAGCATCGGGAAGTCATGCAGGTTCGGCAGCACCAGAAAGAGGTAAAGGCTGGCAAACAGCACCGACATCCCGGTCCAGAAAAAGAACCGGTAGATCTGCGGCGCCGGGTCGTCCATCGAGGCGAAGAAGCTGCACGACACAGCCGCCAGAATCACCGCACTGCCGCCGTCGGTCCAGCCCAACAGGATCCACAGTACCGAGGCGACGATAATCGCCAGGATGGTCGAGGCCACCGAATACAGCATCAGCCCACGGTCGATGAATGGCGTCAGGCGACCGAGGCGCCAGTGACGATAAACCGCGCGCCAGCTATCCTGGCGCTCGCACAGGATCGAGTCCTGCAGACTGCGGCAGTCCTGCCACAGATCGATGAATTCGCCGAGGCGGTACAGCGCATTGGAAAACAGCAACTGTTTGCGATCTTCGAGGGCTTCGGCGCTCGGTTGCAGCGCTTCGAGCTGATCCCGCAGGGCTTGCCAGCGGTCGAGATCGGCGTCTTTGTGGCCGAGCCATTCGCGGGTCGCGGTGAGCAGCGGCGCGAACTTTTCCACCAGCTCCGGCGTGCGCCGTTCGAGGGCGTACAGCGAATCCTCAAGGGCATCGATCACCGGCAGCAGGTGGATCATCCGCCCACGCAGTTCCTTGGTGTTGCGCACCGTCTGCGGCCGCGCGCCTTCGTGCGGCAACTGGCCGATCATCAATTCCAGGCTGTTGAAACTGCCAACCATGGCCATGCGCAGGGCGGTGACTTCTTCGGGTTGGACGTCGCGGCTGAGGAATTTCAGGCTGTAGGTCGTGGCGTCGGCGAACCATTTGCCCACGGCATCGTTGAACACCGGTGCCAGGCGCCGTGGCCAGAACATCGCACCGACCACCGCCGCCACGGCGATGCCGAGAAAGATCTCTTCGGTCCGCGACTCGGCCACGTCCCACACCGCCAGCGGGTTATCCACCACCGGCAGGGCGATCAGCGGCAAGGTGTAGCCGGCCAGCATCAGCGCGTAGTTGTTGGCGGTGCGCAGGTGCAGGGACAAGAACAACAAAATCCCCGTCCACAGGGCGATGACCACCACCAGCACGTACGGGCTCTGGACGAACATCGGCACGAACAGCACTGCCGCCGCCGCACCGAGAAACGTGCCGATCGCGCGATACAGCGCCTTGGAGCTGGTCGGGCCGAGGAACGGGCTGGAAACGATGTACACCGTGGCCATCGCCCAATAAGGACGCGGCATTTGCATGAGCAAGGCGATGTACAGCGCGATCATCGAGGCCGCGAACGTGCGGATCCCGTAGAACCAGTCCCGCGCCGGGGGCATGCCGGAAAAGAACCCGTTCACGGATTGATCACCGTTGGCGGAGTGGCCGCCTCAAAAGCTCTCAGTACCCGAAGCGTAGCCTCCAGATCGCGCTGGTCGATGCCTTCGAGCACTTCATGACGCAGGCGCACCAGTTGCGCTTCGACCGCTTGCACCAGCTCACGGCCGGTGTCGGTCAGGCTCAGGCATTTGGCGCGACGATCCTGGGCATCTTCGGTGCGGCAGACAAAACCGGCGTGACACAACTGGTCAAGCAGGCGCACCAGCGACGGCGACTCCATCCCCGCCGCCTGCGCCACCTGCACCTGGCGCACACCCTCGCCCAGCCGCCCGATCATCAACAACGGGACGGCGCAGGCTTCGGAAATTCCATAGTTGACCAGCGTGGTCTGGCAGATCTTCCGCCAATGCCTGGCGGCCACCACCATGGCACTGCTGATGTTCATCTGGAGAGCGTCGAGGTTATTCGGCACGAGGGAATGCACACACTGTTAGTTTGCTAACTATCAATATCGCATTGGTGGGGAAATTCAGTCAAGTTTTGAAACAAATTGGGTTGCGTGCTTCAGCTCAGCGTCTTTTCGCGTTTTCGTAGACGTCGCCTCGCTCGCGCTTACCCACGGCGACTACCGAGACAACCACTCGCTCTTCGATCACTTGGTAAACCAGTCGATAACCGGACGCTTTGAGTTTGATCTTGTAGCAATCAGGCATGCCGTGGAGGGAGTCAGCCGGAATACGGGGACGCTCAAGACGCTCAGCCAACTTCTTTTTAAATTGATCACGCAACGTATGACCCAGTTTGTTCCACTCTTTGTGAGCGGAAGGCAGAAATTCGAGCTTATAGGTCATCCAGGCTTACCGGTATGGGAGTCTCGTGACTGCGAGAACGAACGATTTCTGCCAACTCGAGATCATCGAGCCGCTCCATCATGGCTTCGTAAACGTCAGCCGGCACCATGTAGCCCATGACCCGGTTGTGATTCAGGACAGCAACTGCTCCTCCGTGCGCGCCGTTTAGCACTGCGGAGGGGTTTTTCTTCAGTTCAGAAACACTGACAGCCATATCGGCCAGAACACTTTGCATAATAAAAGACCTCAATTGAGGTCGTAATTCTGGTCTAAGGAAGCATTACTGGCAACCGGGTGAGTTGATTCAGCTTACGAACGGCAAGCTGATAATTACCCCCGCCCCTTCCTCAACATCACATCCAACTGATCCACCACCTCCGCCCAATCCGCATCATCGAGAATCTCGTCCCGCAGGAAATCCGCCTGGCTCTTGGTCCAGAAAAACGCGTCGCACAGGTGCAGTTCGGGCTTGAGCGGGGAATGGGTGGCGATGAACTGGTCGATGCTGACCGGGTCGCTGTCCAGGCCGAGTTGCTTGAACAGGGATGGGAGGCTGTGCGTCGGGTTTTCCATGTCGGAACTCCTGCGAGATTTATAGGGTGTGAAAGATTTTTCTCGAGCAAGCTCGCTCCCACAGGTTTGGCGCAGAACCTGTGGGAGCGAGCTTGCTCGCGATTGGCGTCGGCACAGACGCTAAAAAACCTACTGACTCAACTCCCGCACCTGCGCATGCGGCACCATTTTCAGGAATTCGGGCATGCTCATGTGCAGCAGGTTGTTGTGGTTGCCGGCTTCCAGGTAGATGTCCTTCTGCCGGGTCAGCAGCGGGTCGATGACCATGTCCAGGCCGTAGGAATCGCCCAATGGCGGCACCGCGCCGCGCTCACAGTCGTCGAAGATGTGCGCCAGATTGCTTTCGCGGGTGATTTGCCATTCGCCGCTGCTGCGCACTTTGCTCAAGTCCAGGTGGCAGCTGGCGGGCAGCACCGCCATCAGGTAGTGCCCGTGACGGTCGTCCAGGATCACCGATTTGGCCACCCGTTCTGCGGCAATCCCGGAGACCCGCGCCGTTTCCAGGCTGCTGGACGAGTGCGGGTGGGTGACGATGTCATATTCGCATTGCGCCCGGTTGAGGCTGCTCTGCACTTTCTTGGCCATACGCATGATGCACCTCGGTGCCCGCCGACGCGGCGCGGCGGACGGTAATGAAACGCTGTGGCTGTCCTTGAAAGTCTAGTCCGGCGAGCTGCAAACACCGGGAAATCCGCCCACTGGCGAGGCAGGCGAATTGATCAAAAATCATCCAGCCGCAGCCTCAACTAGACTGTAAGAACAAGCCCTGACTCTCGCGGAGGGTCACGTGAACATCCGTTGCTGTGCGCTTGCCCTGTTTCTGCTGAGTGGATCGGTGGTTGCGGCAGACAGTCCGTTTACCGCCGTCAGCCCGGTTGGCCTGTGGCTGATCATCCTGGGCATCACGTTTCTGATCGCCGAAGCCGCACTGCCCAACTACGGGGTGATCGGCCTCGGCGGCATCGTCATGTTCGTGATCGGCGCGCTGATCCTGAGCAACGCCGAACTGCCGGTGCCGATGATGATCGGCCTCGGGCTGGTCAGCGCCCTGTTGCTGATCGCATTGCTGATCCGTGCCCTGAAAACCCGACCGCGCCAACCGGTCAGCGGCGATGCCGGCCTGCTCGGCAGTGTCACGGCGGTGACGGTGGTGCAACCGGAAGACAGCCGCAACGGCTGGGTGCAATTACAAGGAGAACGCTGGCAGGTGCTGAGCGCCACGCCGCTGCACACCGGGCAACCGGTGCGGGTGGTCGGGCGCAAGGGCCTGTTGCTGCAAGTGTCCGCGACTGACGCGGCACCGCTCGGAGAGTGATCATGGGTCTGCAAATCGGTTTTGTCGCGCTGCTGCTGTTGCTGATCGCCCTGGCCGGCTCGACGTTCCGCATCCTGCGCGAATACGAACGCGGCGTGGTGTTCCAGCTCGGACGCTTCTGGCAGGTCAAGGGGCCGGGGCTGATCCTGCTGATTCCGGTGGTGCAGCAAATGGTCCGGGTCGATCTGCGCACCATCGTCCTCGACGTGCCGCCACAGGACGTGATCACCCGCGACAACGTGTCGGTGAAGGTCAACGCGGTGCTGTATTTCCGCGTGCTCGACCCACAGAAAGCGATCATCCAGGTCGAAGATTTCCTCATGGCCACCAGCCAACTGGCCCAGACCACCCTGCGCGCGGTACTCGGCAAACATGAGCTGGACGAACTGCTGGCCGAGCGCGAACGCCTGAACATCGACATCCAGCAAGTGCTCGACGCCCAGACCGACGCTTGGGGAATCAAGGTCGCCAATGTCGAAATCAAGCACGTCGACCTCAACGAGTCGATGGTGCGCGCCATCGCCAAGCAGGCCGAAGCCGAGCGGGAGCGGCGCGCCAAGGTGATCCACGCCGAAGGCGAATTGCAGGCCTCGGAAAAACTCATGCAGGCCGCCGAAATGCTCGGTCGCCAGCCCGGCGCCATGCAGCTGCGCTACATGCAGACCCTGAGTTCGATTGCCGGCGACAAGAGCTCGACCATCGTCTTTCCGTTACCGATCGAACTGCTCAAGGGGATGGCGGATCTGTCGGCGAAATCGTGAGCGCGCGCAAGCGTTCCAACGCGGCATAGGGCGCACGGGCGCAATGTTCGACCCGTGCCTGCAACAGCGCCGATGCTTCGCGGCGCTTGTGTTCGCCATCGACGACAAAGGGTTGTGACGGCTGCTTCGCGTGCTGCGCCGTCGCCGCCAGCGCCTGTTCACACTGCGCGCCGCTCAGCTTGAAAAACCGCGCCAGCCGCCCGCTTATCGCGTCGGGCAATTCGCTGTAATTGAGCACCAGCCCGGCAGAATCACGGCAATGCACCCACCCGGCCTCCAACAGGCGCCCCAGCCGCCGGGCGATGAAATCCTCGCGGCCCACGAACGGCAAATCATCGTCCAGCACACAATCGCCGAGCGCACCCGGCACCATGTGCAGGCCGGGGCGACGCAGGTGCGAGACGGCGATTTCCAGCGGATCGCGATAGACAAACAGCCACGGCGTATCGGGGAAGCATTGCTGCAGCAACGGCCATTCACCGATGCTCCAGGCGTCGAGTTTGATCACCAGTCGCTGCTCCGTACCGCACCGCCGCTGACCGTACGCCGAAAGCAATCCGGCGATGGCCGCACGGCGTTCTTCGTCCGGCAGAGCGCTACGCAGCAAGGCATCTAGGGGCGGCGGCTCCGAGACCACGATGTGATCGTCGAGCCGGGCGAGCATCTGGCTGATCAGCGTCGAACCGCATCGCGAGGCGTGCAGGATAAAGGCACTCGGCGGCAGACCCGGACTGAGCGCTTGCCAATCCATGAGCGTCGACAAGGGTGTTTGCCGGCGGAACGCCTGATTGAACGGCAGACGCAACGCGTCTTCGACGGCCTCACGAAAGAACGGCTGATACAGCGGCGTGTCGCCAAACCAGCACCAGTCGACCTGCCATTGCCCGGCAGTTTTCCAGATGCGGATCGGCAACCAGCCGTCGAAATTCACAGACGCCATTGTTCGTTCCATGAGCGACGGCCGTTACGCATCGCCGCCAGCAGTTCTTCACGGGAAAAATGCAGACCGCGCTCAGTGGCCAACGCCAGCGTCTGGTCGATGAAGGTTTCGGGGTCGTGCAATGCCTGCAACGTTGCGGACAGCAACGGATCCGAGACCAGCAACCGTTGAAATCGCTGCAGCGCCGTCTCCGCGCCATCGGGCAGCGGAGTGCTCGGCAAACCGTCAACAATCATCTGCTCCAGCCAGGGCGCGGGGCGGCAATCGAGCACCAGATGAACCCGAGCCGTGCTGTCGCGATTGTCGACCCGATGCGGCCGGGCGAGATCGAGAAACCAGCATTCTCCCGCCGTCATCGGCATCCGCTGGCCGTCGAGCCAGAAGTCCACGGCGGGCGGACTGAGCAGTGGAATATGCAGGCGCAAATCGGCGTCCGCACCCTCAAGATCGTAGTCGCGATGCTCATGAATCTGCCCGCCCGGCCCTAGTCGCAGCAGCCGCGCACTGACGATTTCCAGCGGCAGATCCCGCAGCGCCTGCTGCCAGCGACGATCATTCAGCCAAGGGGTGCGTTGCACGGGTTCGGCACTGCCGGGGGACAGTTCGGTCAGCGCGTCGGCGGCGGAGATCAGCGCCACGCCGCTCCAGTCGCCGGCGAAATAAGCGGTGTTGAAATGACCGCGCCAGGCAGCGTCGTCAATCGCCGCCAGCGCCTGCAACAGCAACGGCAGGTCCACCGTCACCGGCAACCGTGAGAACGCCAGCCGGCTCATGCCTTGGGCAACACCGCAGTTTCGCCGAGCCAGGTCAGCAAGCGGTCCAGACAGGCTTCGACCGTCAGCGTGCCGGTGTCGAGCACCAGCGAAGCCTGGGCCGGCGCCTCGTAAGGTGCCGATACGCCGGTGAACCCGGCCAACTCGCCGCGTCGGGCCCGGGCGTAATGCCCTTTCGGATCGCGCTGCTCGCACACCGCCAGCGCGGCGCTGCACCAGACCTCGCGATAGTCCTCGTCCAAACGGCGGGCAAACACTTCGCGCAGATCCGCCAGCGGCGCGATCATCGCCAGAATCACGATCTGCCCGTTCTCCACCAGCAACGCTGCCAGCTCACTGGCGCGGCGGATGTTTTCCAGGCGGTCGGCATCGGTAAAACCCAGGTCGCGGTTGAGCCCGACCCGCAACCCATCGCCATCAAGCACCACGCTTTGCAGACCGCGACTGAACAACTCGGCATGCAACGCCTGGGCAAGGGTCGACTTGCCCGCCGCCGGCAGACCGGTCAGCAGCATCGCCGTGCCGCGATGGCCGTTGCGGGCCTCGCGTTGGGCACGGCTGATACTGGCGGTCGGCGCCAATACGTCACTGCGCGGAGGCATGGGCCACCGGCACCGAAATATTCCCCGAGGCCCACGCAGCTTCGCGGTTGGCCAGGGCGGTGGCAATCGACTGGACTTCGGTCGACTGCACCTGATCCGGCAGCGGGTCGAGACCAGCGCTGGCGAAAATCTGGCCGTAGGCATTGCGCAGATCGGCGTAGGACAGATCGCGCCGCAGATCGGCCTGCAAGGTGTTGAGCTCGCCCTGAATCAGGTCCAGCTCACCAATGCCGTCGGCCTGACGACGGTTACGCAACTGACCGACGATTTGCCCGTCGATGTCCGACAGTTGCTGGTTGGTCTTGAACTGGCGCAGCGCCTCCTGATAGTTGGCGTTCGCCACGTAAAGCTGCGCCAGCACTGCAATCGACATCGCCTGGCGCCGTGCAGCAGCGACTTCTTCACCGGCCTTGGCCACGTCGATGGCCGCCGGGGCAGAGATCACGTTGAACAGGTTCCAGGTGACCTTCACGCCGTAGTCGGCCCAGCCCTGCTCGACCAGAAACGAGTTGCTGTCGTAATGTCCGCCGGCGGAGAACTCCAGGCCCGGCAGCAGACGCAGCATGGCCTTGCGGGTTTCGGCGGCGCTGATCCGGGTCTGGTAATCCTGCTCGCGCAGTTCCGGACGGCTGGTCAGGGCTTCCTGTTCGAGTTTGCTCAGATCGACCTTGAGTTCCGGGATCTGATAACCGTCATCGGTGGCCAACGTCAGGTTGGTGCCCAGCGGCAGGTTGATCAGCGTCGCCAGTTCGGTTTTCGCCAGCGACAGCGCGCGGCGTTGTTCTTCCAGTTGCCGGGTCGCTTCGATCAGCGAACGCTGGTAGCCGAGGGACTGCACCGGATCGCCGATGCGCTGTTCGCTCATGCTTTCGCTATTGCGCCGGGCGGTGTCGACCCGCGCCATCAGGCTGTCGATCTGCTTGAGCAGGCGTTCGGCGGCCATCGCCCGCCAATAGGCCGAGCGCACGTCCTGAACGATGGTGTTGATCACCTTGCGCCGGCGTTCCTGAACGATCAGGCGCTGGTCGCCCTGCTGCTTGGCGCTGATGTAGCTGACGCCGAAATCGAGGACGTTCCAGACCATGGTCAGGTCGGCGACGTCGCGGTCGCGGTCCTGAGAGGTCGACGGTTCCAGGGACTGGGTGCCGGTGCGCACACTCTGGCTGCTGGAGGCGCTGACGTTGTTACGCCCGACGTAACCGGCGTCCAGCGCCATGCGCGGCAGCATGTCGAAACTGGCGAGGTCGAGCTGCCGCTTGGCCAGCGCTTCCTCCATGATTTTCAAGCGGCCTTCGAGGTTGTATTTCACCGCGCGGGCCATGGCCTGGTGCAGGGTCAGCGGACCGCTCAGCGGCTCCTGGCCCTTGTACATGCTCTGCAGGTCGGCCCGGGCCCGTTGCTCGCTGACGCTGCGTTCGATCGGTTCACTGGTCACTGCACATCCGCTGATCGCCAGCGCCAGCAGGCTGGCGCCGAACAACTTCTGACTTTTCTTCATCCCTGGATCGCCCCTAGGTCCCGCATATATTGAGTTGTAATGTTGGTCAGGCCGGCATTTCGCTGATGCCGACCTGTTGCAGCGCCGCCGCCAGGTTGTCGACCCGGTGCTGCTCGCTGTCCTTGATCTGTTGCAGTTGCTGGCCAAGGGTCGGCGCGCCGAACACATCGCGCAGGCCTTGGGAAATATCGCCGCCCTTGATCGACTGGCTGCCGAAGGCATTCAGCGAATCGCGCTCGGTGCTGCTGTCCTGATTGAACAGGCTCGACAGCGTGCTGCTGCCGAACACCCCGCCATCGCCGCCGCCGAATCCGAGGAAGCCATGACCGGAACCGTCACCCAGGTTGTCGCTGCTGCTGAAGACCTGGGCAATGAAGCTCGGGCTCAGCGCACCGCGATTGATGAAAATATCCCCCAGCGGACGGATGCCGTTGCCGATCACCCGCTGCTCGAACAACGGCGCGAAAGTCAGCGGCGAACCGAGGTCGCCGGTGGGCGGCGTGAAGACGATCGGTTGCAGCGGAACGTTCGGCGGTGGTGGCGGCGCGACCGGATCGCTGCTGCGGAATTCCGGATCCGGCGTCACGACGATCAGCGGAGAAGTCGGTATCACAGGAGGCACAGGCACCACCGGCACCGTGTTGATCACGTAATTGGCGGAGCTGCTGACACTGCTGCCACTGTTGCCCGACAGGTCGCTGACCCCGGCCGTGTTGAGGCTGATCGCATTGCTGGCGCTGTTGACGTTGGCGTTCGGCGTCAGGGTCGCCGTCCAGGTCTTGCCACCGTCGCTGCTGCTCAGGTTGGACAAGGTGCCGTTGGCTACGCTGAGGTCCGACAGGTCGAAACCGCTCACCGCTTCATTGAAGGTGATGGTCACCTGCGAAGTCTGGCCGACGCCCAGGTTCGGATTGGCGATCACCACCGTGGCGGTCGGCCGCTCGCTGTCGAGGGCGTAGTTGTTCGACACCGCCACCGTGCTGCCGGCATTGCCCGCAAGGTCGGTGACGTTGCTGGTGTCCAGCGCAATGAAGTTGCTCGGGTCAGTGACATTCGCGGTCGGCGTGAAGGTCGCGGTCCAGGTCTTGCCGCCATCGCTGCTGGTCAGGTTGCTCAGGTCGCCGTTGGTCACGCTCAGGTCGGACAAGTCGAAATTGCTCACCGCCTCGCTGAACGTGAAGGTCACCGTGGTGCTCTGGCCGATGCCCAGATTCGGATTGGCGACCACGATGTTTACCGTCGGCCGGGTCGCATCGAGGATGTAGTTGTTGGAGATGGCGATGCTCGCCCCGAGGTTGCCGGCCAGATCCTGAACACCGGCGGTGTCGATCAGGATCAGGTTGGTCGGGTCGTTGACGTTGGCTGTCGGCGTGAAGGTCGCGGTCCAGGTCACGCCGCCGTCGCTGCTGGTCAGGTTCGACAGCGAACCGTTAGCGACGCTGATGTCCGACAGATCGAACCCGCTCACTGCTTCGCTGAAGGTGATGGTTACGGTGGTAGTTTCACCGATGCCCAGCCGATTGTCGGCGACCACGATGGTGGCGGTCGGCAGCGCGGTGTCGATCGCGAAGTTGTTGGAATCGGTGTTGCCGACGCCACTGTTGCCCGACAGGTTGGCCACCCCGGCGTTGTTCAGGGTGATCAGGTTGCTGCTGTCGGTGATGTTGTTGGTCGGCGTGAAGGTCGCGGTCCAGGTGATGCCGCCGTCGCTGCTGCTGACGTTGCTCAACGTGCCGTTGGCGATGGTCAGGTCGCTGTTGTCGAACCCGCTGACCGCTTCGCTGAAAGTGATGGTCACCAGCGAAGTTTCCCCGGCCTTGAGCGCAGTGTCGGCAACCACAATGGTGGCAGTCGGCACTTGGGTCTGCACTTGGTAATTGGCCGAGTTGGTGGTGCCAGTGCCGGTGTTACCGGCCAGGTCGGTGATGCCGGTGTTGTTCAGGACGATCAGGTTGGTCAGATCGGTAACGCCGATGTTCGGCGTGAAGGTGGCCGTCCAGGTGATGCCGCCGTCGCTCGACGAAACGTTGCTCAGGGTGCCGTTGGCAACGCTCAGGTCGGAGTTGTCGAAACCGGTGACCGCCTCGCTGAAGGTGATGGTCACCAGCGCGGTTTCGCCGGGCCGCAGGTCGCTGTCGGTCATGACGATGGTCGCCGTCGGACGCTGACTGTCGACCGCGTAGTTGTTGGAATCGGTGGTGCCGCTGCCAGCGTTTCCCGCCAGATCGGAGATGCCGGTGTTGTCCAGGGTGATCAGGTTGGTGGTGTCGGTGATGCCCGCCGCCGGCGTGAACGTCGCGGTCCAGGTGATGCCGCCGTCGCTGCTGCTCACCGCGCTCAGCGTACCGTTGGCGATGGTCAGGTCGGCATTGGTGAAACCGGTCACCGCTTCGCTGAAGGTAATGGTCACCAGGCTGGTCTGGCCGACGCCGAGCGCCGTGTCGGCGACCACGATGGTGGCGGTCGGACGCACGGTATCGATCGAATAATTGTTCGAATCGGTGGTGCCGCTGCCGGCATTACCCGACAGGTTCTGCACGCCGGAGTTGTCCAGCGTGATCAGGTTGGTGGCGTCGGTGATGTTGGTGGTCGGCGTGAAGGTGGCCGTCCAGGTAATGCCGCCATCACTGCTGCTCACCGCGCTGAGCGTGCCGTTGGCAATCGTCAGGTCGGCGTTGGTGAAACCGGTCACCGCCTCGCTGAAGGTGATGGTCACCAGCGAGGTTTCGCCGATTTTCAGCGCGTTGTCGGCAATGATGATGGTCGCGGTCGGCACCACGGTGTCGATGGTGTAGTTGTTGGAGTTGGTCGTGCCGCTGCCGGCGTTGCCCGAAAGGTCGGCGATGCCGGTATTGGCCAGCACGATCAGGTTGGTCGCGTCGTTGACGCCCAGGTTCGGCGTGAACGTTGCCGTCCAGGTTATGCCGCCGTCACTGCTGCTCACGGCGGTCAGCGTACCGTTGGCAATGATCAGGTCGGCGTTGGTGAAGCCGCTGACCGCTTCGCTGAAGGTAATAGTCACCAGCGAGGTTTCGCCGGCAGTGAGGTTGCTGTCGGCGACCACGATGGTCGCGGTTGGCCGCACCGTATCGATCGCATAATTGTTGGAATCGGTAGTACCGCTTCCGGCGTTGCCCGACAGGTCGACGATGCCGGTGTTGTCCAGGGTGATCAGGTTGGTGGTGTCAGTGATGCTGGCGCTCGGGGTGAACGTCGCGGTCCAGGTGATGCCGCCGTCGCTGCTGCTGACCGCGCTCAACGTGCCGTTGGCGACCGTCAGGTCGGCGTTGGTGAAACCGCTGATCGCCTCACTGAAGGTGATAGTCACCAGCGAGGTTTCACCGATCCGCAGGTTGTTGTCGGCCACCACGATGGTCGCGGTCGGGCGCACGGTATCGATGGCGTAATTGTTGGAGTCGGTTGTGCCGCTGCCGGCGTTGCCGGTCAGATCCGCGATGCCGGTGTTGTTCAGCGTGATCAGGTTGGTCGCGTCGGTGATGCTGGCGGTCGGCGTGAACGTCGCCGTCCAGGTAATGCCGCCGTCGCTGCTGCTCACGGCAGTCAGCGTGCCGTTGGCAATGGTCAGGTCGGCGTTGGTGAAACCGGTGATCGCTTCGCTGAAGGTGATGGTCACCAGTGAGGTTTCGCCAATTTTCAGGGCGTTGTCGGCCACCACGATGGTCGCGGTCGGACGCGCGGTGTCGATCGCGTAATTGTTGGAATTGGTGGTGCCACTGCCGGCGTTGCCGGCCAGATCGACGACCCCGGTGTTATCCAGGGTGACCAGGTTGGTGGTGTCGGTAATGTTGGTGGTCGGCGTCAGCGTGGCGGTCCAGGTGATGCCGCCGTCGCTGCTGCTCAGGCCGGTCAGGGTGCCGTTGGCCACTGTCATGTCGGCGGTGGTGAAGCCGCTGACCGCTTCGCTGAAGGTGATGGTCACCAGCGACGTTTCACCCACTGCCAGATTGGTGTCGGCCACAACAATGGTCGCGGTCGGGCGCACGGTATCGATCACATAATTGGCCGAATCGGTGGTGCCGCTGCCGGCGTTGCCGGCAAGGTCAGCGATACCGGTCTTGTCCAGGGAGATCAGGTTGGTGGTGTCCGTGATGCTGGCCGTCGGGGTGAACGTTCCGGTCCAGGTGATGCCGCCGTCGCTGCTGCTCACGGCGCTCAGCGTGCCGTTGGCGATGGTCAGGTCGGCGTTGGTGAAGCCGGTCACCGCCTCGCTGAAAGTAAAGGTCACCAGCGAGGTATCGCCGATCTTCAACGCCGTGTCGGACATCACGATAGTCACGGTCGGCCGTGCGGTGTCGATCGCGTAATTGACCGAGCTGGTCGTGCCGACGCCCGCCACGCCATCGCTGATGGCGGTCACACCGGTGTTGTCGAGGGTGATCAGGTTGGTGCTGTCGGTAATGTTGTTGGTCGGCGTGAAAGTCGCGGTCCAGGTCAGGCCGCCGTCGCTGCTGCTGACCGATGTCAGCGTGCCGTTGGCAACCGTCAGGTCGGCGTTGGTGAAGCCGGTGACTGCCCGGCTGAAGGTGATGGTCACCAGCGAGGTTTCGCCGATTTTCAGGGCCGTGTCGGCCATCACGATGGTCGCGGTCGGTGGTTCCACATAGGCGGTGTTGAGTGTGCCGCCGTTGTTGTAGATCGCCGCGAAGGCCAGCGGTACAGAGCCCGTCACGCCACCGCCCAGTTCTGCGCCGCCGGAACCGCTGCCGGCCGCGTTGCCGCTGATGGCGCTGAAGTTGGCAGCGGTGATCAGTACCGTGCCGCCCTGGTTCCAGATCGCGCCGACACCCCGTCCACCGTCGCCGCCGTTCAGGTTGTTGCTGCCCTGGCCGCTGCCGCCACCACCACCGCCGCCCGCGCCGATGTTGTTGCTGATGACCGAGGTGCCGACGATTTTCAGCGTGCCGGTGGAAGCGTTGTAAATGCCGCCGGCCGCATTGCCGCCGACGCCGCCAACCTTGTCCCAGCCAGCGCCGCCACCGCCGCCACCGATGGAAATCGTGCCGTTGCTGGCCGTGCCGCCATTGCCGCCATTGCTGTAATAGGACACGCCCACCCCGCC
>NZ_JAIHBA010000040.1:0-56815 GCF_019718735.1 Pseudomonas sp. RIT778 | reverse complement strand
GATCAGGGTTTCGGCTTGTGCGTGGCCGTCGATATCAAATCCAGGCGCAGTGACGGGCACGTAGTCCCCCAGGTCCTGGTCAAAAAAGTGCTGGGTGAAATGGACCTTGTTCTGCTGGTCGCCATCGAGGACAAACGCGATCACGTCGTGAAACCACCTGGTGGAGCCGACGATGAAGCGGTCGGTGTTGAGCAGATCGTCCGTCGGGTCTACCAACGCATTGCAGATCGGCAGGATCGCGGTCTTGATCCTGGACAGGATCTGCGTTGTGACTTTCGGGACATCAAAGAACTCCATGAGAAACCGGTTGACCCGTCCGCCGGGCACAACGTTGATGTCCAGGATGGCCAGGTTATGCAGGCAGTTGAACGCATAATCCCGGGCCAGTCCCACTGCACGCCCCAACACCCGGGCTTTTTCAGGGTAGCGCCGGGTGATTTCTTCCATACCGTGGGCTTCTATGTTGAGCATCGTGCGACGAATCCGAGTGTATTTGCTGTGCTCGAGCATTCTGGAAAAGGCTTTGCCGTAATGAACGGTCTGGCCCGGCGTGATCCGCACCATCCGTGAGTCGGTCTTGCGCAGTGACGGGCCGCGCTCTTCACCCTTTGCCAATTGCCAGTCCGAGCCGTTTTTGACGACCCTGTATACCTTGCCGTCCACCGCGGCATAGCTGCGGTTGTTGGATGTCTTCTGGTAAACGCCTTGGGTCGCACTGAAGGTGAGGTCCTTGAGCGCTACGTCGGTTGCTTCGAAAGGCTGCAGCAGTGTGCGTTGTGGCGAGGTCAGTTCAATTTCGTCCAGGCTCGGCGCAACCACCTTTTCGAGCTTCTGCGCACCGGCTTCGGTTGCCTGTTCACCGACGTCGGTGACAACTGCGCTTTCGGCGGACATTTCAGGCAGAAGGCCGACGGTGACCATTTGCTCTGCGCCATCGATAAACGACTTCAGCGCCTTCTTCCAATGATGATTCTGCAGAGCCTCGGCCGAATCCTTGAAGTCATCGTAGGCTTGCCAGAGAAAGCGCCCATAGGCGAGTTTGCCTTGCAACATGTCCGCGACCTGTTGGATGTCATCACTGAACAGGACTTTGGCGTTTTCCCAGTCGGATTGGCCGTCGCTGTCGCGCTGAGAACCGAGCATCTGTTTCAACAGCTCGAGATTGTCCTGATACAGACGTTCCAGCAGGTTGCCGCCAATCGGGCGGTAGTCCAGCGTCATTTCGCTGGTCTGTCCCAGGCTGCTGGCAAGCAGGCTGCGGAAGGTCGCTCGCTGTGTCTGCGGCAAACGGCGAAGCAACAGGTCTTGCAGGAATCCCGGAATATTCAGAGCGGCAATCAGGGCCTTTTCGTCGAAGAATTCGTGAAATGCCTGCTCGGCAAACGGGGTATAGAGCAGCACTGGCCCCTTGTGGGCGGTGCCGGGTGCCAACACATACAGTCCGCATGCCTCGACGGCAGTAGCTCCGGCGGTCTTGACCAGTGACAGTGGACACACCATGGCGTGTGTGCCGGCGACGGCGGCACGGGCGATGGCATCCGGCATGTCCAGCGCCTGCCGGATGTAACTGAACGCGGTTTCGGACAAATGCTGCTGCAGTTTCAGCGCGTGAGCATGCTGCAGCAATTGCCATGGCAACTGACGGAAGAAAACCTGCTGCCGGGCGAGCCCTGCAACCGTAGTCGTCGCCAGTGCCTGAATGACTTTTTCGCTGTAGCGGGTGGGAATTTCGAGCGACAGCAGCAGTTGCCTGACGGCGCTCTGATCCAGCCCTTTGGGCAAGGCGCTGGCGTTGATCGACGTGACTTTGAAACCGGTGCCTTGGGCGATGTTGATGTGATTGAGGGCAAACTCGACCAGGTTGCGCGCAGGGCCGGCCAGGGCCAGATTGGGTGATATCCGGATGTGGCGAGGATTGATCCGGCTATCGGGGAAGCGGCTGTCGAGCAGTGATTTCAGGGTTTGTTCGACATGGGTCACTAGTGTCGGCACACCTGTCAGGTAGTCCTTGTCGTCGACGACGCTCTGGCGCCATTGCTCCATCAGTTCGACGTGCAGTTTCTGCTCCGCAACCGCCGCCATGCCGAGCCAGGCCGGGTAGGTCTGCTGTGCAGCGATTGCCCGGGCATGGGCCGTGGCCAGTTTCAGGTTGGTGTGAAAAGCCGGCTCACTCAACGCTGTCAGCGTCTTGCTGCGCCGGGCGGGATCCTTGACGCGGCTGCGCACCTGCTCGCAGCGCCCGAGAAAATGCTCGATGGCCGATTGCATGCGGTTGTGCAGCACGTTGTGTTCGATGAACTGAAACGCCCCCAGGGAATAGCGCTGATGCAGCTGAAACTGTGCAGGCAGAATGTTCTCCAGCAATGACAGGCGTTGCACGTTATGCAGCAGGCGTTGCTCGAGCCTGTGCCGGGCAACCGCGACGGTGTCGAATACTTCAAGCCCGAGCGCGGGTGTCCACAGTACCGTGCGACCGGAGTGCCGGGCGTCGAGGCCGCCACGCTCGGTCATCAGCAGGCAATGGGCGAGCGGCAGCAGGTTTTGCTGGCCGGCAGACTGCAGGGTGAGCCCATAGGCGTCCGGGCGAAAACCCTCCAGCGCCCGACGCAGCACGCGGGTCGGCTGGTCGGGGTTGACCACGGCATCGACGATCGCCCGCGCCGACGCTTGCAGCGTACCGTTCAATGCTCGCAGCCGGGCTTCGCCGGTCACCCCGAGAAACCAGGCATGGCCCAGGTTTGACTTGAGGTTTTCGAGAAACGGTCGCTGGACTTCCAGGGTTGCCATCGGTTGCGTCTTGAGTAATTCGCCGAGCGAAGCTTCAACGCTGCTGAACGTCTTGATCGCGGCACGCGCCTTGTCCGCCAGGACCAGGGACGGCTGTTGATTGCCCGACAACACCGGTTGCGTGCTCCAGCGTCCAGCGCTGTCGAACTCGAGCAGACGCGCATGAATCATCGAGCGAATGTCCAGGCTCTTGTCGAACAGGGCGTGCAGATTCACCGCGCCATCGCTGTGGCGAAACACCTGCAAGGCGTACTCGATGTTTTGCCGTTGCTTGGTGATGATGGATTCAAAGAGGATCTTGAAGACCTCTCCAAGCACCCGCTCTCCCGACACCTGCGGCTGATCGAAGCCAAGGAAGCGATTACGCTCGTCCAGGCTGAGCAGGCTGTAGAGTTCGTCTTCATGCCCCTTGGCCATGAACTTGCTCAGCAGCGTCTGTTTCAGATCGCTGTAGTCGGTGAGTACCTGCAGGCCCTGCACCGGCGTGTAAAGGAAGGCGTGGGTGCCGCTAATCATCAGCGAACCCGCCAGTTCGACGTAGTTGGCTTCACGTTCCCAGAGACGCACGGTTTCGGTCAATGGACGAATGGAGCCGTCGTTGCGGGGCCGTATCAACTGGTGCAGTGCGTTGAATTGCGGTGCATCGAGAATGCCGGTTTCGCGTTTGATCATCCATTCGGCGCGCGCCTGATCCTCGAGTACTTCGGCAAAAAACGTCCGACGCGACGAGCCGTCGCTGGAGGGCGCATCCCAATAGCGTTCCAGATGTTGAAACAACAGCGCCGACAGCTTGCCGGCAGCACTTTTGACGGCGTCTTCCCATTGCAGTTGGTCATCCTGAGTGGCCGTTCTGTCGGGGTGGGTGAACTCACGCAATGCAGCGGTCGGCCATTGCTGGTGGCGGTAATACAACAGCACTGCGTCGCTCAGGCTCATGGATTCGAGCCAATGCCTGTCGGGCGCCGCACGGTCGGAGCCGGTGGCGCCGTCCAGGGTGTAGAAGCCGACGCGGGTTCGGCTCTGCTGCAAGCTGCCGAAGTGGGGCTTGAGCAATTCGTCGAGAATGTTTTCCAGCAGGTGCGTCAGCGTCGGCAGTTTCTCCAGCTCCGTACGCATTGCCTGCGCATTCAACAACTGGCTCTGTTTGATCGCCTCGGTGGTCTCATCGAATACATCACCTTCGATCAGTGTGAACGACACGGAAATCTTTTCCGCGTCGAGCAGCCGTTTACGTTGTGGCAACGACAGGAGCGCAAACAGCGAGGTCTGGTCGTCGGCGTCGTTCAGGCTTTGCTCGAACTGTTGCTTCAAGTCGGCGCGGTCAGCGTATTTCTTGATGCCGTCGAAGGCGGTGTAAAGGATATGGGCCTGATTGACGGGTGTCTGGCTGAGAACAAACGCGCCCGGAAGCGGCACCGGGATTTCACTGCCAACGTTAAGCAGTACCCGCTCGGCGCGCATGGCCGGGGTCTGCTGGCTGCGCAAGTTGTGGGAGGACAGCCTGGCGTGGACGAGCCATCTGAATTCGTGTTCGGACAGACCGTGGGTCTTGCCCAGTTCGGTCCATAGTCCGGGGGAGTCGAAGACTTCGGGGAACAACAAGGGTTTGATGGGGGCTGACATGATCGAGTCTCGATGAGGGGCGCATGCGGGCAGGCGCCGGTGGGTCGAGACGCAAGGCTAGGGCGGGTGACGCTGGCGAAGGTGGTAGATAAATATTGCGGGGTTGACAGGCCACCGGCCGGCCATGGTTAATCCTCTGGCGGGTTGTTCGTTCGCTGTTGTTCCCTCCAATAATTACTCTGGAGCTTCAGATGTCTGCGCCACACGATCATGCGGTCTCGTCCACGGTCTCGCTGGACGAGCTGACTCAATTGCTGGAAACGATTTTCACCCGTCACGGCACCTCGGCCGAAGTCGCCCGAACGCTGGCCGCCAATTGCGCCAATGCCGAGCGGGACGGTGCGCACAGTCACGGCGTATTCCGGATCCCCGGTTATGTCTCGACGCTCAACAGCGGCTGGGTCAACGGCCAGGCTGTGCCGAAAGTCGAGGACGTGGCGTCAGGATTCGTCAGCGTCGATGCCGGCAACGGTTTTGCTCAACCTGCGCTGGCGGCGGCGCGTGCACTGCTGGTGGAAAAGGCCCGCAGTGCCGGGATCGCGGTGTTGGCGATCCGTAATTCCCATCACTTCGCCGCGCTGTGGCCGGACGTCGAGCCTTTCGCGGATGAGGGTCTGGTGGCGTTGAGCGTGGTCAACAGCATGACCTGCGTGGTACCCCACGGTGCCGACCGGCCATTGTTCGGCACCAACCCGATCGCCTTCGCCGCACCCCGGGCTGACGGTGCGCCGATCGTGTTCGACCTGGCCACCAGCGCCATCGCCCATGGCGACGTGCAAATCGCCGCACGCAAGGGCGAGAAACTGCCGGCAGGCATGGGCGTCGACAGCCTTGGCCAGCCGACCTGCGACCCGAAAGCGATTCTGGAAGGCGGTGCATTGCTGCCGTTTGGCGGACACAAAGGCTCGGCGCTGTCGATGATGGTCGAGCTGCTGGCCGCCGCGCTGACCGGCGGCAACTTCTCGTTCGAGTTCGACTGGAAGAACCATCCGGGGGCCAAGACCCCGTGGACTGGCCAACTGCTGATCGTGATCGACCCGAGCAAGACCGCCGGGCAAAGCGTCGCCGAACGCAGTCAGGAACTCGTGCGGCAGATGCACGGGGTTGGACTCAAGCGTTTGCCGGGTGACCGGCGGCATTTGCAGCGGGCAAAATCATTGGCCAGGGGCATCGAACTGGATCAACAGACCCTGTCGCAGCTGCGTGAACTGGCCGGCGAATGAGTGTTTGCCGGACATGAAAAAGGCGAGCCCGAGGGCTCGCCTTTTTTGTTCGCGCTCAGCGGCGACCGAGCAGCAATCCGACCACCAGACCGAAACCGGCGGAAATCGCCACGGTCTGCCACGGGTGTCCGCCAATGTAGCTCTCGGTGGCGTCCACCGCCGGTTTGGTGCGGTCACGCACGCTGGTGACCGAATCCAGCGCCTGCTGCAGTTTCTGGGCGATTTGCCCGCGCAGGGTCTCCGCTTCCTCGCCGACCAGCGAGGCACTGCTCTTGAGCAGTTTTTCCGACTCTTCGATCAGCGCCTGAAGTTCGCTGAAGGCCTGGTCCTTGATTTGGTCTTCGGCGGCTTGAACGGCGGTTTTCCGGGCCATTGGGTGACTCCTTGCAGGTGAATGGACAGTGAACAATGGAGTGTGGCGCGACTTGAAAAGTTGCAGCGATTTTCCATCCGGAGCAAAAACCAGCGTCAGAGGTTTCCGTCCAGCGTGTAAGATGTCGCCATTTCATGCAGCAGGTAATTCCCGATGAGTTTCAATCTGGCCGACAAATCCCTCGCAGAGCGCGCCGCGCTGGAAGACGAGAAATCCCGACTGTTCGAACTCTGGCAGAACAATCTGGGCAAAGCCAAGGGCGAAGCCGCGCGGTTGTTCGGCGAGCGCTCCAAGCGCAAGGGCAAATGGGCCGAATTCGTGCGCGCCGAACTGGACGGCATGTCGCCGCCGGAGTTCGCCAACATGGTGCGCAGTGAAGTCAATCGCCTGATGGCGGCCAACAAGTAATCACTCGGCCCTGAAACTGGCGCCAATCGCTTCGCGCACCGTCAGTACCACCGGATCGATCTGGGTACTGGTGCGCCAGCCCAGTTCGATCGGGTAACGCGGCAGCGCCAGCGGGCAGGGCAGCAGTGCCAGCCCGCTCATTGAAGCGATGGCCTGCGCCGCGTGGGTCGGAATGGTCGCCACCGCATCGCTGCCCTTGAGCAAATGCGGCAACGCCGCGAAATGCGTAGTCGAGGCACAGACCCGGCGACTGCGGCCCAGCGCTGCCAGCCCTTCATCGGTAATCCCGATAAAACCGCCCGACGACACCAGAAGGTGCTCGCGGGTGACGAATTCCTCCAGATCGATCTGTTGCTGGCCCGGCGCCAGGCTCGCCGGATCCACCAGACACGCGTAACCCCCTTCACCCAGCACCTGACGACTGAGCAGCCGTTCGGCGAACCCGCCGGCGGTGATCGCCAGATCGATGCTGCGCTCCATCAGCGCCCGGGCGACGATCTGGCTGTGGGTCTGGCGGAAGATCAGCCGCAGTTTCGGCGCGCGGCGGGCGATTTCCTCGATCAGCCGCCGGCCGTAAGCGATCTCGAAATCGTCAGAAAGGCCCACGGTGACCGAGCGTCCTTCGTAGTGATGGGCGGTCGGGTCGACCATGGCCAGGCTTTGCCGGCATTTGTTGAGCGCATCGCTGACCACCGGTTTCAACTGGTTGGCCTTGAGCGTCGGCGCCAGACCCCGGCCGGTGCGCACGAACAATTGATCGCCATACACCTCGCGCAACCGCCGCAAGGCCGCGCTGACCGCCGACTGGGTCACGCCCAGGCGCAACGCCGCGCGGCTGGCGCTGGACTCTTCATGCAGGGCTTCGAAGACTTTCAGCAGGTTGAGGTCGACGGTTGCGATATTCATCTGGCTCATATCATTCAGCAGTGGATCGGTCTTTATTCATGATCCCGTGGCGCCGGAGAATGAGCAACACCTGAACTTCACGGAGTGACCGCCATGCCCAAATCAATCGTTGCCGCCCTGCAGATCGGCGCCTTGCCCGGTGGCAAGGCTGAAACTCTGGAACAGATCCTGAGTTGGGAAACCGCGATCATCGAATCCGGCGCCGCGCTGGTAGTGATGCCCGAAGCGTTGCTCGGCGGTTACCCGAAAGGCGAGGGCTTCGGCACGCAGCTGGGTTATCGCTTGCCGGAAGGCCGTGAGGCCTATGCCCGTTACTTCGCCAACGCCATCGATGTGCCGGGCGCGGAAACCGAAGCGCTGGCCGGGCTGTCGGCGCGCACCGGGGCCAATCTGGTGATCGGCGTGATCGAACGGGCCGGCAGCACCTTGCATTGCACCGCGCTGTATTTCGACCCGCAGGCGGGTCTTGTGGCCAAACACCGCAAACTGATGCCCACCGGCACCGAACGGCTGATCTGGGGCAAGGGCGACGGTTCGACGCTGCCGGTGCTCGACACGCAGGTCGGCAAACTCGGCGCGGTGATCTGCTGGGAAAACATGATGCCGCTGCTGCGCACGGCGATGTACGCCAAGGGCATCGAGGTCTGGTGTGCGCCGACCGTGGACGAGCGCGAAATGTGGCAGGTGAGCATGCGCCACATCGCCCATGAAGGGCGCTGCTTTGTGGTCAGCGCCTGTCAGGTGCAGGCCTCGCCGAATGAACTGGGCGTAGAAATCGCCAACTGGCCGGGGGATCGACCGCTGATCGCCGGTGGCAGCGTGATCGTCGGGCCGATGGGCGATGTGTTGGCCGGGCCGTTGCGCGGCGAGGCCGGGCTGCTCACCGCCGAAATCGACACCGAAGAACTGGTGCGCGCCCGCTACGACTACGACGTGGTCGGCCACTATGCGCGGCCGGATGTGTTCGAGTTGAGCGTCGATGAGCGGGCGAAACCGGGGGTGCGGTTCACGGTTTGACGGACTGTCGGCGCCGCCATTCTTCGCGGGTGATTTCCCAGATCTCCCGCGGAAAACGACCGCCGACGAAGTTGTCCTCATCGGTGCGAATCAAGCGCATGCCATTGCGCTCCGAGAGCTTTCGCGAACCAAGGTTCGGTGCGGCTTTCGGCACGCGCATCAACGGTTGATCTAGGGTTTCGAACCAGTACCGGGTCACGGCTTCGCTGGCTTCGGTCATCAGGCCCTGACCCTGCCAGGCCGGGGCGAGCCAGAACCCACGGTGGTTGTCCGGCTCGTCCATCAGGCTGATGTTGCCGATCAATTGCTCCGGTGCCGATTTGAGGCGAATCGTCCAGTGCCACTCTTTGCCTGCCGCAATGGCCGGCAGCGCAATGTCACGCAGGTAGGTGAGGGCGCCGTCGTCCGGATACGGCCAGGGCACGAAAGCGTTCAGATATTGCACCACTTCCCAGTGGGGAAATTGCTGCTGGATCGCCTCGGCATCCGCGAGTTCAAGCGGACGCAAAATCAGCCGTTCGGTGTACAGCGTGGGAGTGTCTTCCATAAGCCTGCAGCTTCCATGTTTCTGTAGTAAACGCTGCAGGCTACCGCATCTTTACCAGGTTGCGGCACTGGCTCTGGGCAGACTGAGCTTGCCGGTGTCGACAAAGCGCATCGTGCCGAACAACCCGCCGGCCAGTTTGCCGCGCAGCACATAGGGCAGGTTGTCGAGGGTTTGCGTCTGGCTCAGGCCCAAAGTCTGACGTAGCACCGAGAACGCGGAAATGCTCACCGGGACGCTGACGATGGTTTCGGAGAACCGTGGGATCGAGCCGCTCTGATCGCTCACACCCGACGCCAGTGAGTGGCCGTTGACCTCCAGATCCAGCGCGATGCCGTTGTAGTCGATGGGCGTTTCGTTGGGATTCTGCACCCGCAGCTTGATCGCAAAGCGCACTTCCAGATCCTGGCTCGGCAGCGGTTCGAGGCCGACCACGTTGATGTTCACCGGGTCGCGGTTGGGGAACAGCGCGCAGGCGCTGAGTGAGAGCAGAAGCAGGGACAGGATGACGGCTTGGAGACGGCGCATTGATGCTCTCTCATTGAAAAAGGGCTGAACCGTCGCCGGTATCAGCCCTTTTTTCATCGAGCGGACAGGATCAACGGTTCAACTGTGCGACAGCGGCCGTTGATGCGGGTTCAGCTTTGGCCGGCAGGTCGGGGTTTTCCATGACCTGAAGGATAGAGGCTTCCGGGTCGAAGTCATCTTCTTCCAGCTCGATGAACTCTTCCGGCAGGAAGATGTTCAGCACGATCGCACACAGCGCGCCGACGGTGATCGGCGATTCGAAGATGTTGCGCAGCGCCTGCGGCAGTTCGCGCAGCACTTCCGGCACGGCGGCAATGCCCAGACCCATGCCGAGGGAAATCGCCACGATCAGCATGTTGCGCCGATGCAGGCCGGCCTCGGCGAGGATCTTGATCCCGGCCACCGCCACGGTGCCGAACATCACCAGCTCTGCGCCGCCGAGTACCGGTTTCGGCATCAGTTGCAGCACCGCACCGATCATCGGGAATAGCCCCAGCAGCACCAGCAGACCGGCGATGAAGAACGCCACGTAGCGGCTGGCCACACCAGTAAGCTGAATCACCCCGTTGTTCTGGGCGAAGGTCACCATCGGCATGCTGTTGAACACCGCCGCCATGGCCGAGTTGAGGCCGTCGGCGAGCAAACCGGACTTGATCCGGCGGATGTACAGCGGGCCCTTGACCGGTTGCCGCGAGATCATCGAGTTGGCGGTCAGGTCACCGGCCGCTTCCAGCGGCGAAACCAGGAAAATCACCGCCACCGGCACGAACGCCACCCAGTCGAAGTTGAAACCGTATTTGAACGGCACCGGCACGCTGACCACCGGCACTTGCGGCAGGTTGGCGAAATCCACGGTGCCCATCAACCACGCCACCACGTAGCCGAGGGTCAGGCCGATGACGATTGCGCCCAACCGCAGGAACGGCACGTCGACCCGGTTCAACACCACGATGGTGCCCAGCACCAGCGCCGCCAGGAATACATGGCTCGCCGCGCCCAGATCCGCCGCGCCGAAGCCGCCGGCAATGTCGGTCATCGCCACTTTGATCAGCGACAGGCCCATCAGGGTGATGATGGTGCCGGTCACCACCGGGGTGATCAGCATGCGCAACTTGCCGATGAACTGGCTCAGCACCACTTCGATGAACGCGGCAAAGAAGCACACGCCGAAGATCGTCGAGAGGATTTCATCGGTGCCGCCGCCCCGGGCCTTGACCATGAAACCGGCGCTGAGAATCACGCTGATAAAGGAAAAACTGGTGCCTTGCAGGCACAACAGCCCGGAACCGACCGGGCCGAAGCGCTTGGCCTGAACGAATGTGCCGAGGCCCGAGACGAACAGCGCCATGCTGATCAGGTACGGAATTTCGCTTTGCAGGCCGAGGGCGCCGCCCATGATCAGGGTCGGGGTGATGATGCCGACGAAACTGGCCAGCACGTGTTGCAGGGCGGCAAACACCGTTGCGGTGAAGTGCGGACGGTCGTTGAGGCCGTAGATCAGATCGTTGTTGCGCGGGGCTTTTTCAGAGACGGTCATGGTGGTTTGCGTGCCGCAATGCGGGGCCGGGTCGGAAAATGGGTGCGCAGGATGCCGTAAGAGGGGAGCGAGGGCAACGCATGATCGTTCCCACGCTCTGCGTGGGAATGCAGCCGGGGACGCTCCGCGTTCCAAAAAATGATCAGGTTCGACCAAAGGCTGACAGCAGATCTTCTTCAAAAGCCTTCTGCGCATCACCGGGCACCTGCGCCCGATGGCGGGCCAGATGAAACGCCACGTCAAAGCTCAACTCGCCTTCGCGCACCGGGCGTAGCAAGCCTTTGTCCTGCCATTGGCGCGCGTAATGGTTGGGCAGATAACCGACGTGTTTGCCGGACAGAATAAAGGCGAGGGTGCCTTCGACCTGCTCCGAGCGTGCCGAGCAGACCTTGCCCTGAAACGGCTCGTCACTGCGCAGAAACCGATAGGGGTGATCGACCCGGTCACAGGCCTGCAACGCGGCGTCATCGGGCGCCTCGTCGGTAAACAGCGGATGGCCGGGGGCGCAATACAGATGCTGGGTCTCGCTGAACAGCTCGCGGTAGTCGAACGCGCTCTGCACCTGGGAGAAGTAACCGATGGCCAGGTCCAGCCGCTGTTGCAGCAACAGACGCTCCATTTCGCCGGGCATGGCGCTGATCAACTCGATGCGCACCGATTCGTCCCGCTCGCGAAACCGCCTGATCGCATCCGCCACCCGTTGCAGCACCGACTGATCGACCGCTTCCGACAGACCCAGGCGCACTTCACCAATCAAACGTCCGGCGACGCCGTTGGATTGATGGCGGAAGGTTTCGATCGAGTCGAACAGCGCCCGCGCGGCAATCAACAGTTGCTCGCCCTTGGGCGTCAGGCTGAAACCGCCCTTGCCACGGTTGCACACCCGATAGCCGAGACGGGTCTCAAGCTTGGCCATTTGCTGGCTGATGCTCGACTGGCTCAGGCCCAGTTCACCTTGGGCAGCGCTGAAACCATTGGATTCGACCACCCCGAGAAACAGCCGCAGAAGTTGCAAGTCGACATCGTGGAGCTGACCGAGCATCACATTACTCCGGGATAAAGTCAGGTTAACAAACTTGATATTTCTCGAATGTATCCGACGGCGCATCCTGCCACCACTTCCTTCGGTCAGGTGTTCGTCATGGCTCCCGTCTTCAAGCTGTGTTTGCCCGCTCTGTTGCTTACCGTCTCCATCGCCGCCCAGGCCGAAGAGAAAACCCTCAATCTCTACAGCTGGGCCGATTACGTGGCGCCGGAAACCTTGCAGCGCTTTGAAAAGGAAACCGGTATCCACGTGCGCTACGACACCTTCGATACATCGGAGGTACTGGAAACCAAGCTGCTCACCGGCGGCAGCGGTTATGACGTGGTGGTGCCTTCGTCCAGCGTGCTGGCCCGTGGGTTGGCGGCAGGAGCGCTCAAGGAAATCCCTCACGAAGGGCTCAAGGGGTACGCCAATCTCGATCCGGACCTGCTGGAAAAACTCGCGGCGGTCGATCCCGGCAACCGCTACGGCGTGCCTTACACCTGGGGCACGCTGGGACTGGGCATGAACGTCGAGGCAGTCAAACAGCGGCTGCCGGATGTGCCGCTCAACAGCCTCGATCTGCTGTTCAAGCCTGAATACGCCAGCAAGCTCAAGGATTGCGGGATCGCCATTCTCGACTCGCCGCAGGAAGTGATCGGTCTGGCGCTGCATTACCTCGGTAAAGATCCCTACAGCACCGACAAGAACGATCTGGCCGCCGCCGAAGCCTTGTTGCAGAAGTTGCAGCCCTCAGTTCTGTACGTCGCCACCGGCCGCCAGATCAACGATCTGGCCAACGGCAGCGTCTGCCTGGCGCTGACCTACAACGGTGACGCGAGCATGGCGGCCGATCAGGCGCGCAAGGCCAACAAGCCGTTTGAGGTCGCTTACCGGATTCCCAAGGAAGGCACGCTGGTGTGGCAGGACAACCTCGCCATCCCCAAAGACGCGCCGCACCCGGAAGCCGCACGCGCCTTCATCGAGTTCATGTTGCGCCCCGAATCCGTGGCGGCCCTGACCAATACGCTGTTCTTTGCCACCGCCAACCAGGCCGCCACGCCGCTGGTGGATGAAGCGGTACGCAACGATCCGGACATTTTCCCGAAACCCGACGTGCGCGAGCGGCTGTACGCCGACCACAGCATGAGCCTCAAGGACATGCGCCAGCGCACACGCTTGTGGACCACCTTCCGTAGCCGTCAATAGCCCTTCATAACAACAGGAACACACCGATGGACGTGCCCATGCAAAACGATCAGGCCCTGACCCGTGACAGCCTTTTCGGCACCGCCGCCGAAAGCACCTACGCCGGGATCACCAGTTTCATGCGCCGACGCTACAGCCGTGACTTGCGCGGCGTGGACGTGGCGGTCAGCGGTGTGCCGTTCGACACCGCCACCAGCAACCGTCCCGGAGCACGTTTCGGGCCGCGCGGGATTCGAGCGGCGTCCACCGGGATTGCCTGGGAACGGCACTGGCCATGGGCGTTCGACCCGTTCGATCATCTGGCGGTGATCGATTACGGCGATTGCGACTTCGATTACGGCTCGCCGCACACCATTCCGGAAAGCATCGAGGCCCACGCCGAGCACATCCTCAGCTCCGGCAGCGCGATGCTCACCTTTGGCGGCGATCACTTCATCAGCTATCCGCTGCTCAAGGCCCATGCGCGCAAACACGGCACGCTGTCGCTGATTCACTTCGACGCCCACAGCGACACCTGGCCGGACGAGGGTGGCAAGCGGGTCGATCACGGCACCATGTTCTGGCACGCTGCGCGGGAAGGGCTGGTGGATCCGGCGCGCTCGGTGCAGATCGGTTTGCGCACCACCAATGACGATCATCAGGGCTTTCAGGTGCTGGACGCGCGGCAGGTGCATCGGCGCGGCTGCGAAGCGATTGTCGAGGCCATTCGCGCGCGTGTCGGCGATAACCCGGTGTACCTGACGTTTGATATCGATTGCCTCGATCCGGCCTTTGCACCGGGCACCGGTACGCCGGTGTGCGGCGGCCTGAGCACGGTGCAGGCGCTGGAGATCCTTGGCGGCCTGCGCGGGATCAATCTGGTGGGCATGGACGTGGTGGAAGTAGCCCCGGCCTACGATCACGCGGACGTGACGTCGCTGGCGGCGGCGACCCTGGCCATGGAGATGCTTTGCCTGTACGCGGCCCGGCACAAAGTCGACGCGTGATCCCCTCCGAGCCTGGTGAAAGCTCCTGACAATTTCTGACACCAGGCTCTGCTAAGCTCCGGCAAATTTTCTGCCCAGAGCCTCACACCGTGTCGCGAACCACTCGTCTGTTGACCCTGCTGCAAGTGTTGCGTGGCAAGAAACGCCCGGTCACCGCCGCGACGCTGGCCTTCGAGCTGGAAATCTCCGAACGCACCCTTTATCGCGACATCGCCGAACTGACCGCACTGGGTGCGCCGATCCATGGCGAGGCGGGCATCGGTTATGTGCTGCGCAGCGGTCTGTTTCTGCCGCCGCTGATGCTCAACGCCGACGAGACCGAAGCCATCGTGCTGGGCCTGCGTTATGTCGATCAGCGCGGCGACGAAGTCCTGAGCAAGGCTGCGGCGGATGCACTGGCGAAAATCGCTGCGGTGCTGGACCCGCAGGCCCAGGAAGCACTGCGCAATCCGACCGTCATGCCCGGACCACCGGGCTACGGCTTTCCGCAAAACGCGGTGCCATTGAACGTTTTCCGTCACGCGATCCGCGATCAGGCCAAGCTGCACATCGATTACGCCGATGCGCAGCAGGTGCAGAGCCAACGCTTGATCTGGCCGCTGGCGCTGGGCTTTCTCAACGAGGTGCGGATCATCGTCGCGTGGTGTGAATTGCGCGGCGCCTATCGCACGTTTCGCACCGACCGGATTGCCGCCGCCAGCCTGCAGGGCGAGCGCTATCCGGGGCGTCGCAGTGACCTGTTGCGCACCTGGCAGCGGCAGATGCAACTGGACGAAAACGGCCGTTTCACTCCTGACAGGAACTGACGCAGGGCTGTTCTAGGATGGCGACAGAACCCGAAAAAAGGAGCTGTAATCATGTTCCATCCCACCTCGATCCTCGCCCCGGCCATCGTTGAGTACATCAACGCCGCCAATGCTCGCGATACGTCCCGGGTCGGCAGTTTTTTTGCCGAGGATGCCCATGTGTTCGATGAAGGCCATCATCAGGTCGGCCCGCAGGCCATCGCCAACTGGATGCAAGACACTGCCCAGCGCTATCAGCCACGGGTGGAAGTACTGGGCGTCCAGCAGCGCACCGGTAAGGTGCTGGTGCAAGGGCTGATCTCCGGAACGTTCCCCGGCAGCCCGCTGGAGCTGCGCTACACGTTCCGGCTCAACGAACAGGGCAAAATCGCTCGGCTGGATATTTCCCTGTAGCCATCGTGGCATACTGCCGCGCATGACTTTCGACTCCCCCCTGAGCGCCTGGCAATACGCCGTCGACCACAAGGGCTTCATCCAGGATGAAGCCCAGGAACACGCGGTCTGGGCCTTGCAAAAATGCCATGAAGCCCTGCACGCCGGTGCCCGTTCGGTCACCGGCGTTTACCTGTGGGGCCCGGTCGGGCGCGGCAAGACCTGGCTGATGGATCAATTCCACCAAAGCCTGCGGGTGCCGGCGCGGCGGCAGCACTTTCATCACTTCATGGGCTGGGTGCATCAACGCTCGTTTCAACTGACCGGGATCGCCGATCCATTGCGGGCGCTGGCCCGTGAGTTGGCGGCCGAGGTGCGGGTGCTGTGTTTCGATGAGCTGTTCGTCAATGACATTGGTGACGCAATCATTCTCGGGCGGCTGTTTCAGGTGATGTTCGACGAAGGCGTGGTGGTCGTCTGCACCTCCAACCTGCCGCCGGATCAGCTGTATGCCGACGGATTCAACCGCGATCGCTTTTTGCCGGCGATCACCGCGATCAAGCAGCACATGCAAATGGTCGCGGTGAATGGCGCCGAAGATCACCGCTTGCATCCCGGCGCCATCGAGCAGCGTTACTGGGTCGTTCAGCCGGGGCAGGGTAGCGCGCTAAGCCAAGTGTTTGAAGCATTGGCCGCCGGACAAACCGTCAGTGCCGAACCGGTGCCGGTCGGTTACCGCGCCTTGAACGTGGTGCAGGCCAGCGATTCGGTGCTGTGGTGCCGTTACGCCGACCTGTGCGAGCAACCGTTCGCCGCCATGGATTTCATCGCGCTGTGCGACACCTACCGGGCTATCCTGTTGAGCGAGGTGCCGAACCTCAGCGCGAAAAAACGCGAAGGGCGGATTGCCCGTGGCACCGAGGATGGCGCGGAACGGGTGGTGGCCGGTGACCGCGAATTGCCGCAGCTGTCGGTGCACGACGACGGCGTGCGCCGCTTCATCGCGCTGGTCGACGAGTGCTACGACCGCAAGGTGCCGCTGTACATCGAGGCCGAAGTGCCGATGGACGCGCTGTACACCGAGGGCTATCTGGAATTCCCATTCCGCCGGACCCTCAGCCGCTTGCAGGAGATGCAGCTGCAACGCTTCGCCGAAACCTGAAACACGGAGGGCGCGACATGACTCAGCCACTGTCCCACCATTTGCTGACCATGGCTTATCAGAACGCCTGGGCCAACCATCGACTGGCCAAGGCCTGGAGCCAGCTCGACGACGCGCAGCTGGCAGCGCCACGGGTCAGTTTCTTCCCGAGCATCCGCCTGACCCTTAACCACATCCTCACCTGCGACTGGTTCTACGTCGACGCGCTGGAGCGTGAGTTGCGCGGCGACGAACCGCATCCCGATTGCTACGTGTTCTTCAACGCTGACGAACCCTTCACCGAGGCTCAGGCCTTGCGCCGTGAACAGGCGCATGTCGACCGTCGGCTGGTCGCCTATTGCGAGCAACTGCGCGATGCCGATCTGGGGCGTATCGTGACCATCGCCCGCGACACGCCGCAACACGACAGTCGTCTGCGGATGATTTCGCATCTGTTCGAACACCAGATTCACCACCGTGGCCAGGTCCACGCGATGCTCAGCGGTACCTCGGTGAAACCGCCGCAGCTGGACGAGTTTTTCTGTGCCGGCGAGTCCGGTTTGCGAGCCGAGGATTTCGCCGAGCTCGGCTGGACCGAAGAACTCATCTGGGGGCACTGAAAATGCCGGGTTGTCGCCGGGACCTGCCTCGCGCTAAGGTCGCCGAGCCTATCAGTGCGTATCAAACGCGCCGGGGCGCCGTGCGATCGAGGAAGGAAATGGATTCCGCAGAAATTCTTGTGCTTCAAGCCAGTTACACCAACCCGGTGCATGCCGAGGCCATCGGTGTGGTGCTCAATCATTACGCCGAAGACCCGATGGGCGGCGGCCATCCCATTGCCCCCGAGCTGTTGCAGCAACTGCCCGCCGAACTGGCCAAGCGGCCCCACGCGTTCAGCGTCCTGGCGTTTGTCGGTGGCGAGCCGGCGGGGCTGGTGAACTGCTTTGAAGGGTTTTCCACGTTTGCCTGCAAGCCGCTGGTCAACGTGCACGACGTGTCCGTGGTGACCAAGTTTCGCGGTTTGGGGCTGAGTCAGAAAATGCTGCGCAAGGTCGAGGACATCGCCCGTCAGCGCGGTTGCTGCAAGATCACTCTGGAAGTGCTTGAAGGCAACGCCGTGGCGCAAAATTCCTACGCCAAATTCGGCTTCGCGCCGGGCATGTTCGATCCCAATCACGGGCGCATGCTGTTCTGGATCAAGGATTTGCAGGCATAAAAAAAGGCGCCCGGAAAGGGCGCCCAACTGTCATCTGCGGTGCCGGAGCGGAGCCATCGCAGGTCCATCGGTAAAGCGTTCGCTCAAGGGCGATAGGACTCGGTGACCTGGGCGGTCTGGTCGTCCGGAACCTTGAGTTCATTGGTCTTCGCGTCAGCCTGCTGGCTCTGTGCGGAATGAACCGGGAAGTTTGCCCAGTAATGTCTCATGCGCTCGGCGCCGCCTTCGGCGAATGCGCTGGCGGATGCCAGTGTGAGCAGACCTGCAAGGATTGCAGTCGTGGTTTTCATGGTGCCTCCTACGAAAAATGTCGGAGCCGTTCGTCCATGAATCTGGTCCTCGGGGCGCAGTGTCCGTCGAGGGCATTAACGAGAGGTTAACGCTCGTTCAGTGTAGGTTTTACCGGGTGTTTCCACGGCGTATCGGACGAACGCTGCACGCGTGAATAACGCGTGCAGGTCACGAGGGAAGGGCGTCAGAGTTTCCAGTCGAGGCTCAGCGTCACGGTGCGAGGATCGCCCCAGAACACGCCGTTGTAGAAGCCGACGTTGTCGTAATACTTCTTGTCGAACAGGTTGTCGACGTTGAGGGACGCCGACAGGTGTTTGTCGAACTCATAACGCGACATCAACTTGACCACTGTGTAGGCGTCCTGACTGATTCGCGCCCGCTCGGTGATGATCCGGCCATTGGCGTTGCGTCCGACCGGTCGGTTGGAATTGCCGTATACGTCGCTTTGCCAGTTCACCGCGCCGCCCACGGTCAGGGCGTTCCAGTTGCCCGGCAAGCGATAGGCCGTGGACAAACGGAACAGGTTCAGCGGCTGGTTGGTGTTGGTGCGATTTTTCTCGCCGTTGACCGAGTGGGTGTAGGTGTAACCGGCGGTCATGTTCCAGCCGTCGAGAACTTCGCCAGAGACCTCGGCTTCGAAACCGTTGACCTTGTTGCCCTTGCCGCCGGACTTGTAGAACTCCTCCAGGGTCACCGGATCCGGCGGCACCGAGTCATCCACTTCGGCGACGTTGTCCTGCTTGCTCCAGAAAATGGCGGTGGCCAGATTCAGGCGTTCGTCCAGCAGGCTGCCCTTGAGCCCGATTTCATAGTTGCTGCCAACGATCGGCTCGATGAACTTGCGGTTGGCGTCGCGGTAGGTCTGCGGTTTGAAGATGTCGGTGTAGCTGGCGTAAACGGTGTACTCCGGCGTCAGGTCATAGAGCAGGCCGGCGTAGGGAGTCCACATGTCGTTGTGCTGCTGGCGGCTGGCATCGACGCTTTCCAGTTGCAGGTTGTCGTCGAAGGTGTTGGCCGTTTTTGACGCCTTCCAGCTGCCGTAGCGAGTGCCGAGCACGGCGTGCAGGTCGTCCGTCAGGCTCAGGCGGGTCGCCAGATAACCTGCTTTTTGTTGCGTGCTGTCTTTGGCACTGGTGAGCCCGGTCACGGTGTCCGGGAATCTGGCAATGTCGCCCATGTACTTCCAGTCGCGAATGGTGCTGTAGTTGCGCGCCACCGGACCGTCAACGGTGTACGGCGAGCTGGAGCTGCGCTCGGCTTCGCCGTAGCCGATCATCATCTGATGTTCGCGGCCCAGCAGCGAGTAGGGGCCGGACAGGTTGAAGTCGTACGCCTTCATGCGCTGCGGGCCGATCATGTGTGAGCTGTAGGCGGTCATGCCGCTGCGATCAGGTTCGGGGAAACCGGCGCCGGCGTAGTAGACCTTGCCGTCGGTGTCGCTCTTGCGGTGGGTGTAGGCGGCTTTCAGGTGCCAGTCGCCCGCCAGGGCCTGATCGAGGGTGGCGAACGCGGTCTTGTCGCGCAGCGGCCAGGAACTCCAGGAGGTCGCCATGTTGGTCGAACGTCCGAGGCTGGCCTTGCTGCCGTCGGCGTTCCAGTACGGCAAGGTGCCCCACGAAGAGCCTTGCACCTGTTTGTCCTGATAGTCGTAACCGACGGCCAGCACGGTGGAGTCGGTCAGGTCGGCTTCGAGGATGCCGTAGCCGACTTCCCGTTGCAGGGCGTACTTGTCGCGAAACGATCCCTGGTCGCGGTAGGCCAGCACGCTGCGACCGCGCAGTCGCCCGTCGAACGCCAGCGGGCCGCCGACATCGACGTAACTGTAGTAATCGTCATAGCTGCCGCCGCTCGCACCGGCCTGAGCCTGCCATTGGGCGGTCGGGCGTTTGCGCACCATGTTGATGGTTGCCGACGGATCGCCTGCGCCGGTGGTCAGGCCGGTGGCGCCGCGCACGACTTCGATGCGGTCGTAGATGATGGTGTCCGAATCGGACTTCATGTACTGGAAGGTGTTGAGCATCCCGTCGATCTGGAAATTGTTGATCGAGTAGCCGCGGGACGAATAGCTGACCCGATCCGAATCGTTGTGTTGCACCACGATGCCGGTGGTCTGGCTCATGGCCTCGGACAATGTACCGAGCTTGAAATCATCCATCTGCTGGCGAGTGACCACGGAAACTGACTGCGGGGTTTCCTTGATCGACAGGTTCAACCGCGTTGCCGTGCTCATGGCGCCGGTGGTGTAGGCGTGGGTGTTTTCGGTGGTGTTGCCCAGGCCTTGGGCGGTGACGCTGGTGGATGCCAGCTCCAGGGCCGGCGCAGCGGGGGGCGACTGTTTTTCTGTGTCGGTTTCAGCCAGCAGATCCGGGCTCAGTGCAACACTGCACAGGCCCAGGGTGAGGGTCATGGAACGGGTGATGGGCGCGAACATCGCAGCCGACTCCTTGTCATCGAGGGAAAAATTCCGTTTGCTCAAAGACGAAAGCGGGCAGTGCGATTTAGTGTCAAACGAGAAATATTGTTATTTGAAGATGTTTCGCCGATATGAAAAAAGGGCCGTTTCCGGCCCTTTTTTTTATTCCTGCAGCACCACTTCCGTGGTCGTGGCGGCGGGTTTTTTCGGCTTCATCAGGCTGAAGTCGATCAGGGCCCGCTGTTCACGCTCGTAAGGGTTGCCGATCAACAGCGGACGGGGCTTGAAGCTGTCGCTGACCAGGCTCTTGCTGCGGTCGAGTTCATCGAAACTCAAGCCGGCGAGATCCGCCCAGGTGTGGATCAGGTGCGAGCTGCTGTACGGCCGGCTCAGATCCCCGGCGAAACTCCAGTCGTGGTTTTCACGCCACTTCGGCGACGCCCAGGCCATGAACGGAATGGTGTACATCGGCGCGGTCGGCTTGTTTTCGTTGCGGCCCAAGGTGCTGTGGCCCACCGAGTCGAACACGTCTTCACCGTGGTCGGAGAGGTACAGCAAAAAGCCGTTCGGATCGGATTTGGCGTAGTCCTTGATCAGACTCGACACCACGAAATCGTTGTACAGCACCGCGTTGTCGTAGCTGTTGTAGGTCGGCACCTGATCGTCACGCACGCCGGCCGGAACGCCGTTGCGATCCTGGAACTTGTCGAAGCTCGGCGGATAACGGTACTGGTAGCTCATGTGCGTACCGAGCAGATGCACGACGATCAACTTGCGCGGCGCCGCGTCGGCCAAGGCCTTGTTGAACGGCTCGATCACGTCGCCGTCGTACTGCGCGGCGTTCTGGTTGCGGTTGTTGTTCAGGTACACCTGCTCGTCGGCCTGTTCGGAGAACGTCGTGAGCATGGTGTTGCGCTTGGTCATGGTCTGCTGGTTGGTGATCCAGAAGGTCTTGTAGCCGGCCTGTTTCATCATGCTGACCAGCGACGGCGTGGACAGGTACAGGTCCGGGTTTTCTTCGTCGGCGAAGGTCAGCACCTGTTGCAGCGCTTCAATGGTGTAAGGGCGCGGGGTGATGACGTTGTCGAAGACCGACAGCTGATCCTTGAGCTTGTCCAGTTCCGGCGTGGTTTTACGCGGGTAACCGTAGAGGCTCATGCGCTGGCGGTTGGTGGATTCGCCGATCACCAGCACCAGGGTCGCCGGCTGGTTGGCGCCCGAGTCCTTGAGGTTTTTCAGCGGTGGGATCTTGCTCGCGCTGTGCAGCATGCCCTGCATGTCGGCCAGGGTTTCCTGATAGCGGTGATAAGCCACGGCCATCTGCCACGGCACAGCCGGCTCGATGCGGGTTTCGAATTTCTCGAAGCCCTGGGCGAAGCTGCCGGTGCGCATTGTCTGCTTGACCAGCGGATAACCGATCACGGCCACCAGAATCGCCATGGCGGCGACGAACGCGCGGCCACGGGGCAGGTACACCGGACGCAGGCGGGTCCACAGGAAATAGGCGAATGCGGTGTGCGCGAGGAACGCCGGGACCATCCACCAGGCGAAGTACTGGGTCATGTACTCGCCGGCTTCGGACACATTCGACTCGAACATGATGAAGATCACGCTCTGGGAGAATTCCTGCTGGTAGATGAAGAAGTAACCCAGGCTGGCCATCGAGCAGGCCCACAGCACCACGCCGATCAGCGCGGCGAGCAGACGGGTGCGTTTGGGGAACAGCAGCATCGGCGCGAGCCACACGGCGCTCATCACGAAGGCCTGGCGAAAGCCGGTGAACCCAGAGGTGCCCGTCAACTGGATCAGCAGTTGGGTGATACCGGAGAAGTACCAGAAAAACACGAACAGCCAGAGAAAACCGGCCCAGTCGAAACCTGTCGCAGTCGTATTGCTGCGTTTGAACACCGCCATTCAGCACTCCAGCTCAGTCGTCACATCCACCGCCGGGCGCTTCATGCAACTGGCGCATGAACCCGACGAACGGAGGCCATGCGCAGACACGCACGGCCAGAATGCGCCGGAGTATCAACAAGCCAATGTGAAAACTTTGTTAGTTGCCGGAATCGGCTGGAGGTGCAGCATGTCGGGAACGGCAATGGCCGCTCCCGAAACGGGCGGGGAGATCAGGCGTGAGGCGAGCGCTGTACGCGCGGTAGAGGCTGTGGCTCGGCGCCCTGGGTCAGCAGGCGCAATTGCGCGAGTTCCTGCTTGAGCTGATCGCGTTCATCTTTCAACTGTCGCAATTCATCGCGACGGATGGTGACGTACAGGGTTTGTGGCGGCATTGCTGTGTGTACTGTGCCCATTGCTCACCTCGCAAATGGCGTGTCTCAACTGCAGATCAGCCCCGGTTTCGGGCCTTGACCTGCTATCGGCGCCGATTTTGATTTCTTTTGCTCGTGAATGGAACTTTTTTATTTTTCATGGTCGTTGTGTCTTCGGCACGTTTCCAGACGTTATCAGTCTGGATCGGGCACAATGCACGGAAACTTCAACCCGACGCTCTGGACTAACCTCCATTAGTCGCGTTGGGCTATACCTTTGACACACTTTTATTTGTAGTAAGGAGCATCAGCACATGCAACTCGGGATTATTGGACTGGGCCGCATGGGCGGCAATATTGCGCGACGTCTGATGCTCAACGGTCACACCACCGTTGTTTACGACCGCAATACCGCCTTTGTCGACACCCTGGCCGCCGAGGGCTCTACCGGCGTCGCCGACCTGCCTGCACTGGTCGCAGGCCTGGCCAAGCCGCGTGCGGTGTGGGTCATGCTGCCGGCCGGCGCACCGACTGAAGACACCATCGATACCCTGAGCAATCTGCTCGAGGCGGGCGACACCATCATCGATGGCGGCAACACCAACTACAAGGACGACATCCGCCGGGCCAAAACCCTGGCCGAGAAAGGCCTGCACTACATCGACGTCGGCACCTCCGGCGGCGTCTGGGGCCTGGAGCGCGGTTACTGCATGATGATCGGTGGCGATGCCGAGACCGTTAAGCGTCTCGACCCGCTGTTCGCCGCGCTGGCGCCGGGCATGGGCGACATCCCGCGCACCAAGGACCGCAAGTCTGATGACCACCGTGCCGAGCACGGCTACATCCACGCAGGTCCTGCCGGTGCCGGTCACTTCGTCAAGATGATCCACAACGGGATCGAGTACGGGATGATGGCGGCCTTCGCCGAAGGTTTCGACATCCTCAAGACCAAGTCCAGCGAGCGTCTGCCGGAAGATCAGCGTTTCGACCTGAACGTGGCCGACATCGCCGAAGTCTGGCGTCGTGGCAGCGTGGTGTCGTCGTGGCTGCTGGATCTGACCGCCGACGCGCTGGCCAGCGATCCGAAACTCGACGGTTTCTCGGGCTCCGTGGCGGACAGCGGCGAAGGTCAATGGACCATCGAAGCGGCCATGGAACAAGCGGTGCCGGTACCGGTGCTGTCCAACTCGCTGTTCTCGCGCTACCGCTCGCGCGGCCAGGGCACTTTCGGCGACAAGATTCTTTCGGCCCAGCGCTTCGGCTTCGGCGGCCATGTGGAGACACCGAAGAAATGACCCATACGATCCGCAGGAAATCCAAGGCAGAACCCGCGCCACCGACCACGCTGTTTCTGTTCGGCGCCCACGGTGATCTGGTCAAGCGCCTGCTCATGCCGGCGCTGTACAACCTGAGTCGCGACGGCCTGCTGGATGATGGCCTGCGGATCGTCGGCGTTGACCACAACGCCATCACCGATGAAGCCTTCGCGCAAAAGCTCGAAGACTTCATCCGCACTGAAGTGGCAGCGAAAGTCGGCAAGGGCGATCAGATACTTGATCCGGCCTTGTGGGCCAAGCTCGCCAAAGGCATCAGCTACGTCCAGGGCGACTTCCTGGATGACAGCACTTATTCAGCCCTGGCGGCGAAAATCGCCGACAGCGGCACTGGCAATGCGGTGTTCTACCTGGCCACCGCGCCACGTTTCTTCAGCGAAGTGGTGCGCCGTCTCGGCAGCGCCGGGTTGCTCGAAGAAACCCCGGAAGCCTTCAGAAGGGTGGTGATCGAAAAACCGTTCGGCTCCGACCTGCAAACTGCCGAGGCGTTGAACGCCTGCCTGCTCAAGGTCATGTCGGAAAAGCAGATCTACCGGATCGATCACTATCTGGGCAAGGAAACCGTGCAGAACATTCTGGTCAGCCGGTTCTCCAACAGCCTGTTCGAAGCGTTCTGGAACAACCACTACATCGACCACGTGCAGATCACCGCCGCCGAAACCGTCGGCGTCGAAACCCGTGGCAGTTTCTACGAACACACCGGCGCCCTGCGGGACATGGTGCCCAATCACCTGTTCCAGTTGCTGGCCATGGTCGCGATGGAGCCGCCGGCCGCGTTCGGCGCCGATGCAGTGCGGGGCGAGAAGGCCAAGGTAGTCGGCGCGATCCGCCCGTGGACTACCGAAGAAGCACGGGAAAACTCGGTGCGCGGTCAATACAGCGCCGGTGAAGTCGCCGGCAAACCGGTGGCCGGTTATCGCGATGAGAACAACGTCTCCCCAGAAAGCACCACGGAAACCTACGTGGCGCTCAAAGTGATGATCGACAACTGGCGCTGGGTCGGCGTGCCGTTCTACCTGCGCACCGGCAAACGCATGAGCGTGCGCGACACCGAGATCGTCATCTGCTTCAAACCGGCGCCGTATGCGCAGTTCCGGGACACCGAGGTCGACGAGTTGCAGCCGACCTACCTGCGTATCCAGATCCAGCCCAACGAAGGCATGTGGTTCGATCTGCTGGCCAAACGGCCGGGGCCGGCGCTGAACATGGCCAATATCGAGCTGGGTTTCGCCTACAAGGACTTCTTCGAAATGCAGCCGTCCACCGGCTACGAAACCCTGATCTACGACTGCCTGACCGGTGACCAGACGCTGTTCCAGCGCGCTGACAACATCGAGAACGGCTGGCGCGCGGTGCAGCCGTTCCTCGACGCCTGGCAACAGGACGCGAGCGTGCAGGGTTACGCCGCGGGCGAAGACGGGCCGAAAGCCGCCGATGACCTGCTGACTCGCGATGGTCGCGTCTGGCATGGTCTCGGATGAGCGAGCCGATCCGTTTTCTGTTGAGTGACATGGACGGCACGCTGTTGCTGCCCGATCACAGCCTGAGCCAGCGCACCATCGATGCAGTTCGTGCGTTGCGCGAGGCGGGCGTTCTGTTCAGCCTGGCCACCGGGCGTCCGCCCAAAGCCATGTTGCAGCAGATCGAAGCGCTGGGTGTCGATCTGCCGACGGCGGCGTTCAATGGCGGCACGATCGTCAACCCGGATGGCAGCATTCTGGTTGCGCATTACCTGCCCGTAACGGCGGCGTTGACTGCACTGGCATTGTTCGCCGATCAGCCGGACGTCGAAATCTGGGTGTTCAGCGGTGGCGACTGGCTGCTCAAGGATCCGCACGGGCCGATGGTGCCTCGCGAGCAGCACGGGCTCGGTTATCCGCCGGTGGTGGTGGAGAGCTTCGAACCGTATCTCGAGCGTATCGACAAGATCGTGGCGACCAGCAACAACACCCAATTGCTGATCGAACTGGAGGCGCAATTGCTGCCGAAGGTCGAAGGGTTGGCGCAGGTGTCGCGCTCGCAACCGGTTTTTCTGGATGTGACTGCGATGGACGCCAACAAGGGTGCCGCACTGGCAACCCTGGCGGAGCACTTGGGCGTACCGCTGGCGCAGACCGCCGCAATTGGCGATGGCGGCAATGATCCGGCGATGTTCCATGTTGCCGGGTTGTCGATTGCCATGGGGCAGGCTGAGGATGCGGTGAAGCGTCAGGCCGACGTGGTGACGGGGCCGAACACCGAGGATGGTGTGGCGCAGGCCATCGAAAAGTACCTCTTGCTGCGCTGATCGATGCATAAAAAAACGGGAGCCCCAGGGCTCCCGTTGTTGTTTCTACAGCCAGTAACTCACGGCGTACCAGCCGAGCAATCCCATCACCACGGTGTAAGGCAACGCCATCCACACCATCCGCCCGTAGGACAACCGCACCAGCGGTGCAATCGCCGACGTCAGCAGAAACAGGAACGCTGCCTGACCATTGGGCGTCGCCACGCTCGGCAGGTTGGTGCCGGTGTTGATCGCGATCGCCAGCGTCTCGAAGTGTTCGCGGCTCATGTGGCCGGACAGGAACGCCTGCTTCACTTCGGTGATGTAGATCGTGGCCACGAACACGTTGTCACTGATGGCCGACAGCAGGCCGTTGGCGATGAACAGCATCCCCGGCTGCTGATCGGCCGGCAGCGCCAGCACCCACTGGATCAGCGGCGCGAACAGTTGCTGGTCGTGAATTACCGCGACCACGGCGAAGAACACCACCAGCAGTGCGGTGAACGGCATGGCGTCCTTGAAGCCGCTGCCCAGTCGGTGTTCGTCGGTGATGCCGGTGAAAGCCGTGATCAGCACGATCACCATCAGGCCGATCAAGCCAACTTCAGCGATATGGAACGCCAGCCCGGCAATCAGGATCAGTGCAGCGCAGCCTTGTACCAGCAGGGCGGCGCGTTGGCGCGGGGTCCGCTCGGCGTTGTCTTCGGCGGCGTAGTTGGCCAGCACGGCGCGTACGTTGTCCGGCAGCAGCGTGCCGTAACCGAACCAGCGCAGTTTCTCCAGCAAGATGCAGGTCACCAGCCCCGCGACCAGAACCGGCAGGGAAACCGGCGCGACCTTCAGGAAAAACTCGGCGAAGTGCCAACCCATTTCATGACCGATCAGCAGATTCTGCGGTTCGCCGACCAGGGTGCAGACGCCGCCCAATGCAGTGCCGACGGCGCCGTGCATCAACAGGCTGCGCAGGAAGGCGCGAAACTGCTCCAGGTCCTCGTGATGCAGTTGAGGCAGATGCTGGTCATCGCTGAATTCGCTGTCCTGGCGCGGATCGTTGCCGGAGGCCACCCGGTGGTAAACCGAATAGAAGCCCACGGCGGCGCTGATGATCACTGCGGTTACGGTCAGTGCGTCGAGAAACGCCGAGAGAAACGCCGACAGAAAGCAGAACATCAGGGCCAGCAGCGCTTTCGAACGCACGCCCAGCAACAGACGCGAGAACAGGAACAGCAGCAGGTCTTTCATGAAGTAGATGCCGGCGACCATGAACATCAGCAGCAGAATCACCGGGAAATTGTGCTGCAGCTCTTCGTACAGCGCCTGGGGCGTGGTCATTTTCAGCAGCAGCGCTTCGATCAGCAGCAAGCCGCCGGGCATCAGCGGGTAGCACTTGAGCGCCATGGCCAGGGTGAAAATGAACTCGATCACCAGCAACCAGCCGGCCGCGACCGGGCCGACAGTCCACAGCACCAGTGCGTTGATAATCAGAAACCCGACGATGCACGCCTTGTACCAGCGGGGCGAATGCCCGAGAAAATTGTGCGCGAACGCCTGGGCCATCGAACCGGACATCGGTTGCTCCTTGTTTTAAGAAGCGCGCAAGTTGCCGTAAGCGATGGGCAAGATCAAGTGCAGGAAGGTTCGCATCATTGATTCAGATAACGCGCGACCACAGCGCGGTAGTTGCCATCCAGCGAATAACCGCCCACCAGTATCTCGCCACCCGGCTGGATCGCCAGTGAAGTGGCGGTATCGAGGCTGCGGCCCAGCCGCGTACGCAACCAGCCATTTCCGGAACCGAAGCTTCGATCAAGGCTGCCGTTGGCCAGATAGCGGGCGACGATGAAGTCCGCTTCAACCCCGCCGATGGTCGCACCGACCGCGAGGGTGCGACCGTCCGGCATCACTTGTGCCGCGCTCCACTGGCAGCCGCTGGGGCCGATTTCCAGCAAATGCGGCTGACCACCGTTGCAGTGCAGATCGGGGCGACCGTTGCCATGAACAGAATGCGCCATGCATCGAATCGGATCGCGACTGCTGCCAAAACAATGCAGATGCTCTGCCGATTCGATGACTTGATTGACCAGTGCGCTGCGCCCCTGGACTTTGAAGGCGAGGAAACCATCCACTGCAAAACGCTCGTCGAGCCGCCCGTCCGGCAGATAGCGGGCGAGCAGGCCTTCCTGTGGGAAATCGATGGAGCCGGCCACCACGATTCTTCCATCGTCTTGTAGCAGCAGACCGCCTAACCAGGTATTGAGCAGCAAGTGGCGAACCATGACGAATCCGCGACCGTTGAAGGAGGGATCCAGGCGGCCGTCGGGTTTGAGGCGAATCAGTATGCCGACGTGATCGGCCAGTTCGAAGTGATGGTTGGCGATCAGCAGGATATGCCCGTTGGGCTGCACCGCGAAATCACAGGCTTCGGCGCCCGGAACGCCCGGCGGGAGCCAGGCATCGCGGGTGCCCATGGACAGGTCGCCGGGTAGGCGGACAATTTGCCGGCCGTTGTCACCAAAATCCGGGGCAGGTCTGCCCTGAGCATCGAAGAGGGCCAGGGCGGGCAGGGTGCGATGTTCCGATTCGTAGTGCAGACCCGCCAGCAGAATCCGACCATCATGCAGGACTTGAACCTTGCTGCCGGTGGCTTCGAAACCGGCAGCGAACCGGCCGATGACGCTGCCTTGAAAGCCGAACCCCAGATCCGCCGAGCCGTCTTCGAGCAGGCGGGCCAGCCCGAAACGGCTGCCTTGAGCAGTGCCCACCTTGGCGGCGACCAGTATCCGGCCTTGCGCATCGAGCGCCACGCTCTGGGTCAGGCTGGACGTACTGCCGGCGAAGTAGACCTGCGCCACACCGCTGCTGGAAAAGGTCTTGTCGAGTTGTCCGGCGTTATTCGCAAGCGTCGGCAGCGCTATGGCGATCTGGGATGACATGCATGCTTCTCCTTGCAAGTCGACCGATTTCCGGGAGGCGGAACGGGTAACTGCATGAGCGAAACATTCAATCCCTGAATACGCGTTAGTACAACTGTAAGAACTAACAGATGGAGGGTCGCACTGTGCCAGAACAGTGTCTTTTTGAACCAGTCGCAAGCCTGCCAAGCATTCAGCCGCGAAAGTATTGAGGAAAGTTGTACAAAAAGACTGAAGTTGGAAAACGATTCGCAACTAACAGAAGAGGGCGGATGACTTGAGCGTCATCCGCATTACCCGCAAATATCAGTGTGGCATCGACCAGGATTGCAACGCGTAACCTTCTTCGCTCAGTTCGGCGCGGGCCTGTTGCAGCAGGTATTCAAGTTGCGCCGGATCGGAGTAGGCGCTGCTCGGGATCTGGGTGCGACCGATCTGAGAGTTGGTACGGTCAATGACGGTCAGGCTCAGTTCGCCATTGCCGTCTTGTGGGGCCCAGGCGACGCATTGAAAAGGTTTAAATGCGCGGTTGGCAATCAAAAGAGCTTCGTTGATACGGAGCGGGGCGGTCATGGGGTCTTCTCTCTATTAATGCCCAATCAAGTGATGTGCCGTCGGTTGGGCTTACCGTTCGGCGAGTTACTTGTACTGATGCACGCAACCCGCTGGCGGGTCACACAGAATCTGAAGAAATTTCGACTTTCTTTCATACACTCAATATTCAGACAGGTTTTGAAAGCCTGGCGAAAGAATCAAGTCGATAGCTAACTAATAAAGCGGGTTCTTATAACTGCTTCACTTGTACACCTATAAGCAATCGATACAAGACGCCGTCAAATTCTTGCTAATGTAACAGTCAGGTTTGCCAAATGACTGTTTTTACGATCATTTCCAAAAATTTGGCGCCAAGGAACAGTCATGAGCGAAGCGCCTGCATTAAGACGTTTATTGGTCGTCGACCCGTGCGACGACTGTCACCGATTACTCCCGGGTTTACGTGCCATGGGTTGGGACGTCGACAGTTGTAGCCTGGAGAATGCCGCCGACCGAAGCTGCGATGTCGGCCTGTTGCGGTTACAACCTTTTCACCTGGAACGTCCCGAAGCCGTCAAAGAGCTGATCAGCCGCAGTGGTACCGAATGGATCGCCGTGCTGAATCAGGAAGTGCTGCGCTTGCAGAACGTCGGCGACTTTGTCTGCGAATGGTTTTTCGATTTCCATACCTTGCCGTTCGACGTGTCTCGGGTGCAGGTCACCCTCGGCCGGGCGTTCGGCATGGCGCGCCTGCGCGGGCAGGGCACGATTCACGTTGACCAGCCGGAACACGAGCTGTTGGGCGACAGCAAACCGATCCGCGAGCTGCGCAAGTTGCTGAGCAAACTGGCACCCACCGAGTCGCCAGTGCTTATTCGCGGCGAAAGCGGTACCGGTAAAGAACTCGTCGCCCGCACCCTGCACCGGCAGTCGCAACGCCACAGCAAACCGTTTGTGGCGATCAACTGCGGGGCGATTCCCGAGCATTTGATCCAGTCCGAGCTGTTCGGTCACGAGAAAGGTGCGTTCACCGGCGCTCATCAGCGCAAGGTCGGGCGTATTGAAGCGGCCAATGGCGGCACCTTGTTTCTCGATGAAATCGGCGATCTGCCGCTGGAACTGCAAGCCAATCTGTTGCGCTTCCTTCAAGAAAAACACATCGAACGGGTTGGTGGCAGCCAGCCTATCCCGGTGGATGTGCGGGTACTGGCGGCGACTCACGTCGACCTCGAAGCCGCCATCGAGAAGAAGCGCTTTCGTGAGGACTTGTACTACCGGCTCAATGTGTTGCAGGTGGTGACCGCGCCGTTGCGCGAGCGCCACGGCGATCTGTCGATGCTGGCCAACCATTTTTCCCACTTCTACAGCCATGAAACCGGCCGCCGTCCGCGCAGCTTCAGTGAAGACGCGCTGATCGCCATGGGCAAGCACGACTGGCCGGGCAATGTCCGCGAACTGGCCAACCGCGTGCGTCGAGGCCTGGTACTTGCGGAAGGGCGGCAGATCGAGGCCCGTGACCTGGGGCTGATCAGCCAGCAGTCGATCGCGGCACCCATGGGTACGCTTGAAGACTACAAGACCCGCGCCGAACGCCAGGCGTTATGCGATGTGTTGAACCGGCACAGCGACAATCTCAGCGTTGCCGCCAAAGTGCTGGGGGTTTCCCGGCCGACGTTTTACCGTTTGCTGCACAAGCACCAGATCCGCTAGGGCGCGGTGCTTCCTGAAGACAGGAAGCTGAAAAGGCCCGCTGCGATGCAAGTCGCAGCGGGCCTTTTTATGATGTCGCGGTTTAGAAGTAGTAAGGGAATTTCAGGCTGAAGGAGAAGTCCGGGGCATCGTCCGTCATGCCGATGGACAGGTTGGGCACGATGGTCAGGTTGTCGGTGGCGGCGATGGTCATGCCGACGTTGAAGTAACCGGCGTTGGCGTCGCTGGACACCACCGATTCCCAATCCCCGCCATCCTGTTTCAGCTTGCTCTTGCGTTGCACCAGGTCCGAGACGGAGAACGACATACTCATCTTCTCGTTCAGTGCGAAGGCAACACCTGCGCCGATCTGGAAGCTGTCGCCGATGCGTACCTTGCCCGGGTTTTTCTGGTTGACGGTCGAACTGATGTCGTCGAACGATTCCTCGAAGTTGTGGGTGTAGGACAGGCTGCCGAACAGCACGGCCGGGTCAAACGTCTTGACCAGCGAGATGCCCGGGGTGATCGACCAGACGCCGTTGCCGGTGGGCAGGGTGTCAGGCACGAACAGGTTCGAGTTGGCATCGGTCTGGCGTAGCTTGATCCCGAACGGATCCTTGCCCGTAGGCGCCTTGACCCGCAAGGACACCACGGCGTCCGGGGTGTTGACCGACTCGTCCAGGAACTTGTACGCAATGCCGAAGTTGACGTCGCCGATGGTCGGGTCGCGGCTTACGTCCTGTTCGGTGGTGACGTTGGAGGCGCCTCCGTTGCCGCCGCCCGACTGATAGGTCGATTCACGGTAGACCACCGGCACGTTCAGGTCGAACTGCCAGCGATTGTCGAAGTTGTAGCGTCCCGTCAGGTCGAGGGTCCAGGTGTCGGCCTTGATCCGGTCGAGGTTGATGTTGCCCAGAAAGATCGAGTCGAGGGCGAGGAAACCGTTGAGAATCAGTTGGCGGGTGTCGTAGCGCGAGTAGGTCACGCCGGTTTCAAAGCTGAACTTGCCGCCGCCAAAGAAGCCGCTGGCTTCGTCGTACAGGTTGGACACGCTCTGTGCCGGTTGCGAATCATCGGCCAGCGACTGGCCATAGGATGCGCCGCTGCCCCCGGCGGCGCCCCCCGACGCTGCTGCGGCCCCGGTGCCAGTGGCGACCCGGTTGCCTTTCATGTCCGAAGGCGATTTGGCCAGGCGTTTTGGGGGTGGGGAGGCGGGTTGCTCTTCGACCTGGCGGACCCGTTGTTCGAGTACCGCCAGGGCTTTTTGCTGCACTTCGTATCGTTGTTTCAGCTCCAGAAGTTCCTGTTTCAGGGCTTCTACATCTGCGTCGGGTGCTGCTTGCAACATCGCCGCGGGTAGAAGAGTACTCAAACATACAGCGGCACGCAGTGATACTGATCGATACATGAATAAGCCGTCCCTTTAAGCCCAATGATCGAGACTCAGCGTAGTTCAATATCCGATGTTGCGTAGTGCCCTGAGTTGAGTCAGGTTGCAGTCCAGTGCGCCGGCACTCATGCCGTTATTGTTAAGGACAACGTTGAGTTGTGTCAGGTTGTTGACTACGTTCGCGTTACCCAGCAAACGGGTGTTTTGCAACAATCCGCCCTGGGCGACCTGTTGCAAGGCTGTACCCTGATTGCCGGAGGCCTGAATCGCCATTTGCACACCGCCATTTGTGGCTGAAACCGCGACGCTGCCGGCGCCGTTGCTGCCGGAAATGGTCTGGCCGGCCATCAAGGCCTGGCCCTGGGCAGGCATCAGGGCAGGTGCCTGACTGGCTTCTTTGACGTTGATCGCAACGTTGTTATAGGCGGAGTTGCCGTCGCCAGCGGCGCGCACACTCTGCGTCACGCCCTGGCTTGAGTTGAGTCCCGCGCCACCCACGACCGAGCCAGTCCCCAGTTCCGGGGTACTGCCATTGCCGTGTTCCTTGATGGTCGAGACGTAGAATTCAGGTTTAACCGAAGCGGCCTGCAATTGCATGGTGGCCGAAGCCCCGATCAGATCTCCACTGGCGTTGCGCCAGGTGCTGCTCATGACGACACCGAAGCTGATGATCCGGCCCGGCATCACATAACGACCACGTAGCTCTGAAAGCTCCTGGTCCTTGATTTCGATGGGTTTGAATCCTGCATTGGCATAGCCTGACGCACTCGCTGCCAGGCAGGCGGCGGCCAGCCAGTATGAGGTTTTCATCTGCTGCTCCCGGGACATCCAGCCCCACTCTTGTAATCGGCGATTAAAAGAAGTCGCTCTGTATGAACCCGAAGTCCATCAATTCAGCATCTTTGACCGGGTTGAAGGCATCCAGCTTGTTTTTGGCCGTTACCGGTACCGGAGGGCTGCGCAAGGCATTGGCCTTGTCATATCCGGGGCCGACGATGGCAAAGACAATGCCGTTCCAACCTTTGACAAAGTCATCATGGGAGTAGCGTTTGTGTCCTAAAACCGGGTCTCCGATGTAAACCCAATCCTTGTCCGCCCGCTGCATCACCACGAAATGCTTGTAGCCGCGAATTTCCATCAGTACCACCACCGGGATCGTGACAGCGTCGAGTTTTTCCGGCGGAATCTTGTAGCCCCTGGCGCGCATGCCGATGCTTTCTATGTAGCGCTTCATGTCCAGCATGGAAAAACCCTGAGTACGAACAAGGTCCTGGTCAGCGTTGACCAGCATGCCTTTGATGATGTGCTCCTCATCGACGTCGAGCCAATAAGCCTGGCGCAATACCGTGGCCAGTGCGGCGGCGCCGCAGCTGAAGTCGGTTTTCTGTTCGACGATGTCGGCAAACTTGCGCTCACGAATGCTTTGCACGTTCTTGTAGACGAGTGTGCCGCCAGGCAGGGCGGCAACGGGCATCTGGGCAGCCTGGGTCAGGCCACAGAAGCAAAGCAGAGCGAGGAGGGCAGTCTTACGCATGATCGATACGCCTTTGCGGACTGAGGAAAAGCCCCGTTTCCGGGGCTTTCGTTTCGATCGCGATTACATGCAGGCTTTGCAACCTGCGGCGATGGACAGCGAGTTGCTTTGTTGGTTGCCAACACCAGCGGCGTTGTTGTAACCAGCGTTACCCGAGAAGTTGTTACCAACATTGGAGATGGAAGCGTTGTTGGTCACAGGGTTTTTCCAGCCATCAGGGGTCATCACTTGTTGAGTGGTCACACCTGCCAGGCCAAAGACGCCCACTGCTTCGAATTTGGCTTTTTGATCTTTGTCGCCGCCATGGCCTCTATCGTTATTGCCATATCCGCCATGACCGTGATCGTCGTCTTCGATTTTTGCAGTGCCCTTCGCGTAGAACGCGCCAGCCCCGGCGAAAGTGCCGGTGAGGGTATCTTTTTTGTAGGTTTGAGTGCCGTTGTTGGCTACGGTCAGGCCAGTGGAGGTTTGGTTCGCAGCAGCAGCAGCGTTAGCTACACGACCACCCGATACAGCAATTGCCAGGTTGTTTTTCTGTTGGTTGAAGTTGCCGGCACTGTTGTTCACGCCAATGTTGCCGGAACCGCCGTTACCCACGTTGTTGAGGTTGGCGTTGTTTGTGGTGGAGTAGTTCGCAACGGCGTTGTTGGCGTTGACTTGAGTTGCGCTGGAGACCGACACCGCAGAGCCGAAGATGAAACTTTCATCGGCAGTTGCCAGAGCGGCGGCATTGTCTTGCTGGTTGCCATCGCCGGCGGTGTTGTTCATGCCAACGTTGCCGTTGGTGCCATTGGCCGAGTTGTTGACGTTGGCATCATTTTTGGTGCCTTGGTTGCCGACCAGGTTGCCAGAGCTGCTTTGCGTGTCGAGCACTGCCGCCCCGGCGCCAGCGCCGATTTGCAGCAGTTGTTCCAGGGTTGGGCCTTTTGGTTCATGGTTGCCATGCCCGTTACCATGACCGTGATTATCATCACGACCGCCTGCCTGTGCTGCGATTGCCATCACTGCTGCGAGTGCGAAAACCAGTGGTTTGAGGGCCATTGTAGGTTTCATGGTGTTTCTCCGTGCTTATTAGTTGGTTAAGTGTTGGTACTTTCTAATTGCACTGCTTTTGTTGTTTGGGTCAGTCAGCGACCCGGATGCTCAGGGTGTTAGCCATTCGGTTCCCCACCCCGGCACTCTGGTTCACCTGGATTACCCCTCGGCTGCCGGTGAAGGCCTGATCACTTGTCGTGACCTGGCGACTGCCGGGTGAGGTACCAGTTGCTCCTGAGCTCGGTAACAACGCCACGTTCTGTTGAGAAAGGGCGCTATCGTCAACGCTCTGCGGGGCAGCACTGATGCTGACGCGCGTCACGTTGGCCATCTGGTTGTTGGCCCCGGCGCCCTGATTCACGCCCAGGATTCCGTTGCCATTGCTGAAAGAGTTGCCGCCAATGGTGGCGCTGGCATTGCCAGTGCGCTCGGCGGGTGTGTTGATGTGCTGAATGACACTCGTGGTCGCGCTGGCACTGGTGCCGATGGCGATCGCTTTGGTGTTGGTTTGTTGCATCTGGTCGCCGGCCGCCTGGTTGACGTTGTAGTTGCCGCGGTACTGGATGCCGGTTTCCTGAATGTTCGCGTTGTTCACGGAACTCGGGTCAGCCATTGCGCTGGTGCAGCCGAGGAGGGCGAGCAGGAGCAGGGAGCGATTCATTTATTGGCCTCCAGCCATGCGAGTCAGAGGGGCAAGACCGGAGCTCATGGCACGGTTGACGGTATTGGAGATCGAGCCGCCGGCACCGCCGCCGTGACCGCCTCCCATACCAGGCAAGCCATTCGGATTGGTCACAGTGTTCATGCCGGGGATGTTCGAAGTCGGGGTGGTGATACTTCCGCGAATCGAGGATCCGCTGGCTACACTGGCAAATTCACCGTCGTTGAGTTCGGTGCTGGTCATTGCTTGACCGATGCGGCCCGAAGGATTGGCATTGACGGTGGTGGGGTACGGGTCTTTGCCGCCGCTGCGGCCGATCGGGATCGGCTGGACGTCACGATTGAGCACGATCACGCCATTGCCTTCGGCCTGAACGTTGAAACTGAGGAAAGTGCTGGCGGCTGATCCGATCAGCAGAAGGCAGGTGAAGGCTTTTTTGATATTCCCCACGACGGCAATTCCTTCTTCAGTGGGCTGAGCCTGTTCAGCGTTGTGAAGGAGAGAGCGAAAGCTGTGCCGCTTTTGAATTGTCTTTGAATTTCAATATGTTGGGTTTGACGAGCGCAGGTCTGGTACAAAAGCTGTTTCATCGTTGAAACAAGTCATTGCCTTCGCAACCTCACAAAGTCATTGCAAAGCTCTGGAACAAGGGTTTGCAGGGCTGTGTTTCAACCGCGTAACAAGTCGCATGACAAAGGGATGAAGGGCGCTGAGACGGGCACTTTGAACCCGAAGGAGTGTTTCAGGAACGGACACTTTGGCCCCAAAGCAGGGGGATACGACGGGGCAAACGCCCCGAAAACCGGGTCAGTCCGCGAGCAGGGCGCGAACCGCGTCGAAGGCTTGCTGCTGGCGATCCGCCCAACTGCCCTGAATGATCTGCAAAGGCTGGTGATGGGTTTCCAGCCAGGTTCGGGTTGCCTGATAGAACGCAAGCCGTTCGCTCAAGTCGGGCTGGCAACGCTGACCATCGTCCGCCCACTCGATCTGCTCGGGGGAGAGCAGCAGGTGCAGGTCGTAATGACGCGCCAGCAATTCGGTTTCCAGCCAGGGCGGGCAGTCTCCGAACAAGGTCTGGCTCCACAGGATATTGCTCAACAGATGGGTATCGAGAATCAGCAATTGCGGCTGCTGCGCGCGTGCCGCGTCTTCCCATTGCAACTGGCCGCGCGCGATCTCGGGGATATCGGCGAGGCAAGTATCCCGCTGGTTCTGCTCGATGAACCAGCGCACATACTCGTCTACGCGCAAACCGCCGAACTGCTGTTGGATTCCGGCCGCCAGCCAGCTCTTGCCCGTCGACTCGGGGCCGGTCAGGACAATCACTTTCATCGTTGCAACGCCGGATCGGCACGCCATTCGCGCCAGCCTTGCACTGCGATCAGGGTGAACAGGGCATACAGCGCCGCCGTGAGGTACAGCCCTTTATAGAGGAAGAGGCCGACGAAGATCACATCCAGCACGAACCACAACGCCCAGCATTGCAGACGTTTGTGGGCCATCCAGAATTGCGCGACCAGACTGAAACCGGTCAGCGCGGCGTCGAGCCACGGTTGCGCAGCGTCGGTCCAATGGGCCATGGCCGCGCCCAGCAGCAGACTGCCGACAGCGCCGATGGCCAGGCCCTGCGCAATCGAGCGATTGTCGAGCCGGCTGACCTCGCGCCCGTCATGCATCGTCCCGGCCCGCGTCCATTGCCACCAGCCATAGATTTGCAGCCCGGCATAAACGACTTGCAGCAGCATGTCCGAATACAGCTTCACCTCGAAGAACACCCAGGTGTAGAGCGACACCATGACCAGCCCGATCGGCCAACACCACGGATTCTGTTTGACCGTGAGCCACACGGCGATCACACCGAGGGCGGCCGCAAACAGTTCAAGCCCGGACATGCAGGATCCTTGGGGGGAATAAAAGAGGGAGCGGATTGTACCGAAAAACAGGTGGGAAACGAGTTCCCACCTGCAAGGGCGATCAGACTCTGAACTGACGCAGCAAACCGTTCAGTTGCTCGCTGAGTTGGCCCAGACGCACGCTGGCCACGCTCGATTGCTCGGCCGCCAGCGCGGTGCTGTGGGACAACCCTGCCGCCTGGGTGACGTTCTGATTGATGTCTTCGACCACGTGCGCCTGCTGCAGCGTTGCGCTGGCAATCGAGGCGTTCAGGCCATTGAGGTTACGCAGAGCCTGCCCAATGGCATTCAGGCTGGCACTGGCAAGACCCGCCTGTTCGATGGTCAGTTGCGAGGCCTTGCTGCTGTCACCGATCACTTTCACGGCGGCTTCGGAATGATTTTGCAGACGTTCGATCATCGTCTGGATTTCCGCCGTGGACTTCTGCGTGCGCTGCGCCAGCAAACGCACTTCGTCGGCGACCACCGCAAACCCGCGACCCTGTTCACCGGCGCGAGCCGCTTCAATCGCGGCGTTGAGGGCCAGCAGGTTGGTCTGCTCGGCAATCGAGCGGATCACTTCCAGCACGCTGCCGATCTGCGTGCTTTCGGTCGCCAGCGTGCGGATGACTTCGACGGCCTGATCGATGGTGCCGGACAGCTTGTCGATCTGTTGCAGGCTGCCGTCGATGTTGATCTGGCCTTGCTGGGCCTGAGCCTCTGCGTCGCGCATTTCGCTGGCGGCGTGTTCGGCGTTCTTCGCCACGTCCTGCACGCCGTAGGTCACTTCGTTGACGGCGGTGGCCACCAGTTCCATCTGCTGCGATTGCTGCTGGCTGCGCTGCTGGGCCTGAGTCGCATCGTTGCCCAGTTCGCTGGACGACTGGCCCAATGCGCTGGCGGACACCTGCAAGTCACCGATCACCCGGCGCAGCTTGGCGGTGAAGGCATTGAAGTGATGGGCCAGTTGAGTGACTTCGTCCTGGCCGTGGGTATCGAGGCTGCGGGTCAGATCGCTTTCGCCGCTGGCGATGTTGGCCATGGCGTTCACGGTTTCCTGCAACGGACGGACGATGCTGCGGGCAATCAGGATCACCAGCAGCGCCATGATCACCGCAATGACCAGCCCGACTACCGACGCCTTGATCACCTGACCCTGGAACTCGGCCTGCACGTCGTCGACGTAAACGCCAGAACCGATGACCCAGCCCCACGGCTCGAACAGTTTCACGTAGGAAGTCTTGGCCACCGGCTCACTGGCGCCGGGTTTGGGCCAGCGATAATCGACCATGCCGGCGCCCTTGGCTTTGGCGATGGCGACCATTTCGTTGAACACCGCAAAACCGTCCGGGTCGCGGATCGCCGAGAGGTTCTGGCCTTCAAGCTTGGGATTGGTCGGATGCATGACCATCACGGGTGTGAGGTCGTTGATCCAGAAGTAATCGTTCTGGTCATAGCGCAGGCCTCGGATTGCGGTCAGCGCCTGTTTCTGCGCCACGTCGCGGGTCAGGGTCCCCGCAGCTTCGAGGCCCTGGTAGTAAGTCAGCAAACCGCTGGCGGTCTGCACCACATGCTGGGTTTTCTGGGCCTTGGCGTGGTAAAGGTCATCGTGGATCTGCTTGAGCATCAAGACGCCCAACGTCAGAAGCATGACCACCGCCACAATCAAGATGAGCCACAAGCGTCGGCTGATCGACACACTGCGCAAGCTGTTCATAACGCTGTCACTCCGGATTCTTTTTCTTGTAATAAACCACCGCCAGCATCCAACCACGTTTCGGTAGCCGGGCATACGCGACCCAAGTCGTATAACGCGGCAGCGCTATTACGGCTTGTCTGTTAGGATTTCGGCGCCGCGCGTGAAAACCTGAATCCAAATTGATTTTTCACGGAATTTTGACTGTTTCGTGTGGATCCTGTGCGTGCGGAATCGGTACAGCTTTAACCAGCTACGCTGAACGCAGTGAACGTAAAAAAATACTATCGGGGCATGCCGCCGGGCATCGCTCTTTGGGGGATTGATGGATCTTTGGACCGCCTTGCAGGCATTGATTCTAGGAGTTGTAGAGGGGCTGACGGAGTTTTTGCCCATTTCCAGTACCGGACACCAGATCATTGTTGCCGACCTGCTCGATTTCGGAGGCGAGCGGGCCATGGCGTTCAACATCATCATCCAGCTCGGCGCGATTCTCGCGGTGGTCTGGGAATTCCGCCGCAAGATCCTCGACGTGGTCATCGGCCTGCCAACCCAGCCGAGTGCGCGGCGTTTTACCGCCAACCTGCTGATCGCCTTCCTGCCCGCCGTGGTGCTGGGCGTGATCTTCGCGGATCTGATTCACCATTACCTGTTCAACCCGATCACCGTGGCCGCCGCGCTGGTGGTGGGCGGCATCGTGATGTTGTGGGCCGAGCAGCGTCAGCATGAAGTGCACGCCGAAACGGTCGACGAGATTCGCTGGACGGATGCGCTGAAGATCGGCTTCGCCCAGTGCCTGGCGATGATCCCCGGCACTTCGCGTTCCGGCTCGACCATCATCGGCGGCCTGTTGTTTGGCCTGTCGCGCAAGACCGCCACCGAGTTCTCGTTCTTCCTGGCGATGCCGACCATGGTCGGTGCGGCGGTGTATTCGGGCTACAAGTATCGCGACCTGTTCGTTCCGGCCGACTTCCCGGTGTTCGCCATCGGTTTCGTCACGGCGTTCATCTTCGCCATGATCGCGGTGCGCGGGCTGCTCAAGTTCATCGGCAGCCACAGCTACGCGGCGTTCGCCTGGTACCGGATCGTCTTTGGTCTGGTGATCCTGGCGACCTGGCAGTTCGGCTGGATCGACTGGACGGCCGCCCAGCCATGAGTGATTCCCGCGCACGCCGCCCGGATCGCGGGCCTTCCGGTGGCAATATTCAGCATCTGAAATTGAAGCTGGTGGTGCTGCTGATCGTCTGCGCGTTGCCGTTGTTCGGCTCGCTGTCGATGTGGCTGCGCGGGATTTCCCTGGTACCGCTGACGGCTTACGGGCTGGTCAGCGTGCTGGCGTTTTTCCTGTACTGGGCGGACAAGCGCAAGGCCCGCGCCGACGCCTGGCGCACACCGGAAAACATCCTGCACGCGGTGGAACTGGCCGGCGGCTGGCCGGGCGCGTTGATCGCTCAACAGGTTTTCCGGCACAAGACGCGCAAGGTGTCGTTTCAGGTGCTGTTCTGGATGATCGTGGCGTTGCACCAGGTGTTCTGGATCGATCAGTTGTTCCTCGGTTCGAACCTGCTGGCGCTGTTCTAGAGCAACAGCCCGACCTGCACGCGCTTGGGCAGCTTGCTCACCACCAGTTGATGGGAGCGCTGCAGCAACCCTTGCAGTTCCTCGGCGCCCAGCGGGTAGGGCGGGTGCATGATGATCCATTGCGCCCGGGCCAGATACGGTGCCGGGTGAATGCCCGGACGGTCGCAATGACCGAGAAACAGGTCCTTGTCGACCTTGAACGCCAGCGAATCACCGCGCAAACCCTGCAAGGCAAACATCTTGTTGCCGGCAATCGAAAACACCCGCACGCCACCCCATTTGTAGTCTTCCCGGGCGCCGGGCAGGGCCAGACAGAAATCCGCGACATCCTGCTCGTTCATCTTCCCTTGTTTCATAACAGCCGCTCTCCACAGGCATTGAACGATTCGACCAGATGATCGATCCATGCGCGCACCGCCGGCATCACCCCACGCCGGTGCGGATACACCGCTTGCAGCCAGCCGCCGGGCAGTGACCAGTCCGGCAGCAACTGCACCAGCGTGCCTTTGTTCAGCTCCGCTTCGCAATACATCATCGGCAACAGGGTGAACCCCTGGCCGGCCAGCACACAGGCCTTGCGCACGATGAAATCGTCGATGCCCAGCCGTGCTTCCAGCGCCAGATCACAACTCTTGCCGTGCTGATCGAGCAGGCGCACATGCACCATGCGATCCGCTTCCAGCGCGCCCAGCACCGGCAGGTTCTTCAGGTCCTGCGGATGATTGATTTCCACGCCCTGTATAAAGGAAGGGCTTGCGACCACCACCATTTGCGCCTGACGCAGGCGGCGGGTCACCAGCATCGGCTCTTCATCACCGTGTTCGCGCACGCGCAGGGCGACGTCGATGCCTTCGGTGATGAGGTCGACCCGGCGATTGATCAGGGTCACTTCCAGTTGCACCTGGGGGTATTTGCCAAGGAAATTGCTGATCACCACCGGCAGCATTTCATGGGCCAACCCCGTCGGGCTTGAAACCCGCAGGCGTCCACGAGGCTCGCTGGACATGCTGGCGACCGTCTCGTCGGCCATTTCCGCTTCCAGCAGCATTGCCTGACAGTGACGCAAATAGCGTTCGCCGACGGCTGTCAGCTTCAATTGGCGAGTGGTGCGTTGCAGCAAGCGTGCGCCGAGGCGTTCTTCCAGCTCGGCGATGCGCCGCGAAAGGCGTGACTTGGGAATGCCCAGCAAGCGGCCGGCGGCGGCGAATCCGCCGGCTTCGACCACTTTGGCGAAATAGTAGAGATCGTTGAGGTCTTGCATCTGGAAATCCGACTGTTCTATCAGTGGGACAAACTATCGCATTGTTGCCGTCTAATCAGCTATTCGTTTCGTCGGTAGGATTGTCTCCATTCCGTCGCCACCGGCGATTCATTCCAGGAGATTCCACATGAAACTGCTGCACATCGATTCGAGCATTCTGGGCGACAACTCCGCTTCCCGTCAGCTGAGCAGTCAGGTGACTCAAGCCTGGCAAGCCGCCGAGCCAAGCGCTGTCGTGACCTACCGCGACCTGGCGGCCGACGCCATCAGCCATTTCTCATCGACCACCCTGGTGGCTGCTGGCACCACCGCTGAACTGCGCAACGCCGCCCAACAGCACGAAGCCGAACTGAGCGCCACCACCCTGGCCGAATTCATCGCCGCCGACGCCATCGTCGTTGCTGCACCGATGTACAACTTCACCGTACCGACCCAGCTCAAAGCCTGGATCGACCGCATCGCCGTTGCCGGCCAGACCTTCCGTTACACCGAAGCCGGTCCTGAAGGTCTGTGCGGTGGCAAGAAAGTCGTGATCGTGTCCACCGCTGGCGGCATTCACGCCGGTCAGGCTTCGGGCGTGGCGCACGAAGACTACCTGAAACTGGTCTTCGGCTTCCTCGGCATCACCGACATCGAAGTCGTACGTGCTGAGGGCCTGGCCTACGGCGAAGAAGTGCGCAACAACGCCATGAGCGCTGCTCAGGCGAAGATCAGCGAGCAACTGTTCGCCGCCGCGTAAGGCTTGCGTAAAGCGCAGCTCGCGTTCAGGTAATCCTTAAAAAAACTCTGTATTCTGGTTCCGCAAGGGCCAGATACGGAGTTTTTTGTTTCTGACTGTTACATAATCTGGCCCGGGTTATGCAGTCTGATGATCAACGTCTGAGTGCAACGTCGCGCCGGATCACCGAACCTCGGAATTTCGGGCGTCGAACACAACGGATCTTTCGATTGAGTAACAACAGGGTGGGGCATCCCATGATGCGTCTTTGTGCAGCGTTACTGATTTGCCTGCTCGGCAGCCTGAATTCAGTGCACGCTGCGCCCGGGCAGCACCCGCGCTGGAGCGTCGGCTATCACGAGATGACGTTCCTCGATCCGCTCGACCTGCAACCGATGCGCGCCATCGCGTTCTATCCCTCCAGCGACCGCGAACACATGAGCCTGCTCGAAGGCTATTCTGTCGAAGCCGGCGAAGACACCAAAGTCGCCATCGGCCGCTTCCCGATGCTGATGCTGTCCCACGGCAACACCGGCACGCCACTGGCACTGCACGACCTGGCCACGTCACTGGCACGCAAGGGCTTTGTAGTGGTGGCGGTGATTCACCCCGGCGACAACTCCAAGGATCACAGCCGCCTCGGCACACTGAGCAACCTTTATGGCCGGCCGATCCAGATTTCCGAAGCCATTACCGCGACGTTGGGCGATCGCATGCTCGCGCCGTATGTGAACGCCGAGCAGGTCGGCGTGATCGGCTATTCGGCGGGCGGCGAAACGGCGTTGATTCTGTCCGGCGCACAGCCGGATCTGGATCGTCTGCGCCGTTACTGCCAGGAACGCCCGGACGACCGCGACGCCTGCAACACCCAGGGTGAGTTGATTGTCGACCGCGACGATCTGCAACCGGTGGCCGATCCGCGCGTTCATGCGTTGCTGCTGATGGCGCCGCTGAGTCTCAAGTTTGGTCGTCACACCCTGGCCGATGTGCATGTGCCGGTGCTGCTGTACAGCGGCGATGGCGACAAGCTGGTGGCCTTCGATAAAAACGCTGCCGCCCTGGCGCGCAAGCTACCGACCGCACCCGACTTCAAATTGCTGGCCGGGGCAGGGCACTTCGTGTTCATGGCGCCGTGCACCGAAGAGCAGATCCTCGCCATGCCGGCGCTGTGCACCGATGCCGATGGCGTGGACCGCGAAGACATCCACCGCAACCTGATTTCCGAGGCCGGGCGGTTCTTCTCCCATGCCTTGGGCCGGCCGACCCGCGCGGGGATGCAGACGGCGGATCAGTGAGCCTTTACGTCATGGCTCGGCGCTTGAGCAGCAAGGTCAGTCCCAGTCCGGTCACGGACAGCACCGCTGCGCTGAAGAAAATCCACGAATAGCCCAGATTCAGCGCCACCGCGCCCATCAACGGCCCGGCAATCGCCAGCGCCAGATCGAAAAACACCGCATAGGCACTCAGCCCGGCACCGCGACTGGAGTTGGGCACTTGCTTGATCGCCTCGACGCCCAGCGCCGGGTACACCAGCGACAGACCGAACCCGGCCAGACCGGCGCCAATCAAGGCATACGCGGTCGAGGGCGCCAGCCACAGCATGACCAGGCCGACGGTTTCGATGGTCATGCAGGCAATCGCCGAGGTGAATCCGCCGAAACGCCCGATGGCCGAAATGAACAGCAGCCGCGACAGAATGAAACACACGCCGAATACGGTCAGGCAGTACGCCGCACCAGTCCAGCCGCGATTGAGGTAATACAGGGTGATGAAGGTGGTCAGCGTGCCGTAGCCAATCGATGCCAGGCTCAGACTGGCGCCGAACGGTGCAATCCGCCCGAACACTGCCCAGAACGGCAGCCGTTCACCGCGCACCACCGGCACCGACGGCTTGTTGCGGATCAGCAGCAGTGCGCCGGCTGCGAGCAGCGACAACGCAATGCCAAGGCTTTCGAAACCGTAATCGGCGACCATCACCACGCCCAGCGGCGCACCGATGGCAATCGCACCGTAGGACGCGATGCCGTTCCAGGAAATCGAGCGTGCGGTGTGTTCGGCACCGACCTGGCCCATGCACCAACTGATGGTGCCGACGCCGATCAAACCCTGCGCGATCCCCAGCAACAGGCGACCGACGATCAGGATCGACAGGCTCAACAACGGCAAGCTCTGCAGCAGCGTCGAAACCAGCGTCAACACGCCGCTGAGCACAATCCCCGACAAGCCATACACAATCGCCCGTTTGGTGCCGATGGTGTCCGACATGCGCCCGGCCATCGGTCGGCTGAGCAGGGTGGCCAGGTATTGCGAACCGATCACCAGCCCCGCGATCACGGCACTGAAACCCAATTGCTCGTGCACATAGCCGGGCAGCACCGCAATCGGCAGACCGATGCAGAGGAAGGCAATAAAGGTATAGAAAACGATGGAGACGATCTGCAGGGTGATCGCCATGGAGCTTTGCGGTGGCTGTTGCTGCGCAGACATGAGGACTCGTTCGCGGGCGGCGGTGGGAGAGTCCGCATCATGGCGTGGCGCTGAAATAAAAGAAAGCAGGCTAACTATCGTTTCCCCGTTTCCCCGTTTCCCCGTTTCCCGTTGATCGTTCCCACGCTCCGCGTGGGAATGCAGCCCGGGGCGCTCCGCGTCCCTTCCAGAGCTGGAACGCGGAGCGTCCCTTGAGGCATTCCCACGCAGAGCGTGGGAACGATCAGGAATGAGTAAAAAAAACCCTGTCACAAGGACAGGGCTTTCTGTTTACCGCTCGATTCGACTTAGAACACTACGCCTTGGCTGCGCAGGTAATCGTCGTAGGTGCCGCTGAAGTCGGTCACGCCGTTCGGGCTCAGCTCGATGATGCGCGTGGCCAGGGACGATACGAACTCACGGTCGTGGCTGACGAAGATCAGCGTGCCCGGGTAGTTTTCCAGCGCCAGGTTCAGCGCCTCGATCGATTCCATGTCCAGGTGGTTGGTCGGTTCGTCCATCACCAGTACGTTCGGCTTTTGCAGGATCAGCTTGCCGAACAGCATGCGACCTTGCTCACCACCGGAAATCACCTTCACCGACTTGAGGATCTCGTCGTTGGAGAACAGCATGCGACCGAGGGTGCCACGGATCACTTGCTCGCCCTGAGTCCACTGACCCATCCAGTCGAACAGGCTGACGTCGTCTTCGAAGTCGTGGGCGTGGTCCTGAGCGTAGTAGCCCAGCTCCGCGCTTTCGGTCCACTTCACCGTGCCTGCGTCCGGGGTCAGTTCGCCCATCAGCGTGCGCAGCAGAGTGGTCTTGCCGATACCGTTCGGGCCGATGATCGCCACGCGCTCGCCGGCTTCAACGGTGAAGCTGAAGTTCTTGAACAGGGTCTTGCCGTCGAAGCCCTTGGACATCTGCTCGATGGTCACGGCCTGGCGGTGCAGCTTCTTGGTCTGTTCGAAACGGATGAAAGGGCTCACGCGGCTCGATGGCTTGACCTCGGCCAGTTGGATCTTGTCGATCTGCTTGGCGCGGGAAGTGGCCTGCTTGGCTTTCGAGGCGTTGGCCGAGAAGCGGCTGACGAACGTTTGCAGTTCGGCGATCTGGGCTTTCTTCTTGGCGTTGTCCGACAGCAGTTGCTCGCGGGACTGGGTCGCCGCGGTCATGTACTCGTCGTAGTTGCCCGGGAACAGACGCAGCTCGCCGTAGTCCAGGTCGGCCATGTGGGTGCAGACGCTGTTCAGGAAGTGACGGTCGTGGGAAATGATGATCATGGTGCTGTTACGCGCCGTCAAAATCGTTTCCAGCCAGCGGATGGTGTTGATGTCCAGGTGGTTGGTCGGTTCGTCGAGCAGCAGCACTTCCGGATCGGAGAACAGTGCCTGGGCCAACAGAACACGCAGTTTCCAGCCCGGTGCAACTTCGGTCATCGGGCCGAAATGCTGCTCCAGCGGAATGCCCAGACCCAGCAGCAGTTCACCGGCGCGGGATTCGGCGGTGTAGCCGTCCATCTCGGCGAACTCGGTTTCCAGCTCGGCCACGGCCATGCCGTCTTCTTCGCTCATTTCCGGCAGCGAGTAGATGCGGTCGCGCTCGGCCTTGACCTTCCACAGCTCTTCGTGACCCATGATCACGGTGTCGATCACGGTGAATTCTTCGTAGGCGAACTGATCCTGGCGCAGTTTACCCAGGCGAATGTTCGGCTCCAGCATGACCTGGCCACCGGACGGCTCGAGGTCGCCGCCGAGGATTTTCATGAAGGTCGACTTGCCGCAACCGTTGGCGCCGATCAGGCCGTAGCGGTTGCCGCCATTGAATTTGACCGAAACGTTTTCAAACAGCGGCTTGGCGCCGAACTGCATGGTGATGTTAGCTGTAGAAATCAAAGGTTTTTCCTGCGAAGCGTGCTGAGTAGCGAGGGTGCAGCCGGAGCGCTTGGCCCGAGTCGAAGTGCGCTGAGGCGGGACAATCCCGTCATCAACCAAGGGGGGCGCGTAAAGTTTGGCGGCGATTGTACTGGTCTGGCTCTTTAAACGATAGGGCAGTGACATCCCGATTGCCGTTTGGCGCGATCGCGGGACAGTTTTTCACAGATGAGTGTTCACTATTGGTTACAAACTGTGGCTAAAATGCCATCCATTCACCCAATGCCTTGTACGGCATGGACTCAAGGATGCGCCACCGGGACGCTTTTTGATTTCAGACCACTGCCACAGACCTTGGGCCACAGCCCTAAAGGCGCGCAGTTTGTTCACTTCTGACGTGTGACGATTTCCGTGAAACTCATCATTGCCGCTGTATATGTCATTTCCATTGCATACGTTCACCTGCGCGGTCGTGTGCGCCACAAAATCGGTCGTCAACTGAGCGATCACTCTTCGTTTCTGGCACCGATCAACTGCTTCCTTTACCTGTTCTCGAAAAAACCCAACACGCCGTACCTAGATCCGAAGGACTTTCCGGATCTGAGCCCGTTGCAGGCGCACTGGGAAGAAATCCGCGAGGAAGGCCGCAACCTGCTGCGCGCCGGCGAAATCAAACGTTCCAACCAGTACGACGACGTCGGTTTCAACTCGTTTTTCAAGACTGGCTGGAAGCGTTTCTACCTGAAGTGGTACGGCGACAGCCACCCGTCGGCGCTGCAATTGTGCCCGCGCACCACTGAACTGGTGCAGAGCATCGGCTCGATCAAGGCTGCGATGTTTGCAGAATTGCCGCCGGGCTCGAAACTGGTGCGTCACCGCGACCCATACGCCGGTTCCTACCGTTATCACCTGGGCCTGGAAACGCCGAACGACGCCGGTTGCTACATCAACGTCGATGGCGAGAACTATCACTGGCGTGATGGCGAAGCGGTGATGTTCGACGAGACCTTCATTCATTACGCGGAAAACACCACCGACCAGAACCGCATCATCCTGTTCTGTGACGTTGAACGTCCGATGAAGTATCGCTGGGCAGCGGCGTTCAACGGCTGGTTCAGCCGCAACGTGATGTCGGCGGCCGGTGCGCCTAACGATGCGGGTGACCGCACCGGTGGCATCAACCGCTTGTTTACCAAAATCTACAAGATTCGCCTGCGCGGCAAAGAACTGAAAAAGCGCAATCGCAAACTCTATTACATGGAAAAGTGGGCGATCTTCGGCGGTCTGCTGGCGATCTTCATTCTGATCTGATGAGTCGGGCGACTGTTGAAAGACAGTCGCCCGATTTCATTTTCATGAGGCCTTTTTGGTCTTCTTCGCCGGTGTTGTCTTGCTGGCGGTCTTCTTCGCCGGTTTGGCCGGGGCTTTCCCGCCGAGGCTGCGCTTGAGCAGTTCGGTCAGGTCGATAACATCGGCCGACTTGCGCTCTTCTTCACCGGAAACCGTCTCAACGTCTTCGATCTTGCCTTCATGGGCCTTCTTGTCCACCAGCGCCATGATCTTGTTTTCGAACTCGTCGCTGTAATCCTCGGGCGTCCAGTCCGCCGTCATGTCTTCCACCAGCCGTTTGGCCATGTCCAGTTCGCCCTTGGCCAGTTGCGGCTTGGTCACTTCGCTGCCCAGCGCCAGTTCGTCGAGGCTGCGCACTTCCTGCGGCCAGCGCAGCTTCACCAGCACCAGTGCGGACTCGAGGGGCATCAACGCCGCCAAATACTGGCGCGTGTGTAAAACCACGCGGGCGAGGGCGACCTTCTGGGTTTTGCTCAGGGTTTCACGCAGCAAGGCGTAGACCTTGCCACCGCGCTTGTCCGGGGCCAGGTAATAGGGCGTGTCGATGTTCTGCAACGGAATTTGCTCGCTGTCGACGAAGGCGAAGATGTCGATGGTTTGAGTCGAAACCGGGTGCGCCGAACGGATTTCTTCTTCGCTGAGCACCACATAGCGGCCTTTTTCGAACTGCACGCCTTTGACGATGTGCTCTTTGGTGACTTCCTTGCCGGTGACCTTGTTGACCCGTTTATAGCCGACCGGATCCATGCTGCGGCTGTCGAGCCAGTCGAAATCGACGCCTTGGGACGAGGTCGCCGAAACGAGCGCCACGGGGATGTGCACCAGACCGAAACTGATTGCGCCTTTCCAGATTGCCCGAGCCATGGTGCTGTTCTCCGAGTGATGTTCGGGTGACCCGTGGCCCGGCGTAAAAGTTTCCGTTGTTTGCGGGGTGCGGCGGTAAACGGCAGGTCAAGCCGTGTTACATCTTGTTTAGCGGTGACGGGTTAACAAATCCGAACCCTGGGCGTAGCGTGGACTCGAAGGCTCTAAGCCACATGCATCAAAACACGCGCATCAAGAGAGGCCGTTCATGAACCGTTTCCTGCTTGGCATTACGTTGCTGGTCCTCAGTGGCGGGCTGGTTCACGCCGAGGGCGCCACCGCGCATTCATCGCTGTTGCTGGCACAAAGTCCGACCGGCAACAGCAACAATCCTTATAACAGCCCGATCCGTCGGGCGAACCCCAACAGCATGCAGGGCACCCAGCCCAGCGCACCGGCCGTTCGCGGGCCGAATACGGTGCCCGTGCCACGGCCGCCGACCCTGGAAAACCGCGGCATCGGCAATGGCCAGCCGCTGCGCTCCGTCCCGAGCACGCCACCCACGTTCATTCCCAACCCTCCAGCCCGTGACAGCGGGAGCAACCGTTGAATGGCAGAACCGCTTCTGTCAGCCCTTCAAACGAACAAAAGGAATCGTGCATGTTGCGTAAAACCCTTCTGGCCGGCCTGTGTGCCAGTGCACTGATCGCCGCCCCGGCGTTCGCTGCCGCTCCCAAAGAGCTGCAAAGCGAACAGGGCACCCTTGAAGTCACGACGATTACCCAAGGCCTCGAGCATCCATGGGCCTTGGCGTTCCTGCCGGATCGCCAGGGCATACTGGTGACTGAGCGGCCGGGCAACCTGCGTGTGGTAGGCGCTGACGGCAAACTGTCCGCGCCGATCACCGGTGTGCCGGACGTCTGGGCCAAGGGGCAGGGCGGATTGCTCGACGTGGTGCTGTCACCGGATTTCAAACAGGATCGCCTTGTGTACCTGTCCTACGCCGAGGGCGGCGGAGCGGGTGACAAGGCCGGAACGGCGGTGGGGCGCGGGCGTCTGTCGGATGACCTGAAAACCCTGAAGGACTTCAACGTGATTTTCCGTCAGGAACCGAAACTGTCGGTCGGCAACCACTTCGGCTCGCGGCTGGTGTTCGACCGGGACGGTTATCTGTTCATCACTCTGGGCGAAAACAATGATCGCCCGACCGCGCAGGATCTGGACAAGCTGCAAGGCAAGGTCGTGCGGATCTACCCCGACGGCAAAGTACCCGATGACAATCCCTTTGTCGGCCAGTCCGGTGTGCGCCCGGAGATCTGGTCCTACGGGCACCGCAATCCCCAGGGCGCCGCGCTCAATCCGTGGACCGGAACCGTGTGGGAAAACGAGCACGGCCCGCGCGGTGGCGACGAGGTGAACATCATCGAACGCGGCAAAAATTACGGCTGGCCGCTGGCGACCCACGGCATCAATTACTCCATGCAACCGATCCCGGAAGCCAAGGGCAAGACCGCCGAAGGCACGGTCGGGCCGCACCATGTGTGGGAAAAGTCCCCGGGTGTCACCGGTATGGCGTTCTACGATGCCGATCGGTTCAAACCCTGGCAGCACAACGTGTTCATCGGAGCGCTGGTGACGCAGGAACTGATCCGTTTGCAGTTCGACGGCGACAAGGTGGTGCATGAAGAACGCTTGCTGGGCGAACTGAAACAGCGGATCCGGGATGTGCGCCAAGGGCCGGACGGTTACCTGTATGTGCTGACCGATGAGTCCGATGGCTCGCTGTACAAGATCGGACTCAAATGAACCTTCACGCGGGCGAGCGAGCGTAAAGCACCACCGCTGCCCGCAACTTGCCGCGACCGAAGCGGCACATCTTCTCGAACTCCCCATGGCTGACCGGCACGTGCTGGCAGTCCATGGGCTGACGATGCTGGCTGTGATCGACATCCGGGTCGTGCAGGTAGACGAAGTCTTCATCGCAGTCGGTGACGATCACCCAGTGCGGCGATTTGGACCGGGTCAGGCGATAGCTGCTGATCAGCACCAAGGGTTGACCACCGTTGGCCAGCAATGCGGGCAAGTCCAGCATTACGCCAATGACCTGATCGACGTCTGTGTCGTTCATTTGCGCCATGAACTCGTCGTGTACCAGGCGCATGACATCTTTTTTATGCGCATCGCGCACGCCGTCGAGAAACAGCGGCCCGGTCATGCTCAGTTGCAAACGCACGTTGAAACCCCGGCGCCACGCCGCCAGTGCCAGACCTTGCGGGCTGCAACCGCCATGGCCGGCCGTCATGAACACCGTGGTTGCCTCGCGCCACAACTGCAATTCCTCGCGCCGCTCCAGCAAACGATCTGCCTGCAATGCCCCCATGGCCATCAACAAGCAGGCCGGGCCGCAGGTAAAATCGGTGGTTTGTCGGTAATAGGGGACCTTGATGTTGCGTGAATCGCGGTGCTGGAGAATGCGTTTCTCCAGACGCAACGCGTCGGCGTGATCCTCGTAGTAGTCATGGATCAGTGCAAAACGCCGGTAACCGTTGCGCTCGTACAGGGCGATGGCGGTGGGATTGTCGGTGCGCACTTCCAGCCGCAGGTAGGCGCAGTCGTGCTCGAGCGCGCAGGCCTCGATCCGATGCAGCAATTGCTTGCCCAGACCACCGCCGCGCGCCTCGGGAGCAATCGCAATCGAATACAGCCGGGCCAGCGAGGTGCCGCGATGAAACAGCACCAGCGCATAACCGGCGAGTTGGCCCTCGCGTTCGGCCACCCACAATTGCCCGTGGGCCCGGGTAATCATCCATTGGAAACTGCGGCGGGTGAGCCGGTCCGTGGTGAAGCAGTGCATTTCCAGCGTGAGCAACGCTGGCAAATCATCAACGACCGCCAGGCGAAAAACAGCATTCATATGACCACCGTAAAAGTTGCGTAACGAAACGGGACTTTCGAAAAACTTCGTGCTTAATAGAAAAGGTCTTGTTCTCCAACGGATCAATTTCTATGTCAGCGGTACAGGGTCATTGGCGCGAAGTATCCAGTCAAAGTTTGCCGCCGGCAACTTATTTAAAACCGCAGGTCAGAACTTCCAGTCAAGTGTTGATCATCGTCGAACGCAAGGAAGACTGGGCCTCGTACTTTCCCAGCGAAGACATCCTGACGGCCCAGGAATACCTCGAACAACCACCCGACAGCGAGCCGGGAAAACGGGTGCAGGTGATCAACCTGTGCCGCAGCTACAAGTACCTGGGCCACGGCTATTACTGCTCGCTGTTGGCTGAAGCCCGGGGGCACAAGGTGATTCCTTCGGTGCGCACCATCAGCGAGCTGACGCGAAAATCTCTTTATGGCCTGGCACTGGACGACCTGGATAAAACCCTGGAAAAAGCCCTCAGCCATCATCTCTACAGCGACACCGAAGGTTTTACGCTGACACTTTATTTCGGCAGAACCCATATTGAGCCATTGCAGGATCTGGCCCGGCAATTGTTTGAAGTGTTCCCGTGTCCGATTCTGTTAGTTGAATTCCGTAGAACTAACGGCTGGCACATCGAAGGTATAAAGTCCGGCGCCTTGCACAAGTTGCGCGACGATCAGGAAGATCAGTTCGCCAATGCGCTGGACGGCTTCAGTCGCAAGATCTGGCGTGTTCCGCGTTCGCCGCAAGTGGCGCGTTATGACCTGGCGATCCTGCATGATCCGCAGGAGGCGTTGCCGCCGTCCAATGCCCGGGCTCTGGAAAACTTTGTGCGGGTCGGCAAGGGCATGGGCATCGATGTCGAGCTGATCGAACGCAAGGACTACGCAAGGCTGGCCGAGTACGACGGCCTGCTGATCCGCGAGACCACCAGCGTCGACAACCACACTTACCGCTTCGCCAAGAAAGCCGAAAGTGAAGGGCTGGTGGTGATGGACGACCCGACGTCAATCCTGCGTTGCACCAACAAGGTCTACCTCACCGACCTGCTCAACAGCCATCAACTGGGCATGCCGGCCACGGAAATTCTTTACAAGGAGCGACCCGAAGACTTCGAGCGGGTCGGCGAGCGCCTCGGTTTTCCGCTGGTGCTGAAGATCCCCGACGGTTGTTTCTCACGCGGCGTGATCAAGGTCGAGAGCCAAGAGGCTTTGCTGGAAGCCACCGCCGAGCTGTTCGAACATTCTGTACTGTTGCTGGCCCAGGAATTCTTCTACACCGAGTACGACTGGCGCATCGGCGTGCTCAACCGCAAACCGATCTTTGCCTGCCAGTACTTCATGTCCAAGGGCCATTGGCAGATCTACAACCACAAGGCCAAGGGCCAGGACGTCAACGGCGAATGCCGCACGCTGGCGATCCACGAAGCGCCGCGCGCAGTGGTGGAACTGGCGGTGAAGACCGCCAACCTGATCGGCGACGGCTTGTACGGCGTTGACCTGAAACAGGCCGGCGACAAGGTGGTGGTGATCGAGGTCAACGACAACCCGAACCTCGACGCGGGTATCGAAGACGCCTACCTGCAGGACGATCTGTATTCGCTGGTGCTGGAAGAATTCGTGCGGCGCCTCGAACTCAAACGCCGCGGCCAGGCCTGGTGACCGGCCGATGATCAACAGCTTTGCACTCAATCACGGCGCCTTGCAGCGGGTCGAGCGGCTGGACGCCGAGGTGATGCTGTTCAGCGACCCCGACGCCGCCGAGCGCGACTTGCTGCACAGTCACTTCAAACTCGATGAACACGCGCTGGCCTCGGCGCTCGACCCGGACGAGGTGTCGCGGATCGAGTTTCACCCCGATCACCTGTTTCTTATCTGGAAACGCCCGGAAAACTATTCCGGCGGCGGCAGCCTGGCGTTCGAGGTGTCGTCCTGTGGTTTGCTGTTCTCACCGGGCCAGTTGCTGGTGATCGCCACGGACGACACGCCGCTGCACGGTATCGGCACACGTCAACCACTGAACACGCCGCTGGATGTGTTGCTGGACCTGTTGTTCAACAACATCCATCACTACCTCGGGCACCTGAAGGTGATCAAACTGGTCGCCCGGGAGTTGCAGCAGAAATTCAACGCCTCGATGCAAAACCAGCATCTGGTGCAGATGTTCAACCTCAGCGAAAGCCTGATCTATTACATCAACGCCCTGCACAGCAACGGCGCGGTGCTCACGCGGTTGCGCAATCACGCGGAAAAACAGCATTTCGGCAGCGAAGCGATCGGCCTGATCGACGACCTGATCATCGAAAACAACCAGTGCTACAAGCAGGCGGAAATCTATTCGACGGTGTTCTCCGGGCTGATCGACGCCCGGGGCAACCTGATGAACAACAGCATGAACAACCTGCTGCGCAAACTGACGCTTATCAACGTGGTGTTCCTGCCGCTCAACCTGATTGCGAGCATCGGCGGCATGTCGGAATTCAGCATGATGACCGCCGGCACGCCGTGGTGGGTGTCGTACCCGTTGTTCCTGGCGGCGATGCTGCTGGGGGCGGGGGGGATGCTGTTCGGGCTCAGGCGTCTGGCGAAATGACCGGGGCCGGGCGTTTGCGATCCTGCAGGCCCCGAATCACCAGGTACAAAAGCGGCCCGACTGAAACAAACACCGCCGTCAGCAACAGATACGGCACCACGGACCAGCCCGACTGCCCACGCTTGCGCGCGTCCTTGTACATCCAGACGCCGGCCAGTGTTGCCAGCAGATAGAGGTCGATCACCACTTGCGCGGTGTCGGGCCGCGACATCAGGCTGATGCCGAAGTCGATCAGCGATTGCTCGGCTTGCAGCATCACGGAAACGGTATAGCCGCTGAAAGCGATCAACGCGGTGAGGGGCAGGGCGATGGACATCAGGTATTCCTTCCTTGGGCAGATGAGCGAAAGGCCAGCCTACAGACCCGCCACAAAATTCGCCATTGACTTGCCAGCAGCGCCCGGGCTAATTTCGAGCCCATGACTTCCACCGTTCTGCGCTGCCAGCCAAGCATTATTACCGCCATTCCTCATTTGGCGGGCTAGCTCACGACTGCAGCACCCAACCCGCCCTAGAGGCGGGTTTTTACTTTCTGTCTCCGGGGTTCCGAATCAAACGTCAGGAGACGACCATGCGCTACAGCCCCGCCCAACAAGCCCTGCTTGAGCAGTACGTGAAAAAGATCCTCGCCGCGCCGGTGTATGAACTGGCGGTGCGCACGCCGCTGCAACCGGCGCCGGCGCTGTCCGAAGCGCTGGGCAACCGGATCCTGCTTAAGCGCGAAGACCTGCAACCGACGTTCTCCTTCAAAATCCGTGGTGCCTACAACAAACTGGTGCAATTGAGCAACGAGCAAAAGGCGCGCGGGGTGATCACGGCGTCGGCGGGCAATCATGCGCAAGGCGTAGCGCTGGCGGCGCGGGAACTGGGTATTGCCGCGACCATTGTCATGCCGGCAACCACCCCGGAGTTGAAAGTGCGGGGCGTCAGCAGTCGTGGGGCCGAGGCGCTATTGCATGGCGAAAGCTTCCCCTTTGCCCTGGCTCACGCGCTGCAACTGGCTGAGCAGACTGGGCGAACGTTCGTTTCGCCTTTCGACGATCCCGATGTGATCGCTGGCCAAGGCACGGTCGCGATGGAAATCCTGCGCGAGCACCAGGGCGCACTGGATGCGATCTTCGTCCCGGTGGGCGGCGGCGGGTTGATCGCCGGCATCGCGGCGTATGTGAAATACCTTCGGCCGGAGGTGCGGATCATCGGTGTCGAGTCGGAGCACTCGGCCTGCCTGAAGGCTGCCATGCTAGCGGATGAGCGAGTGGTGCTGCCCAAAGTGGGCACATTCGCCGATGGTGTGGCGGTGGCGCAGATCGGCGCTTACGGGTTCGAGGTTTGCCGCTTCTGCGTGGATGAGGTCATCACCGTCAGCAACGACGAACTCTGCGCGGCGATCAAGAATATCTACGACGATACCCGCTCGATCACCGAGCCTTCCGGTGCATTAGCGGTCGCGGGCATCAAACAGTACGTCGCGCAAACCGGCGCACGGAATCAGACGTTTATCGCCATCGATTCCGGCGCCAATATCAACTTCGACAGCTTGCGCCATGTCGCCGAACGAGCGGCGGCGTGCGGCGTTGTGGCTTGAAGTTACTCGGGAATGGCCACGCCAATCTTGTCCGAGGCCGACCAGATGCGG
>NZ_JAIHBA010000003.1:0-188543 GCF_019718735.1 Pseudomonas sp. RIT778 | reverse complement strand
TAAAGAGCGGTTGGTTAAGATCTTTCGTCTCAACCGAGGCGCGCATTCTACAGCAGCCTCATTTGCTGTCAAGTGATTATTTTCAGAAGTTTTCGAAGATTTCTTCAACAACTTCAACCACTTGCGCTTCCGATCTCTCGTTAGCGGGAGGCGAATTCTACAGCGTTACACGCTGCTGTCAACACCTCTTTTTCTCCGCTTTCGACCGAGAAGATCGAACCGTTGAAAGCGCCGAACAAACCGGCATCTCCAACTCCTCCCAGGCTTCGATGAACTGAAGCGACCCACATTCGAAACCTACTTAACTCATTGAATCTCAAGGAGTTTTCCGTTTCGACTGCGCCGGAAGTGGGGCGAATTATAGAGACTCAGAATCTGCCGTCAACCCTTAATTTGCGTTTTCTATCAAGAGAGGGAAAAAGGCCGCTTCTATATAGACGCGAACGTATCGCTACCACTAAATGCCGACCCCGCCTACACATCCGTAATCAACCAATCACCTTCGCATACACCGACCGGTCGATATTCCCCCCGGACAGAATCACCCCGACCTTCTTCCCCTCCATCCTCCCACGCTCCTGCATCAACGCAGCCAACGCTGAGGCGCCTGCACCCTCTGCAAGGTTATGGGTATCGGTGTAATACACACGCATGGCTTCGGCAATCTCGCCTTCGCTGACCGAGATGATCCTCGCCGCCCCTTCCTTATAGATGTCGAACGCCTGCGCAATCGGCTTGCGCACAGCCAGGCCATCGGCAAAGGTATTCGCCGACGCCGTTTCGCAGATCACATTCGCTTCGAACGACAGCTTGGCAGCTGCGGCCTCCGTCGACACCACCCCCACCACTTCGGTATTCAGTCCTAGTGCGTCGCGAGCAGCGATGACACCACAGATCCCCGATCCGCAGCCGATGGGCACGTAAACCGTATCCAGATCCGGCGCCGTAACGAACAGCTCCAGCGCATAGGTCGCCACGCCCTTGACCAGTTCAACGTGAAACGGCGGCACCAGAAAAAGGTCATGCTCCTGCGCCAGGCGCGCCGCCTCTTCACGGGCCTCGTCAAAATCACGCCCGTACTCGACCACCTCACCACCAAAGCCGCGCATGGCATTGTTCTTTTCCACCGAGTTGCCCTGCGGTACTACGATCAACGCTTTCAGGCCCACCGCCCGCGCTGCCAGCGCCAGACTCTGACCGTGATTGCCGCGCGTCGCGGAGACGATGCCTTTGACAGCCGGATGCTCACGACGCAGCCAGTGCATGAAGGTGATACCACCACGCACCTTGAAGGCGCCGGTCGGTGTGTGATTTTCATGCTTGACCCAAACAGTGCAGCCCAACCGCTCGGCCAGCAACGGCCAACGGTATTGGGCGGTAGGCGGCATCACCTGGTAAACCTGGCGGGCAGCGTTTTCGATGTCGTCGCGAGTGAATGTGTGCATTTAGATGGCTCCCTGGACTTTGGCCCAGTCTAGGCACGGACGCACCACGTCGGCTTTCAAAAAACCGACCTGACTTTTATCCGACCTCTTCTCTACTATGGTGCTCATGAACCATCGAAACCGGCGCCACCCCATAACCGTCGCTGAACCGATACGTCGTATCGAGGCCGGTCCGTGGGCGATCGAGTTGCTGCCGGGCGCAGCCTACTCGGCGCGGTACGTGGCGACCCAGTCAGCGATCGGCTTTGCCTTCGACAGCCAGCACGGCGTGCACGCCATTGGTACTGACCGGATACACCCCTTCGATGCGATGCCCAATGGCCTGGCGTTTGTTCCGGCTGGATGTGACGTGCTGTCCGAGTCGCCCATGGGCGGCGAGTACCTGCGAGTGATACGCACCGACGGCACAGCACTGGCGGGTGACCGGGCGTTCAACAATCGCATCGACCCGCAGGCCATTCACCTCGCGTCGCGAATGCGCAGTGCGCTGCTGCAAGCCTCTCTGGAGGATGACTGGGAAAGCTGGGCGCTCGGTCTGGCGGAACGGGTCGAAGGTCATGAAGCGGTGTCGCCTCCAGGCTCGATCACCAGCAGCCGCATGCGCCTGCTGGATGAATTCATCGACGCCGGTCTCGGCAATCCGCTCGCCGTCCCGGCGATGGCGCAATTGCTGGAGTTGTCCGAGGGTTACTTCATGCGTGCCCTCAAGCAGGCAACCGGCAAAAGCCCCCACAGTTACCTGATCGACAGACGATTGGCCAAAGCCCGAGCGTCAATGCGCGATACAACGGACAGTCTTTCGCAGATCGCCCTCGCCTGCGGTTTCAACTCGCAGGCGCATATGACCACAGTCTTCAAACAGCGCCTCGGCGTGAGTCCGGCGCAATTGCGCACAGGTTCGCGCCCACGCTCTGCCGCTGACGAACAGTATTCTTCTATATAGAGGGAGTGGCCGGCGACGATGTGGCCACATGATATTCCTCGCAACCGATGAGGTCCGTTTCATGAGCAAGGCGCCCTACGCTCCACCCAAGGTCTGGAAACACATCGCTCCGTCCGGCGGCCAGTTCGCCAGCATCAATCGCCCGATTGCCGGGCCGACGCACGACAAGACGCTGCCGACCGGCAAACACCCGTTGCAGCTGTACTCACTAGCCACGCCCAACGGCGTGAAAGTGACCATCCTGCTTGAGGAGTTGCTGGCGCTCGGGCGCACCGACGCCGAGTACGACGCCTGGCTGATCCGCATCAACGAGGGCGACCAGTTCTCCAGCGGCTTTGTCGAGATCAACCCCAATTCGAAAATTCCGGCGCTGCTGGATCGCAGTGTAGAACCGGCCATTCGCGTCTTCGAATCCGGCTCAATCCTGCTCTATCTGGCGGAAAAATTTGGCGCCTTCCTGCCCACCGACCTGGCGGGACGCACCGAAACCCTGAACTGGCTGTTCTGGCAGATGGGCTCGGCACCCTACCTGGGCGGCGGTTTCGGGCATTTCTATGCGTATGCGCCGGAAAAGCTCGAATACCCGATCAACCGGTTCACCATGGAAACCAAGCGGCAGCTGGATGTGCTCGATCGCCGCCTGAGCGAAAGCCCCTACCTTGCCGGCAACGAATACACCATCGCCGACATCGCGGTCTGGCCTTGGTACGGGCAACTGGTGCGCAACAACGTGTACTCCGCCGCCGAGTTTCTTTCCGCTCACGAATACACCCACGTGCAGCGCTGGGCGCAAGAGATTGCCGAACGGCCTGCGGTGATTCGTGGCCAGCGCGTCAACCGGACGTGGGGCGATGAAGCGAGCCAGGTTCCAGAGCGACATCAAGCAAACGATCTGGATTGAGCTTCGCCTGATACGACGCGACGTCCGGTGCGGGTGTATCGGGCGTTGCGTTCGCTACACCAACAGGTCGACCCACTGCCCCGGCGTCATCTTCGTCACCATCAGCAGCACGATCACGAACATCCCCAGAAAACCGGCAACATCCATCCAGAACCATTTTCGGCAGCTCGATGTCAGGCATCTCAATCAAATGCCGATCAAATGCCGGCTGACAATGCTGCCGAAACTCCCATAACCGCCGACCACTAAAACCCTGAGTGTCACGCAATGCTTCCTTGAATGGATGACTGATTTCAGTCGGAAGGCTTTTACTTACGCGGCCTGCCGACGCATCGTCAGAATCGCAGCCCCGAAACCGATAAACGTAGTCCCCACTACGCGACTGACCCAGCGGGACAGCGCAGGCCGGGTCAGCACGCCCTTGGCGCGGGAGGCGAGCGCGGCGTAGAGCGTCAAGGATGTCACCGACAACGCCATGAAAATCGAGGTAAGGATCAGAAACTGCGGCAGCAATGTCGCGCCCTGATCGATGAACTGCGGAAACAGTGCGGTGAAGAACATCGTCGCCTTGGGATTGGTCACGGCCGTCAGGAACGCTGACTTGTACAGTTTGCTGCGAGTGGGCCGGACTTTCTTCGACTCATCTTCCACGCTCTCGGGGAGCATCGAACCCTTTTTGAACAACTGCCGGATCCCGAGGTAGAACAGATAACCGGCACCGATGATTTTGACCGCGTTGAACAGCATTTCGGAGCTGGCCAGCAACGCCCCCAGGCCGAGCATCGCCGCAGCCGACAGACAGAACAGGCCGCTGGCATTGCCGAGAGATGACCAGATCGCGCTACGCTGACCGTGGGCCAGGCTGTTGTTGATCGCCATCAGGGTCGCAGGCCCCGGGCTTGCGATGGCAATCGCGGCAACCAGGGTAAAGGCCAGAATCGAGTGAGAATCCATTTTCCATGCTCGTTGGGGTGAGGTGGCCGCATATTACAGGAGCACGCGGGACAACGGACCTCCGGCCGCTACGCTTTACTTCTCGGTGTCAGCAGCCCAATGATGGAAAACGGCACCGGCCTCGAATAACGACAACGGAGGGTCGTCCACCGATCATGAACATTCTTTACGACGAACAGGTCGACGGCGTTTTGCCCGACGTCGACAAAGCTGCACTGTTGCAAGCCCTGCAGCGCCAGTGGCCGGATCTTGAAGTCCTGCATCAGCTTGAAGAACTCAAGCCGTATGAATGCGATGGCCTCTCCGCCTATCGCACCACGCCCTTGCTGGTGGTACTGCCACGGCACATCGATGAAGTTCAGGGTGTGTTGCGCATCTGCCACGAACGACGGGTGCCGGTGGTAGCCCGGGGCGCCGGGACCGGTTTGTCTGGCGGTGCCCTGCCTCTGGAAAAAGGCGTGTTGCTGGTGATGGCGCGCTTCAACAATATCCTGCAGATCGACCCCGAAGCCCGCACCGCGCGGGTTCAACCCGGTGTGCGCAACCTGGCGATTTCCCAGGCCGCTGCGCCGTTCGGGCTGTATTACGCGCCCGATCCGTCTTCGCAAATCGCCTGCTCCATCGGCGGCAACGTGGCGGAAAACGCCGGCGGCGTGCATTGCCTCAAGTACGGTCTGACCGTGCACAATCTACTCAAGGTCGAGATTCTTACAGTCGATGGCGAACATCTGACGCTGGGCTCGGACGCGCTGGATTCCCCCGGTTTCGACCTGTTGGCACTGTTCACCGGTTCCGAAGGACTGCTCGGGGTGATAACCGAAGTTACGGTCAAACTCTTGCCCAAACCCCAGACTGCCAAAGTGCTGCTGGCAGCATTCAACTCCGTGGAAAAGGCCGGCCGCGCCGTGGCCGACATCATCGCCGCCGGCATCATTCCCGGTGGCCTGGAGATGATGGACAACCTGGCGATCCGCGCCGCCGAAGACTTCATCCACGCCGGTTATCCGGTGGATGCCGAAGCCATTCTGCTTTGCGAACTCGATGGCGTTGAGGCTGATGTCCACGATGACTGCGCGCGGGTCCGGCAAGTGCTCGAACACGCCGGCGCCACCGAGTTGCGCCAGGCCCGGGACGAGGCCGAGCGCGTGCGATTCTGGGCCGGACGCAAGAATGCCTTCCCCGCCGTGGGCCGGTTGTCGCCGGACTATTACTGCATGGACGGCACCATTCCACGCCGCAAGCTACCCGGCGTACTGCACGCGATTGCGCAGCTTTCAGCCGAATATGGCTTGCGGGTTGCCAACGTCTTCCATGCCGGCGACGGCAACATGCATCCACTGATTCTGTTCGACGCCAATCAGCCCGGCGAACTGGAACGTGCCGAAGCGCTGGGCGGCAAGATCCTCGAATTGTGCGTGAAGGTTGGCGGCAGCATCACCGGTGAACACGGCGTGGGCCGGGAAAAAATCAACCAGATGTGCGCGCAGTTCAACCGTGATGAGCTGACCCTGTTCCACGCCGTAAAAGCAGCCTTCGACCCCGGCGGCCTGCTCAATCCCGGCAAAAACATTCCGACCCTGCATCGCTGCGCCGAATTCGGTGCCCTGCACGTGCACCACGGGCAATTGCCCTTCCCCGAACTGGAGCGGTTCTGATGGGTGATACCAAGGATTTCGATGACAGCGCCGCGCTGCTCGAACAGGTCAACCGGGCACTGGAAACTGCTACGCCGCTGCGTATCCAGGGGGCGAACAGCAAGGCGTTTCTCGGACGCATCATCGGTGGCGAGATTCTCGACACCCGCGCCCATCGCGGCATCGTCAGCTACGACCCGACCGAACTGGTGATCACCGCACGCTGCGGTACCCCGCTGGCAGAACTGCTGGCTGTGCTGGACGGCTCGCAACAGATGCTGGCGTGCGAACCGCCCGCCTTCGCCGACGACGCCACGGTCGGCGGCATGATCGCCACGGGCCTGTCCGGGCCGCGTCGACCGTGGTCGGGATCGGTGCGCGATTTCGTGCTGGGCACACGGATCATCACGGGGCATGGCAAGCATCTGCGCTTCGGCGGCGAAGTCATGAAAAACGTCGCCGGCTACGACCTGTCGCGCCTGATGACCGGCAGTTACGGCTCGCTGGGGGTCACCACGGAAGTTTCGCTCAAGGTGCTGCCCAAATCGCGCGCGTGCCTGAGCCTCAGTCTGGAAATGACCGGCGAACAAGCCCTGCTGCGTCTGGCCGAATGGGGCCAGCAGCCGTTGCCGATCAGCGCCGCGTGTCACGATGGCCGGCAATTGCGCTTGCGTCTGGAGGGTGGTGAAGGTTCAGTGGCGGCCGCCCATGATCGCCTTGGCGGAGAGCTGATCGACAGTTCCTTCTGGGCCGACCTCAACGAGCAACGCCTGGGCTTCTTCGATGAAGACCAACCGCTCTGGCGCCTGTCCGTGCCGCTCAATACGCCGCCGCTGAACCTGCCCGGCGAGCAGTGGCTCGACTGGGGCGGCGCGCAACGCTGGCTCAAATCGACAGCCGAAGCGGCGACCATTCGCAAAGTGGTCGGCGAAGTCGGCGGACATGCGACCTGCTACAGCCACGGCCTGATCGATGAACCGTTCCATCCTCTGACGCCCGCCCTGCTGCACTATCACCGCCAACTCAAACGACAACTCGACCCCCGGGGCATTTTCAACCCCGGGCGTCTGTACGCGGAGCTTTGAGCCATGCAGACCACCCTCAGCCCGCAAGCCCGACAACTGCCCCGCGCCGAAGAGGCCGAAAGCATCCTCCGCACATGCGTTCATTGCGGATTCTGCAACGCGACCTGCCCGACTTATCAATTGCTCGGCGATGAACTGGACGGCCCGCGCGGACGCATCTATTTGATCAAACAGGTGCTTGAAGGCAACGAAGTCACGGCGAAAACCCAGCAACACCTGGATCGCTGCCTGTCGTGCCGCAACTGTGAAACCACCTGCCCTTCCGGCGTGGATTATCACAACCTGCTCGACATCGGCCGAGCGGTGGTCGACGCCGCCGTCCCGCGGCCGCTCGGGCAGCGCCTGTTGCGTGAAGGGTTGCGAAACATCGTGCCCAATCCGCGGTTGTTCAAAGGGTTGGTCAATGGCGGTCAGATATTACGGGCGCTACTGCCCGATGCCCTGCAAGACAAACTGCCACGCAACGCGGTGATGCCTGCATCACGTCCCGTCATCTCACATGCAAGGCAAGTGCTGATGCTGGAGGGTTGCGTGCAGCCGGGCTTGTCACCCAATACCAATGCAGCAGCGGCACGGGTGCTGGATCGTCTGGGCATCAGCGTGATCCCGGCCCGCGAGGCTGGTTGTTGTGGCGCGGTGGATTATCACCTCGCCGCCCAGGCCACCGGCCTTGACCGCGCCCGTCACAATATTGATGCGTGGTGGCCGGCCATCGAGCGGGGTGCAGAGGCGATCGTGCAGACCGCCAGCGGTTGCGGTGCGTTCATCAAGGATTATGGGCATTTGCTCGGTGCCGATCCGGTCTACGCCGAGAAGGCAAGACGTGTCAGCACGCTGGCCCGGGATCTGGTGGAAGTGCTAAGAGACGAACCGCTCGAATCCCTCGGCATCCACGCCGATCAGCGCCTGGCCTTTCACTGTCCCTGTACTTTGCAACACGCGCAGAAACTGGGCGGTGCGGTGGAGTCGGTGCTGACTCGACTGGGCTTCAACCTCACGACTGTGCCGGACGCACATCTGTGCTGTGGCTCGGCAGGCACCTACTCACTGACTCAGCCAACACTGGCCCGGCAGTTGCGCGAGCAAAAACTCAATGCCCTGGAAAGCGGCCATCCGGACGTCATCGTCACCGCCAATATCGGCTGTCAGGCGCACCTCGACGGTGCGGGGCGCACGCCGGTCCGGCACTGGATCGAATTGGTGGATGCCGCGCTGCCTTCGCTGACCGAGGCGTAGGATCGCTGGCGAGGGCCAAACGATGGGCGAAAAAAAACCGCCTTTGCGGGGCGGTTTTTCGGTAAGCCTCAGTTTGCGGCTGGGCTTGATGCATCTCACGGACAGCACTGACGTAGCGGAATACTATTTATCTTTGGCGTTCGTTGCAACGTTATTTTGCATGTGTATTGAATGTCATTATGTGAAGCCAAGGGCGGTCTTGACGGGCATTCAGAAGGCCTGATCATGCTGACAGAAATAACGAATTACAAAACTTGTCAGGCCTTTATCCAGGATCCTCAAAATCCCGTCATAAGACAGGTTAGTATGCGGACGCTCACTCGACAGTGCATACGTGAGGTTTGGCTGGAACCATAACGGTTTCATGCCCTTCGACACGGTTTTGCACCCGTGCCGGAATGATGGCTCGGAGGGATCACAACCGGCCGCCTCACGGACAGCACTGACCTGTCTGTCCGAAGGCACACATGATCCGGTAAGTGCGCTGGAGGTTTGGCCCCCGACCTGGAGGCCAAAACGTATGAAGCTGTTGCTGCGTACGCTGAGCCTCGTATGGAGATTGTTTCAAGCGTTCCGCTTCTACGAATTCCTGCGAGACCATTTCAACGATCTGAAGTAACCGGTCGTTGATGCGGGAAGAAGCCCGTTTCAGTTTCGGCTGAAACGGGCTTTTTTATGCGCGTTAATAGCTGTCATAAATAGGACTTACCTGAAAACCTCTGTAGGACATTTCATTAATCACTTCGAAGACCTACGAACTTATTACCGCGACACGGGCAGCACCCTTCGCGCCACGCCACTCAGCCTGGTTATGAGCTAATAACCCCTTCATTAAACGGTCGCTCAAACGTTGTACTAGGATAGGATCCAAATTTCCCGATTTGTGGTCGCCGGCCAAGGACATCAGCCGGAGAGTCGGGAAAGCGCAATTCCCCCATTGCTACTCATGGATGAAACACATGAACTCACATCTGTTCCCTCACATCGGCAAAGTCATCGCCAGCACCGGCAGCCGGCATTTTCCGCGGATGCTGCATGACCTGATCCTCACCCAACTGGCCGTGGATGCCACACATATCCGGCAGATGCGCGTGGAGCCGGTCGGACGTGCGCAACCTCGCACCGATCCTGAATGCGCCAAAGAGGCGACGCTGACGGCCGAGACGGTGTATTCCGAACTGAGCACCGATCCCGGCAGCAGCGACGTGCCCGCCCCCGAACCCTCCACGGTCACCGATGCTTCGCAGTTGCACCTGACCCGACGCAAGGACGGTTACCGTTATGTGATTTCCGTGTACCGCTGCGGGCCGTCGAAGCGGTTTTCCGCCCGGGAGCGCAGCCTGTTACAGGACATCTCCCCGGTATTGCTGCCGATGGTGGAAAAGCACATCCACGCGCTGCAACCGGCGAATGCGGATCCCGAGGCGCAAGCCGCAGCGACCGAAGCATCGCTCCAAGGCCTGGAAACCCTGCGATTGCGTTTTTGCGAGCGCGTGCAGCAACTGGGCCTGAGCCTGTCAAACCGGGAAATGGAAGTGTGCGTCGGCCTGCTTGCCGGCCGCACCGCGCCTGAACTGGCCGAACAGTTGCAACTGAAGGTCAACACCGTCGAGAGCTACCTCAAGCGTGCCGCCATCAAACTGGGAATCAGCGGCCGCCATTCGCTGATGCGCTGGATGTATTCACCTGAAGACTGCCCTGCCGCCTGCGATCCGTCCAACGCGGCCTGATCGTTCGCGCGCCTGTAAATAAACCGCCGCCCTGCCAGGGACGGCGGTTTTTTCATATCCACCTTTCAGTCGCGCGCCAATGCCTCGATCGGGTCGAGCCGCGACGCATTGCGTGCCGGCACGAAGCCGAACACGATGCCGATCAGCGTCGAACAGATCACCGCCGTGAGCACCGAGGTCAGCGAGAACACCATTTCCCACTCCTTGATGAACAACGAGAACAGATGACCGATGGCGTAACTCAACGAAATACCGATGGCCCCGCCGAGCAGACAGACCATCACCGCCTCCACCAGAAACTGCTGACGGATGTCCGACTGCCGCGCCCCCACCGCCATACGAATACCGATCTCGCGGGTACGTTCGGTGACTGATACCAGCATGATATTCATCACGCCGATGCCGCCGACCACCAGCGAAATCACCGCAATCAGCGACAGCAACAAGGCCAGTGAGCGGCTGGTTTTCTGCACGGTCTGCATCACGCTGTCGAGGTTGTTGGTAAAGAAGTCCTTGGTGCCGTGACGCTGCAGCATCAGTTTGTTGACGTTGTCTTCCACCACCTTGCTCGGCTGGCCGTCCTTGATCCGCACGCTGATGCTGTCCAGGTAACGCTGGCCCAACAGCCGCCCGGCTGCGGTTTCATAGGGCACCCATACGTTGAGCGACTTGCTCGACGAGAAGATGTTCTTGTTCTCCGCCGCCACGCCAATCACGGTGCACGGCAGGTTGCCGATCAGGATCACCTGCCCCAGCGGATCGACTCCTTCGCCGAACAATCGATGGCGGGTGTTGTGATCGATCACCACCACCTGCGCCTGGCGCCGGGCATCGCTTTCGCTGAATGCAATGCCCGACTCCATCTTGATTCCGCGCACCTGAAAGTACAGATCGCTGACGCCGTTGACCTGGGCATCGAGGTCAATGTTGCGATAGCGCAGCAACAGATTGCGCCCGACCACCGGCGTGGCGCTGTCGACGTAATACAGCTGATTGAGCGCGGCCACATCCGCCGGCACCAGGGTTTCGATGGCCGCCGAGCGGCTGTCGCCGAAACTGGTGCCGGAATAGATATCGATGGTGTTGCTGCCGATGGCCTGAATGTCCTTGAGCACATAGCGCTTGGCCCCTTCGCCGATGGCCGAGATCGACACCACCGAGGTGATACCGATAACGATCCCGAGCATGGTCAGCAAGGTGCGCATCCGATGGGAGATCAGCGCGACCCAGGCCATGTTGAACGCTTCCTTGAACAACCCGAGGCTGGCCACCAGACGCCGCGCTGCCGTGGACTTGGGCACCGCGTCCTCATTGGTCAGTGCCGTGGTGTCGCGCTCGTTACGCCGGTCGCTGAGGATTTCGCCGTCGCTGACTTCGATGATGCGCTCGGCGTTGGCCGCGACCTTGGGGTCGTGAGTCACCAGAATCACCGTGTGCCCGGCCGCGTGCAGCTCCAGCAGAATCCGCATCACCTCCTTGCCGCTGGTGGTATCGAGGGCGCCGGTGGGCTCGTCCGCGAGAATCACTTCGCCGCCGTTCATCAGCGCCCGGGCGATACTCACCCGCTGCTGCTGACCGCCCGATAGCTGGCTCGGGCGATGCGTCAGATGCCCTTCCAGCCCAAGGCGCGCCAACAATTCACGGGCCCGCGCATGCCGTTGTGGCTCCGGCGTGCCGGCGTAGATCGCCGGCATCTCGACGTTGTGCATAGCACTCAGATGCGGCAGCAAGTGGTAGCGCTGGAAGATGAAGCCGAAATAGTCACGACGCAGTTCGGCCAGCGCCTGATTGTCCAGATCCCGGGTTTCCCGGCCATTGATCTTGTAGCTGCCGGCCGTGGCGTAATCTAGGCAGCCGAGAATGTTCATCAAGGTCGATTTGCCGGAGCCCGAGGCGCCGATGATCGCCACCATTTCCCCGGCGTGGATCGTCAGGTTGATGTTCTTAAGCGCCAGAAATTCACGGTCGCCCGCAGTGAAACTGCGGCTGATGCCGGTCAGTTGCAGCAGAGGTTCGGTCATGCTCATGCCCCTGCCACTTTCGTCACCGGATCACCGATCACCACCCGGTCACCTTCGGCCAGACCGTCGTTGACCTGCACCTTGACGTTGTTATTGATCCCGGTCTGCACATTGCGCGACTGCGCCTGGCCCTTGGCGTCCAACACCCGCACCGGGAAACTGCCGTCGTTGTTGCGCGGACCCAGCGCCGCGACCGGAATCGTCAGCACCGATTTGGCGGTGTCGAGCACCACCCGCACCTGAGCCGTCATGGAAATACGCAGACGATGATCGGGGTTCGGTACTTCGAACAACGCGTTGTAGAACACCGCCGTGTTCTGCTTCGGCGTGCCGGCGGGCGGGGTTTCGAGGAAGTTCTGCGGCGCAGGCTCGGTACCGCGCAGCTTGCCGTAATAACGCTTGTCCTCGCCGAGAATGGTGAAATACACCTCCTGCCCCGGCGCGATGTGAATGACGTCGGCCTCCGACACCTGAGCCTTGACGGTCATGGTGTCCAGGTCCGCCAGTTTGAGCAGGATCGGCGCCAGTTGGTTGGCGATCACGGTCTGGCCTTCCTGAGTCACGATGCCCACCACGTCGCCGTCGATGGGCGCGACGATTCGCGTGTAGGCCAGATTGACCTTGGCGGTGTCGATCTGGATATGCGCACTCTTGATCTGCGCGTCCAGCGACAACAGGTTGGCCTGCTGCACTTCGTAGTTCGATTGCGCGGTTTCGAAATCCTGCCGCGAGATCGAGGCGTCCTCCTGCAGGTTCTGATAGCGCTCGTAGATCGCCTTGGTCTGGCGCAGCTGAGCCTGAGTCGCCCGGCGCTGGGCTTGCAGATTCTCCTCATCGACCTGTGCCTGACGCAGGGTGTTCTGCAGCACCAGAGGGTCGATTTCCGCCAGCCACTGGCCCTTCTTGACCTTGTCGCCGACCTTGACCTTGAGCGACTTCAACTGGCCCGAAACCTGGGCACCGACGTCCACCTGCTTGATGCCCTCCAGCAAACCGGTGGCCAACACTGCGTTTTCAATGTCAGCGCGTTCGACCGTGGCGGTCAGGTATTGCGGTGCCTCGGCCGGCGCCTGCACCGTGTAGAACACCAACCCGGCCACCAGCGTCAACGCGACTCCCAGACCGACTTTGCGCAACTTCGACTGTTCCATAAATGACCACGATTCCGTTCAGGGTTGAGCCCGGCCAGCGGCCGGGTTCCAGGATAAAGACTTCACTCAGGACAACACTTGATCCGCCGCCACCGTCAGCCCGTCATGCCACCACGCCGCGAGACTGAAGACGTTGGGTGCCTTGAGAATCGTGAAGTGATTCCCGGGGCCGTACCACACAGTCAGATCCCTGGCCTCGCGCTGCCAGCCTTCGAGCATCGCCGCCTGTTCGCGCTGATTGCCCGAGGCGTCCAGCGTCGGGTCGTCCACCAGCGCCAGACGCACCGGCCCGGTGTAGGCCAGAGTCGATCGATAGACCGTGCGCAGCGCGGTGGCGAAGGTGCGCACCGGCCCCTGCATCGCATCGACTGACGCACGTTCGGACAGCACACCCGCGCGCACCATCCCGTCATGCAGCAGGCGCATTTGCGTGGTGTCGTCGGCTTCGGCAAAGTCCAGCGCATCGATGCCCAGAGACTTGCCGCTGGACAGTTGCAGCGACTCGATCAGCCGCAACAACGCCGCCGTTGTGGTGTAAGGCTTGCCCACGACGCTGTTGCCGCCCGGTGATTCGCTGTCGATCAGGGTCAGGGACGCCACTTCGCGCCCTAAGGCCTGCAACTGCGCCGCCATGGCGTAGGCCACCCAGCCGCCGAACGAATGTCCGATCAGATGCACCGGTCCTTGCGGATACAACTGCTCAAGCGCCCGCAAGTAGAACGTGGCGGCGCTTTCGACCCGGCTGTGCGGCACCGTCGCGCCGTCGAGGCCTCGGGGTTGCAACCCATGAATCGGCCACTCCGGCCCCAGTGCCTCGGTCAGGTGGAGGAACCCGGTGACACTGTCGCCAGCCCCCGGCACACAGAAAATCGGCGCATGCCCGGAGTGACCGGTCTGAATCGTCAGGATCGGCTGATAAGCCGGTGGCACTGGAGCAATTGCCGTTTCCAACGCCTGAGTCAGTGCCTGCCCCAATGCCTGAACGTGGGGTGCTTTCATCATGCTCTGGTGGTCACCTGGTACGTCGATGCAGTTCAGCTCCACACCTGGCAATTCTTCAGCCCAACCGCGGGTGAGGCTGAGTCGCGACATTGGCGCCGAACGCTCCATGGCACGCAGCAGATGCAACGGCAGACGGATCGGGTTGATCCGGTAATGCGCCAACGCATGCCCGTGGGCCACTTCACGGTCGAGGTAATGCCAGGCATCCTCCGGCGAGACAGCCGCGAGCTCGGGTCTGAGCAACTGCTGCTCGTGACAATGGTTGAACAAATCGGCGAACGCCCACTGCTCAAGTTCGGTCTGCAACACGGCCAGACGCGCCAGTGCTTGCTGCCCCTGTGTCTCGTGCCCGGCCCAATGCGCCGTGCAATGCAAAAGCAATTGGCGCTTGTGCACATGTACATCGTTCCACTGCGCCTTGTTCGGATCGGCCAGGCGTGGCACGTAAGTATCGATCAGCCCGACGAACGCCACTGACTCGTCCATCCCGAGCAGTTGCGCCGCGATTTCATAAGCCAGCACGCCACCGAACGACCAGCCGGCAAGCCGATAGGGGCCGTGGGGTTGTCTGACGCGGATCACCTCGACCAGTCGGGTTGCCAGGCATTCCATGGTACGCAGTTGCGTCATACCGGAATCGATTCCCGGCAAGCCGTAAATCGGGAACTCACCGCCGATGTGCATGCCCAGCGCCGGGAAATACAGGTCACGACCACTGAACTCATGCACCAGGAACAACGGCGTTCCCTGGTCACTTGCACGCACCACGACCACGCCGTCATGGAGCGGCACAGCGTCACTGCGCTGGCACAGCAGCGTGGCAGTCCCCTCGACAGTGGGATGCTGGAACAGCTCGGCCAACGAAACCGGCATGTCGGCCTTTTGCATCAGATCGACGAGCCGCACCGCCAGCAGCGAATGCCCGCCCAGTTCGAAGAAGTTGTCATGGCGCCCTACCCGCCCGACTTGCAACACTTCAGCCCATAGCCCGGCCAGTGATTCCTCAAGAGGATTGGCCGGCGCTTCATAGTCACGCATGACTAGCGCTTGGTGTGTCGGCGCCGGCAGGGCTTTGCGATCGAACTTGCCGTTGTTGTTCAGCGGCAGGCTCGCCATCGCCACCCAGGCGGTCGGCACCATGTACTCCGGTAACCTTGCTTGCAGCAGCGCGCGCAGAGTAGCGCTCTGCAATTCCGAATCGTGCGCGGTGTAATAGGCCACCAGCCGCGTTGGCGCCTGCTCGTCGCGTCGGGCCAGGACCACCGCTTCCTTGACTCCCGGACAACTCAACAGGCGGTTTTCGATTTCTCCGAGCTCGATCCGGAAGCCGCGAATCTTCACTTGGTCATCGTTGCGGCCGATGCATTCCAGTCGCCCCGGCGCCTGCCAGCGCACCAGGTCACCCGTGCGATACATCAAGGCTTGCGGATTGTCGCTGAACGGATCCCGGAGGAATTTCTCGGCACTCAGTTGAGGTCGATTCAGATAACCCAGCGCAACACCCTGACCACCGATGTACAACTCACCGGTGACGCCGAACGGCACCGGTTGTTGCCGGTTATCCAGCACATACACGCGGGTATTGCCGATGGGGCCGCCAATCGAAACACTGTCCGCATCCGGCGCCACCTCACGCACTTCGAAGGTGGTGGCGTACGTCGTGGTTTCGGTCGGGCCATAACAATGCACCAGGCGCAGGTCCGGCGCTTCGGCGAGCAGCTTTCGAAACGCCGCCGGATCGCCACGCTCCCCACCGCACAGCAGGATGCGCAGCCTTTTTAGCGCCTCGGGAATCAATTGCACGTACTGATTGAACAACGCGGTGGTGACAAAGAGGATCGTCGCCCCGCACCGATCAAGCTCCCGACCGAATGCCTGCGGGTCGAGCAAGGTCGCATGATCGATCACGGCCACCTGGCCACCGTTGAGCAGGGCGCCCCAGATATCCATGGTGCTCGCATCGAACGCCGGGTTCGAAGCGAATGCCACCCGGTCACTCGGGTTGAAATCGGCGTAGCCGCAATCGATCACAAGGCGGGTAATTCCGCGATGCGGCACCATGACCCCCTTCGGGGTGCCCGTGGAGCCCGAGGTGTACATGATGTACGCCAGCGCCTCCGAGGACTGAGGTAGATCCGGGTTGTGCGAAGGACTCCCGGCAAGCGCCAGGGTATCCAGATCCATTCGCCGTACCGGGTACTCGATGGCCTGATCGCTGCCGGTCAACAGCGCGACCGCCTGACAATCCTGCACCATGAATGCCTGACGCTCGGCGGGTGCATTGATGTCCAGCGGCACATAGGCCGCCGCACACTTGATGATCGCCAACTGTGCGACCAACAACTCCAGCGAGCGAGGCAACAGGATCGCCACATGATCGCCGGGCTGCACACCCTGGGCGATGAGGTGATGAGCCAGGCCGTTGGCGCGGCGGTTCAATTCTGCGTAACTCAACGCCTGCATTCCGTGCACCGCCGCGACGGCTTGCGAATCTTTGGCAGCCTGCATCTCGAATAAACGGTGCACGGTCAGTATTTGCGGAGTGTTCCGCGCGCTGGCGTTGAATTCGTCGAGCAACTGCGTGCGTTCCTGATCCTCGATTATCTGCGCGTGTTCCAGCACTGCCTGGTCGTTGTTGACCATGGCCTGCAACAAACGCTTGAAGTAACCGACATAACGCCGTGCCGTCGCCTCATCGAAGAGCGCTGTGGCGTACTCCATCCAGCCACTTATCCCGTTGGGCGACTCCCCCAGGGTCAGGGTCAGATCAAACTTGGCGAAGTGACTCGGCTCGGCCACCGCTTCCAGGGTCAGATCCCCCAGCGCCAACACCGGTCCGTCGCTGTTGCGCCAGTTGAACATGGTCTGGAACAGCGGGCTGTGGGCCAGGCTGCGGGCCGGTCGGGCGATTTCCACCACTTGCTCGAAGGGCAGGTCCTGATGATCCTGGGCCTGCAGGGTCAGCGCCTTGACCCGCGCCAGCAACGCTTCGACGCTCAGCTCACCGGAGGTATCAATGCGTAATGCCAGGGTATTGACGAACAACCCGATCAGTCCCTCGATTTCGGCCCGCTGACGGTTGGCCACCGGCGAGCCGACCACGACGTCCGATTGCCCGGCCAAACGACCGAGCAGCATCGCCCACGCGCTCAGCATCGTCATGTACAGCGTCACGCCATGGCGCTGGCTCAAGGCTTTGAGCCCGGCGCTCAAGCGCTCGTCCAGGCACACTTCGACGCTGCTGCCTGCGTAATCCTGTTGCGCCGGCCGCGGTCGGTCGGCAGGCAACGTCAGCAAGGCAGGCGCGTCGGCCAGCGTACGTTGCCAGTATTCGCTCTGGCGCTGCAATACCTCCCCGCTCAGCCAGCGTCGCTGCCAGACGGCATAGTCGGTGTATTGCAATGCCAGCGGCGGCAAAGGGTCCGCCAACCCCTGACTGAAAGCCTGATACAACGCCATCAGCTCGCGGGTCAGCACCTCCATCGACCAACCGTCGGAAATGATGTGATGCAAGGTGATCAGCAGCACATGGTGATCGTCGGCCAGACGGACCAGTCGCCCGCGAATCAACGGATCGTCCTGCAGGTCGAACGGGCCTGAGGCCTCCCCCTGAATCAGTGCCTGCAAGGCTTCGTCGGCCAGCGGGTGCTGGCGCAAGTCTTCGACACGCAGCAGCACACCGCTGTCGGGCGGGGTAATCAGCACCTGGGCTTCGCCATTGCTGGGAGCGAAGCGGCTGCGCAGGCTTTCGTGCCGGGCGACAATCCGGGCCAGCGCCCGCTGCAGCGCATCGGCGTCGAGCACACCGCGCAAACGCAGGCCGATCGGAATGTTGTAAGCCGTGTTGGCACCTTCCATCTGCGCCAGAAACCAGAAGCGCTGCTGGGAAAACGACAGCGGCAATGCGCCTTCCCGTGGCACCGGCAGGATCGGCGGCTGCGTAGAGCGTCCGGCCAGGGTCAGCGACTGCGCCACCGACGCCAGTTCGGCATTGGCGAACAACTCGCCGAGCGCAAGCTCTACACCCAGTCGCTGACGCACCTGCGCGACCATGCGCATGGCCAGCAACGAATGGCCGCCCAACTCAAAGAAATGATCCTGACGCCCTATCCGTTCGACCTGCAGAACCTCGGCCCAGATCTGCGCCAGTGTGCACTCCAGTTCGCCTTGTGGCGCCTCGTATTCGTGTGTGAGCAGGGCCGTGCGCTCCGGTAACGGCAAGGCCTTGCGATCGAGCTTGCCATTGGCGGTCAACGGCAAGCTGTCGAGCCTGACGAACGCGACCGGCACCATGTATTCGGGCAACTGGCCCAGCAAATGCTCGCGCAGCTGCGCTACCGCCAGTGGCTGCACCTGGGCCTGCTCGGTGAAATAGGCCACCAGCCGTGGTTGTCCTGGCTCGTCTTCACGAGCCAGGACAACCACTTCCTGAAGGCCGGGAAGCTGATGCAGGCGGCTTTCGATTTCCCCCAATTCGATGCGCATGCCGCGGATTTTCACTTGATCATCGTTGCGCCCCAGATAGTCGATCGTCCCGTCCGGGCGCCAGCGAGCTAGGTCGCCAGTGCGATACATACGCGCATTCGGTCGTTCACTGAAGGGGTCCGGCAGAAAGCGTTCGGCGGTCAGTTGCGCACGGTTCAAGTAACCGCGCGCCACGCCTGCGCCACCGATATACAGCTCGCCGGATACGCCGATCGGCACCGGACGCTGTTGGTCGTCGAGCAGGTACACCGAGGTATTGCTCACCGGTTTGCCGATGTGCAGCGCCTCCCCCGCCTCGATCCGTCCGGACGTGGCGACTACGGTGGCTTCGGTAGGGCCATAGTTGTTGATCACATCGAAATGCTGATTGCGCGAAAACTGACGCAAGCGGTCGCCGCCGATCAGCAGGGTACGCAATGTCGGGTGCTCGAGATGCCGGCTGAAGGCGTATTCGGCGACGGGCGTCGGCAGGAAACTCACGTCCAGCGGTTGCGCGCACCACCAGGCCAGCAGCCCGTCGACGTCTTCGCCGCCGTCCTGCGCAGGCGCCAGGTGCAGGGTCGCGCCGACGGACAGCGATGGCCAGATTTCCCAGGCCATCGCGTCGAAGCCGAACCCGGCCAGACTCGACGTATGGCGGCCGGCACACAGGTCAAACGCGTTGCTGTGCCAGTCGACCAGATTGGCCAGTGTCTGGTGTTCGACCATCACGCCCTTGGGCAAACCGGTGGAGCCCGAGGTGTAGATCACGTAAGCCAGGTTCGCCTCGGACAGACCCGGTACCACGGGGTTTGCGTCATTGCCTGAGCGCCAGGTGCGCGGGTCGAGATCGATCACCGGCAGCTCCTGCGTCGGCAGCCGTGCAAGGAGGTCACGTGAAGTCAAGATCGCCACCGGTGCGCAATCACTCAGCAGATAGTTCAGGCGTTCGGCCGGATGCGCGGGGTCGATCGGCACATACCCGGCGCCTGCCTTGAGGACTGCGAGCAATCCGGCCAGAGTATCCAGTCCTCGCCGGGCGACGACTGCGACCCGGTCATCCGGCTGCACACCCAGATCGATCAAGCGATGCGCCAGACGGTTGGCCTGGCGGTTCAGTTCGTGGAACGTCAGTTGCTTGTCCAGGTGCACCGCCGCCAGCGCTTGCGGTCGCGCGACGACCTGCGCCTCGAAGCGTTGATGAATCGTCTGTCCGCGAGGGTATTCGACATCGCTGGCGTTGAACCCCGTCAACAGCTGTTCGCGCTCCGGGGCGGGCAACACCGACAGTTGACTCAGCGGCGTATCCGCCGCGAGCGCCAGCGCCTGCAACAGGTTTTCCATGGCACACACCATATAGCCGCAGATCCGCTGCGCCTCGACCTCACGGCTGGCCAGCAGCGTCAGGCTGAAGTGATCGCCAAAGTCATCGATGCTCAAGGTCAGCGGGTAATTGGTGCGTTCCTCCGCATGCAGGACGCTGATCCCCTCCCAGGCCGAAAGCGCCTCGGCACTGGCATTGGCACTCGAGGTGCTGTGCCGATAATTGAGCAGCGAACTGAACAGCGGCGATGACCCGACCACCCCGCTGCAGCGCTGGGCCAGCGCCAGTGGTGCGTGCTCATGGCGCATCAGGCTCGTCAGACGTGCCTGTGTGGCCTTCACCGACTCGCTTGCTGCCAGCGCGCTGACCTCGACCCGTAGCGGCAAGGTGTTGATGAAAATGCCGAGCGCGCGATCGGTAGATTCCGCGCCTTGCATCCGCCCCATCAGCACAGTACCGAACACGACAGGAGACTTGCCGGTGAGTGCATTCAGGACCTGCCCCCAGCCAAGGTGGAACAGACTCGCGACACTCACGCCGAGCGAACGGGCACTGGCTCGCAGGCGCTGCCCCAGCAGTGGGTCAAGTGGCACATTGCATTCTTCGATGTCGCTGCCGTCGCCATGCACGCCTTGCAGGCCGAACGGCAACGTCGGTTCGTCGATGTCACCCAGCATCTCGCGGAAAAACGCCTCGTGCTCCGACTCGCTGATGCCAAGCCGCGCCTGGGCGACATAATTGCGAAACGGTACGGGCGCTCCCAGTCTGGCGCTCTGCCCTGACAGGCAAGCCTGCATTTCTTCGCTGACCACCGCCAGCGCCGAGTGATCCATCGCCATGTGATGAAACAGCAACATCGCGACGATACGCCCGGTCTTTGCATCCCGGGCATGGGCCAGCTGCAATAGCGGCGCACGTGTCACGTCGAGACGAAAATGCCGGGCGTCGAATCGCGCATGCAACTGCTCCAGAACATCGCCTTGAGCCACATCGAGCTGCACTTCTTCCACAGGTAACCCGACACGTCGCAGGACCACTTGCACCGGCGTATCCAGTCCTTCCCAGACGATGGCGGTGCGCAGAATGTCGTGGCGTTCGATGACGGTCTGCAGGGCCTGGACGAATGCCCCGAATCGCTCAGGTCCGCTGAACGCGAATTTCGCCTGCATCACATACGGATCACCCTGTGCAGCGCTCGCGTGGTGGTAGAGGATGCCCTCCTGCAACGGCGTCAGCGGATAGATGTCCTGGACATTGGCGCCGCCGCCAGGGATCTGCGCGACAATTTGATCGAGGGTGTCCTGGCTCAGGTCAACCATTGTCAGCATCGCCGGGGTAACCCGTGTTGTGCCCGGTGAAATGCCATTGACCGGCACTGCAATCTGCCCTTCCCGTGCGGGCGAGTAACCGCCCGCCTCGATCAGCTCGATCAATGCCGGTTTGTGCTCGCGCAATGCGGCCAGCAAGGCCTGTTCACTCAGGGCCTGCTTGTTGCCATTGACCCGTAATTGTCCGTCCGTGATTGCCAACTGGATGTCTTTTGTCTTCAGCGTCGCCAACAGTTCATTCAGGTTCACAGGACGATCTCCATTCTTTCCGTGATAGCCGCGTAACCAGCCAGAGTCGGTTGCTCGAACAACGTCCGGACATCGGCTTCGATACCTTCCTGTTGCAGGCGCCCGATCAGACTGACCGCCAGCAACGAATGCCCACCCAGCTCAAAGAAATGGTCTTGTCGCCCGACGCGCTCGACTTTGAGCAATTCACACCACAGTCGCGCGAGGAGGATTTCCATCTCGCCGACCGGCGCTTCGTATTCGCGAATGCTGACTGCAGCCGAATCCGGTGCGGGCAGCGCCTTGCGATCGACCTTGCCATTAGGGCTCAGCGGCAGGCTGTCGAGCGCGACGAATGCCGACGGCACCATGTAATCGGGCAAGCGTGCGAGCAAGTGTTCGCGCAACGCCTCGATCCCCGGTTGCCCGGCTTCGGCGTGCCAGGTGAAGTACGCCACCAGACGCTCCTCACGCACCAGCACCACGGCTTCTCGCAAGGCTGGATGGCTCAACAGTTGCGCTTCGATCTCACCCGGTTCCAGACGCAAGCCACGCAGCTTGACCTGGAAGTCGTTGCGCCCGATGAATTCGAGCTGGCCATCGGCGCGGTAGCGCACCCGGTCGCCCGTGGCGTACAGCCGATCGCCGGCAACGAACGGGCTCGGGATAAACCGTTCAGCCATCAACTGCGGCAACCCCAGATAACCCCGCGCAACCCCGGCACCACCAATGAACAATTGACCGATGACGCCCATCGGCACCGGCCGTTCGGCGGCGTCGAGTACGTACAGACGAGTGTTGTTGATCGGCCGCCCGATCGGCAACGCGCTGTCCGGCACCGGCATCGACGGCTCCAGCGTCCACACCGTGCTGTCGACCGTGGCTTCAGTCGGGCCGTAAACGTTGTGCAAGCGCACTTGCGGCAAACGCTCGCGCACAAGGCGGGCCAGCGCCGGCGTCAGGTCGCCACCGCCACAGAACACGTCGGTGAGACTGCTGCACTGGCTGACATCGTCCTGCTCGAGGAACTGTTGCAACAGCACCGGCACAAACTGGATCACGCTGATCCGCTGCTCGCGAATCACCTGCGCCAGATACGCCGGCTCGCGGTGCCCGTCAGGACGCGCCAGCACCAGACGCAAACCGGCGCTCAACGGCCAGAACAGCTCCCAGACCGAGGCATCGAAACTGAACGGGGTTTTCTGCAACAGGGCGCCGTCCGTCACGGCAGGACACAGCTGAGAACTCCAGTGCAGCAAATTGCCGACGCCGCGATGCTCGACCATCACGCCTTTCGGCGCACCGGTCGAACCGGAGGTGTAAATCACGTAGGCCAGGTTCGAAGCACTCAGGCCCGGCACTTGCGGGTTGTCGTCCGGATTGAATGTCCAGTGAGTCTGATCCAGATCGATCACCAGCGCAGTGCTCTCGCCCAGCAACTCACGCGTCGCCCCGTGCACCAGCACCGCTATCGGCGCGCTGTCCTTGAGCATGTAATCCAGACGTTCTGCCGGGTACGCCGGATCCAGCGGCACATAGGCGCCGCCAGCCTTGAGAATGCCGAGCAGACCGACCATCAGTTCCAGCCCGCGCTCGACGCAGATTGCCACCCGAGAATCCGGCCCCACGCCCAGCTCGCGCAGGTGATGGGCCAGACGGTTGGCCTGTGCGTTGAGTTCGGCGTAAGTCAGCCGCTGCTCACCAGCCTGCAAAGCAACGGCTTGCGGCGTGCGTTGCACTTGCGCCTCGAACAGCCCGTGAACGGTTTGCTCCAGATTGTCGTCAGTGCCGGTGACATTGAGGTCGTAAAGCACCCGCTGACGTTCTGCGCCGTCAAGGATCGGCAAGCGGTTCAGCGGCTGATCCGGTGCCTGTTCCAGAGCCTCCGCCAGTGTCTCCAGCGCGGTCTGCATGTAGTCGCAGATCCGCTGCGAACCGATGCTCGCCGGGGTCATGGCGGTGAGCACAAAACCGCTGCCCAGATCATCGACGCCCAGACTCAATGGATAGTTGGTGCGTTCTTCGCTGCTCAGGGTCTCGATGCCTTGCCAGGCCTGACGAAGGTTTTGCTGTTGAGCTTCATCAGCGCTGTGCCGGTAGTTGAGCATCGAACTGAACAGCGGCGACGGCGCGGCCACGCCGCTGCAACGCTGGGCCAGTGCTAGTGACGCGTGCTCATGGCCGAGCAATGCGCTGAGTCTCGCATGCGTCGCCCGAGCCCCTTCGCGCACCGGGGTTGCCCCCAGATCGACCCGCAGCGGCAAGGTGTTGATGAACATCCCCAACGCCCGGTCGGCCCCCTCGCCGCCCTGCATCCGGCCCATCAGCACCGTGCCGAACACCACCCGCTCCTGCCCGGACGTCGCCGCCAGCACCTGTGCCCACGCAAGGTGGAACAGGCTGGCCACGCTGATGCCCAATTGCCGTGCGAGGCTGCGCAGACGCTGGCCGGTCGCTTCGGTCAGGGCCTGTCGCGTTTCCTCGATGTCGCTACCGTCACCTTGCACATCCTGCAAACCGAACGGCAAGGTCGGCTCGTCGATGTCGCCGAGCATGTCGCAGAAGAACGCTTCGTGCTCCTGCTCGCTGACACCCAGCCGCGCCTGCGCTACGTAGTTGCGGTAAGGCACCGCCGCGCCCAGCGAAGCTTCGTGCCCTTGCAGGCAGGCGAGCATTTCGTGCTGCACCACGTCCAGCGCGGTGTGATCCATCACCACATGGTGGAACAGCAGCATCGCGACCACCCGGTCGTGGGCCGGATCACGGGCATACACCAGACGCAGCAACGGTGCCTGGCTGATGTCGAGGCGGTAGTGACGGGCATCGAAACGCCCGTGCAATTGCTCGAGGATGTCGCCATCCGCCGGATCAAGCACGATCTCCTGCACAGGCAGATCTGCGTGACGCCAGACCACTTGCATTGGCTCGGCCAATTTCTGCCAGATCACCGCTGTACGCAGGATGTCGTGACGGGAAATGACCTGACGCAGCGCCGTCGCGAACGCTTCCACACGCTCGATGCTGTCGAAGGCCAGCCGCGATTGCAGCAGATACGGGTCGCCCTGTTCGGCGCTCAAGTGGTGGTAAAGAATGCCTTCCTGCAACGGCGCGAGCGGATAAATGTCCTGCACGTTGACGGCGCCGCCGGGCACTGTGGCAACGATCCGGTCGATGCTCGACTGATCCAGCTCGGTCAGGCTCAGCAACTCCGGAGTGATGCGGGTGCAGTCGGCAGCAATGCGGTTGGCCGGCACTTCGATTTCGCGACCGCTGCCCACCGCCGCAGCCAGTGCAGCCAGCGTTGGCTGGCTGAACAGCACACGCACGTCAGTGCTCAGACCAATCTGGCGCAGGCGTTCGATCAGGGTGACGGCCAGCAGCGAATGGCCGCCCAGTTCGAAGAAGTTGTCGTGGCGACCGACTTTTTCCAGCTTCAGGACATCGGCCCAGATCTGTGCCAGCGCGGTTTCCACCGGCCCTCGCGGGGCCTCGTACTCGCGGCTGAGCCAGGCGCTTTGATCCGGTTCCGGCAAGGCCTTGCGGTCGAGTTTGCCGTTGGCGGTCAGCGGCAAGGTGTCGAGGCGCACGTAAGCCGCCGGGATCAGCGCTTGCGGCAACCGGGTTTGCAGATGATTGCGCAGAGCTTCGATATCAGTCGGCGCTCGCTCGGTGAACCACACCAGCAACTGCCCGTCGCGCACCAGCGCCACTGCGTCCTGCACTGCCGGATGGCTGGCCAGCGCCGCTTCGATTTCCCCCAGTTCAACTCGCACGCCGCGCAGTTTCACCTGATCGTCGTTGCGGCCCAGGTACTCGATGTTGCCGTCCGCCAGCCAGCGTGCGAGGTCGCCGGTGCGGTACATGCGTCCTTCGTTGAACGGATCATTCAGGAAGCGTTCAGCGGTCAGATCGGGACGGTTCAGGTAACCCCGCGCCACGCCGGCGCCGGCGACGTACAACTCGCCCGTCACACCCACGGGCACCGGACGTTGCTGGTCATCGAGCAGATAGATTCGGGCGTTGGCCATCGGCCGGCCGATGTGCAGCGGTTGGCCGACTTCGACCGGCCCGGACGTGGCGACCACCGTAGCCTCGGTCGGACCGTAGTTGTTGATCACCGAGAAGGTCTGCTCGCGATTGAACTGACGCAGCTTGTCGCCGCCGATCAGCAAGGTGCGCAGGGTCGGATGTTGCAGTTCGCGGCTGAACGCATATTCGGCCACCGGAGTCGGCAAAAAGCTCACTTGCAACGGCTGCGCCCGCCACCAGTCGAGCAGTTCGTCCAGGTGCTCGTTGCTCACCGATTCCGGCGGCAGGTGCAACGTCGCGCCGACGCACAGCGCCGGCCAGACTTCCCACGCCATCGCATCGAAACCGAACCCGGCCACGCTGGCGGTGTGGCTGCCGGCGTGCAGGTCAAAGGCTTCGGCGTGCCAGTGCACGAGATTTTCCAGGGTCGCGTGTTCGACCATCACGCCCTTCGGCTGGCCGGTGGAGCCCGAGGTGTAGATCACATAGGCCAGGTTGTCCGGCGTAAAATCGGCGACCTGCGGATCAGCAACCGACAGGCCTGACCAGGTTTCATGGGCGAGATCGATCACCGGCACGCCCGACTGATTCGGCAAATCGACGTTGCGAACCAGTACCACCCTCGGCGCACTGTCGGCCAGCATGTAAGCGATTCGCTCGGGTGGATAAGCCGGGTCGACCGGTACATAGGCGGCGCCGGCCTTGAGGATCGCCAGCAAACCGACCAGCATTTCCGGGCTGCGTTTGAGACAGATCGCCACTCGCGTATCGGTGGTAACACCCATCCCCTGCAGATGATGGGCCAGGCGATTGGCGCGCTGGTTCAATTGCCAGAAAGTCAGGCGCTGCGTGCCCGCCTGAACCGCCACGGCATCCGGCGTGCGCGCAACCTGCGCTTCGAACAGATGATGAGCACCTTGCGCTGACGGGTAAACGGCGGAGCTCGCATTGAAGTCGCCAAGCAGCTGCTCGCGCGCCGCCGCGGACAGGACGTTGAGACGTTCAAAGGCCTGTCCGGGGTTGTCAGCCAACGCTGTCGCCAGCTCCGTCAGAGCGGTGTGCATCAGCTCGCAGACCCGCTGCGCCCCCACATGATCCGGGGTCAGCACCGACAGATTGAAGCCATCACCCCGGTCGTTGATGCTCAGGGTCAGCGGATAATTCGTGCGCCCGTCCTGGGCCAGGAATTCGATGCCTTGCCAGACCGGATCAACAGGCTCTCGCGCAGCGTCGTGGCCGCCATGCCGATAGTTGAGTACCGCGCTGAACAGCGGCAAAGGGGCGGCCACGGCGCTGCAACGCTGAGCCAGTGCCAGCGACGCATGCTCATGTCCCAGTAAAGCCGCCAACCGCTCATGAACCGTTCGAACCGCTTCGCTCACACTTTGCCCGGCAACCTCCACGCGCAGCGGCAAGGTGTTGATGAACATCCCCAATGCCCGATCCGCGCCCTCACCGCCTTGCATGCGGCCCAGCAGCACCGTGCCGAACACGACGTCCCGGCGTCCGGAGGTCGCCGCCAGCACCCGTGCCCAGGCGAGATGAAACAGGCTCGCGACGCTGACCCCGTATTGCCGTGCCTGGCTGCGCAGGTGCCGATTCAATTCCACCGGCAGCGCCAGCGAATGCTCCTCGATGTTGCGGCCGTCGCCCTGTACGTCCTGCAATCCGAATGGCAGGGTCGGCTCGTCAATATCACCGAGCATCTCGCGAAAGAAGCTTTCGTGTTCTTCCTCGCTGATGCCTTGGCGAGCCTGATGGACGTAGTTGCGGTAGGGCGCGGCAGGCGGCAAAGACTCAACCTGCCCCGGCAGATACAACTGCATTTCCCGGCGAACCACCTCCAGCGCGGTGTGATCCAGCACGACGTGATGAAACAACAGCACGCCTGCCACCCGGTCATGCAGCGGATCTTCGGCATACACCAAACGGATCAGCGGTGCCTGACCGAGGTCGAGGCGATAATCCCGGGCATCGAAGCGTGCGCGCAACTGATCGAGGATATCGCCATCCAGCGGACTCAAATCGACCGATTGCACCGCCAGCGCGGCTTCTCGCCATACCACTTGCTGCGGGTTCGGCAATCCTTCCCAAACCAGACTGGTGCGCAGGATGTCGTGGCGCGCAATCACCTTTTGCAAGGCGTTGGCAAAAGCGCGCAGGCGCTCGACGCTGGCAAAGGCCAGACATGATTGCAGCAGATACGGATCGCCCTGCTCCGCGCTCAAGTGGTGATAGAGGATGCCTTCCTGCAACGGCGCCAGCGGGTAAATGTCCTGCAAGTTGGCGGCGCCGCCGGGCACCGTGGCAACGATCCGGTCGATGCTCGGCTGATCCAGTTCGGTCAGGCTCAGCAACTCCGGAGTGATGCGGGTGCAGTCGGCAGGAATGCGATTGGCCGGCACTTCGATTTCGCGACCGCTGCCCACCGCCGCGGCCAGGGCTGCCAGAGTTGGCTGGCTGAACAGCACGCGCACGTCGGTGCTCAGGCCGATCTGGCGAAGGCGTTCGATCAGGGTGACGGCCAGCAGCGAGTGGCCGCCCAGTTCGAAGAAGTTGTCGTGGCGACCGACTTTTTCCAGCTTCAGGACATCGGCCCAGATCTGCGCCAACGCAGTTTCCACCGGGCCTTGCGGGGCTTCGTATTCGCGGCTGAGCCAGGCGTTCTGATCCGGTTCCGGCAAGGCCTTGCGGTCGAGTTTGCCGTTGGCGGTCAGCGGCAAGGCGTCGAGGCGCACGTAAGCCGCCGGGATCAGCGCTTGCGGCAATCGGGTTTGCAGATGATTGCGCAGGGTTTCGATATCGGTCGGCGCACGCTCGGTGAACCACACCAGCAACTGCCCGTCGCGCACCAGCGCCACTGCGTCCTGCACTGCCGGATGGCTGGCCAGCGCCGCTTCGATTTCCCCCAGTTCAACTCGCACGCCGCGCAGTTTCACCTGATCGTCGTTGCGGCCCAGGTACTCGATGTTGCCGTCCGCCAGCCAGCGTGCGAGGTCGCCGGTGCGGTACATGCGTCCTTCGTTGAACGGATCATTCAGGAAGCGTTCAGCGGTCAGATCGGGACGGTTCAGGTAACCCCGCGCCACGCCGGCGCCGGCGACGTACAACTCCCCCGTCACACCCACTGGCACGGGGCGTTGCTGCTCATCCAGCAAATAGACCTTGGCGTTGGCAATCGGCCGGCCGATGTGCAGCGGCTGGCCGACTTCGACCCGGCCGGAGGTGGCGACCACCGTGGCTTCAGTCGGGCCATAGTTGTTGATCACCGCGAAACTCTGTTCGCGATTGAACTGACGCAGCTTGTCACCACCGATCAGCAAAGTGCGCAAGGTCGGATGTTGCAGTTCACGGCTGAACGCATATTCGGCCACCGGGGTTGGCAGGAAACTGACCTGCAACGGCTGCGCACGCCACCAGTCGAGCAGTTCGTCCAGATGCTCGTTGCTCACCGATCCCGGCGGCAGGTGCAGGGTCGCGCCGACGCACAGCGCCGGCCAGACTTCCCAGGCCATCGCATCGAAACCGAACCCGGCCACGCTGGCGGTGTGGCTGCCGGCGTGCAGGTCAAAGGCTTCGGTGTGCCAGTGGACAAGGTTTTCCAGGGTCGCGTGTTCGACCATCACGCCCTTCGGCTGGCCGGTGGAGCCGGAGGTGTAGATCACGTAGGCCAGATGTGCCGGGGTCAGTTCCGGCAACTGTGGATTGCTGTCCGGCAGGTGCTGCCAGGCGTCGCTGTCAAGATTGATCACCGGCACGGCGCCCAGCAGGTCGCGGGTGACTGTCTGTGCCAGTACCGCCACCGGGTCGCTGTCCTGCAACAGATAAGTGATCCGTTCTGCCGGATGTGCCGGATCGACCGGAACATAACCGGCGCCAGCCTTGAGAATCGCCAGCAGCCCGACCAGCATCTGCGGACCACGCTGCACGCAGAGCGCGACGCGATCGTCCGGTTGCACACCGAGGCCGATCAGGTGATGGGCCAGGCGGTTGGCGCGGCGGTTCAACCCGTCGTAGCTCAGACTTTGCCCGCCCTGCACCACTGCTACAGCGTCGGGTTGGGTCGCTGCTCGCGCTTCAAACAATTGGTGCACCACATGGCCGTGGGCAAAGTCGCGACCGGTAACATTGAAACCGACCAGCACGCGCTGGCGTTCGGCCGCCGACAGAATCGACACCTGATTCAATGGCGCATTGCGGTCTTGTTCCAGCGCGCTCAGTAAATTGTGCAATGCCGCTTGCAGGTAGTCGCAGACCCGCATGCCATCCACTTCGGGCACTGCCTGCACAGAAAGCCGGAAGCCCTGTCCAAGGTCGTCGACGCTGACCACCAGCGGATAGTTGCTGCGCTCACGAGAATCGAGAATCCGGATGCCTTCCCATCCCGGCGTAGCCGTCTGTTGCGCACTGTGGCGATAGTTGAGCAAGGTATTGAACAGCGGATCCGAACCCGTCACGCCACTGCAACGTTGAGCCAGTATCAGCGGCGCCTGCTCATGCACCAGCAGTTGCGCCAGACGCTCGTGGGTAGACCTGACACCCGCCTCCACCGTCGTTGCCCCGACATGGACCCGCAGCGGCAGTGTGTTGATGAACATACCCAACGAACGGTCGGCGCCCTCTCCACCCTGCATGCGCCCCAGCAGCACCGTACCGAATACCACCTCCTCGCGCCCGCAGACCTGCGCAAGTACCTGACCCCAGGCCTGATGCACCAGACTCGCAACACTGATGCCCAGCGTGCGGGCCTGTTTGCGCAGGCGCCCGGCAAGACCCTCATCCAGTGCCAGTTCGCTGTCCACGATGTTTGTGCCATCGCCGAGTACGTCTCGCAGGCCGAACGCCAGGGTCGGTTCGACGATGTCGCCGAGCATCTCGCGAAAGAACGCTTCATGTGCCTGGGCATTCGAACCGAGACGGGCCTGAGCGACATAGTTGCGGTATTGCACGGGGGGCGGCAGCGCGCCGACTTGCCCGTCAAGTGCGTCGCTCATCTCGGCCACCAACACCTCGAGCGCGGTGTGATCGAGCACGATGTGGTGCAACAGCAGGATTCCGACCCAGCGGTTTTGCAACGGGTCTTCGGTGTAGGCGAAGCGCATCAACGGCGCACGCTGCAAGTCCAGGCGATAGTGTCGCGGATCGAAGCGCGCCTGCATTTGCTGCAACACATCACCGTCCTGCGGATCGGCATCCACCCGCTCCAGTGCCAGCGGCGCCGAACGCCAAACAACTTGCACTGGCTCGTCAAGGTTTTCCCTTACCACGCTGGTACGCAGGACGTCGTGCCGGGCGATGACACTGTTCAACGCGCGAACGAACGCCTTGATCTGCGCCAGTCCGTCGAAGGCGAATTGCGCTTGCAGCACGTACGGGTCACCGTCGGCGATGGCCAGATGGTGATAGAGGATTCCCGCCTGCAACGGTGCCAGGGCGTAGATGTCCTGCACGTTGTCGATACCGCCATCGACGGTCTCGACGATACGGTCGATGGCCGCTTGATCCAGCGTGGCCAGCGGCAGCATGTCCGGGGTGATGCGGGTGCAACCGGGTTCGATGCGGTTGGCCGGCACGCTGATCGTGGCGTCCCCTCCCAGCGTCGCGGCGAGTGCCGCCACGCTTGGCTGGCCGAACAGCACACGGACGTCGCACTGCATGTTTTGCTGACGCATGCGCTCGATCAGCTTCACCGCCAGCAACGAATGCCCGCCCAGCTCGAAGAAATTGTCATGCCTGCCCACCCGGTCCAGTCCGAGCAAGGTCTGCCAGATCACAGCGATGCGGGTTTCGATTTCGCCGAGCGGTGCTTCAAATGCCCGCCGGGCGAAGGCTTCGTTGTCCGGCTGCGGCAACGCCCGGCGATCGAGTTTGCCGTTGGCCGTCAGCGGGAAGGCATCGAGGCGCACGAACGCGCCCGGCACCATATGCTCGGCCAGCGATGCCAGCAGGTGATCTCGCAATTGCGCAACGCTCGGTTCGACACCTTCGGCGGCCAGCCAGTAGACCACCAGACGCGTGTCGCCGGGGCTGTCCTCGCGGGCGATCACCAGCGCATCGCGCACGCCGTCGCAGGCTGCAAGACGTGCCTGAATCTCGCCAAGTTCGATACGGAAACCGCGGATTTTCACCTGATCGTCGTTGCGTCCCAGGTATTCGAGTTCGCCCTCCACCGTCCACCGAGCCAGATCGCCGGTCTTGTACAAACGCGCTTCGGCATGCTCGCTGAACGGATCGGCGATAAAGCGCTCGGCGGTCAACGCCTCACGATTCAGATAACCACGGGCAACCCCGGCGCCACCCACATACAACTCACCGGTCACCCCGGCTGGCACTGGCTCCCGCCGAGCATCGAGGACGTATAGCTGCAGGTCGGGAATGCGCACGCCGATCGGGCTGCTGGCGGTCAATTGCGCGTCTGCCGCCACCAACGGTCGATAGGTCACATGCACCGTGGTTTCGGTGATGCCGTACATGTTCACCAGCCGGGTGCCGGCGTTGCCGACCCGCGCATACCAGGGTTTGAGCGATCCTGGCTCCAGCGCTTCACCGCCAAAAATCACTTCGCGCAGCGAATGTTGCAACGGGCTGCGGCCCTGGGCGGCGATCAACTGACGGAAAGCGCTCGGCGTCTGGTTGAGTACGGTGACCCCCGTGCGGCAGAGCAACGCATAACACTCGTCCGGCGAGCGGCTGATGTGTTGCGGCACCACCAGCAACTGACCGCCGTAAGCCAGCGCGCCCCAGATTTCCCAGACCGAGAAATCAAAGGCAAACGAGTGAAACAACGCCCAGACGTCTTGCGCATTGAACCGGAACCAATCGTGGGTCGCGCCAAACAGGCGTGCCACGTTGCGGTGCTCGACCATCACCCCTTTGGGCAGCCCGGTGGAGCCAGAGGTGTAGATCACGTAGGCCAGATGCGCCGGATTCAAGTCCGGGATCTGCGGGTTGAATTCAGGTTCGGTCTGCAAACCGTCGTTATCGAGGTCGATCTGCGGCACGGATAGCCCGGCAATCCGATCCAGAGTCGCTGCCTGCATCAGCACCGCCACCGGCGCACTGTCTTGCAGGGTGAAGGTGATCCGCTCCAGCGGATAAGCCGGATCGATCGGCACATAACCGGCGCCCGCCTTGAGCACACCGAGCAGGCCGACGATCATTTGCGGGCCGCGCTCAACGCAGATCGCTACCCGGTCATCCGGACGAATGCCGAGGGCGAGCAAACGATGGGCCACCTGGTTGGCCTGTCGGTTGAGTGCCTCATAACTGTAAGTCCTGCCCTCGAACAGCAACGCGACTGCCTCGGGCCGGGTGTGCGCATGCGCTTCGAATTGCTGATGGATCAACGGCGTGTCGAGAAAACTCGCCCTCGGTGTATTGACGCCATACAACCAGTGCTCACGCTCGGCGGGCGGCAGGATGTTGAGGCTGTGCAATGCGGCTTGCGGGTTGTTCTGCAGCGCATCGACTAGACTGTCCAGTGCCGTGCGCAGGTATCCGGCGATTCGGGAGGCGCCAAGCGTCGCGTCGGCCAGCACCGTGATGCGCAGGTCCTGACCGAGGTCATCGATGTTGACCGTCAACGGGTAATTGGTGCGCTCGCGGGCGCCCAACACGTGCACCCCCGGAGACAGCTCGATCACCTCGGCAACTTCCTCCACGCTGCTGTGGCGGTAGTTGAGCATGGCGCTGAACAGCGGCGTCGGCACCGCCACGGCGCTGCAACGCTGGGCCAGTGCCAGGGACGCCTGCTCATGGGCGAGCAGCGCGGTCAGACGCCGGTGCGTCGCCAGCACGCCGTCATGAACGCTCGACCCGCCGACATCCACCCGCAAAGGCAGCGTATTGATGAACATCCCCAATGCTTGCTCGACACCGTCAGCCGCGTTCATCCGTCCCAGCAGAACGGTGCCGAACACCACCGCCGAGCGCCCGCACAACTGCCCCAGCACGCGTGCCATGGCCAGGTGCATCAGGCTCGCCACGCTCACGCCTGATTGTCGCGCCTGGGTACGCAGGCGCTGGCTCAGATCGCTGTCGAGCATGCACGAGACTTCCTCGATGCCCTGACCGCCACCTTGTACATCGTGCAAGCCACCGGGCAGCGTCGGCTCGTCGATGTCGCCGAGCATCTCGCGGAAAAATGCCTGGTGCGCTTGCTCATCCGAGCCCAGACGTGCCCTCGCCAGGTGGTCGCGAAACGGCACCGCCCTCGCTACTTCGGCATCGCGGCCTGACAGGTAGGCCTGAATTTCCCGGCGTACCACATCGAGCGCGACGTGATCCATGATCATGTGATGGAACAGCAACAATGCGACCACCCGGTCGTTGGCCGGATCCTCGGCGAACACCAACCGCAACAACGGGGCCTGTTGCAGGTCGAGGCGAAAGTACTGCGGGTCGTGGCGTGCCAGCAATTGCGCGAGTACGTCCTCGCGGTCATTCAAATCGACTTCCTCACAGACCAGCGGGGCTTCACGCCAGACCACCTGCACGGGATCGTCCAGATGCTCCCAGAGGATGGCGGTGCGCAAAATGTCATGGCGCCCGATCACCCGACGCAGCGCGTCGGTGAATGTATCCAGCCGTCCGCGACTGTCGAACGTGAACCGCGCCTGCGACACGTAGGGATCCCCCTCCGGCGCGGAGAGATGGTGATAAAGCAGCCCCTCCTGCAACGGCGCCAGCGGATAAATGTCCTGCACGTTCGCCACGCCGCCCGGCACGGTGGCGACGATGCGGTCGATGGCCGGCTGATCCAGTTGCACCAGCGGCAGCATGTCCGGGGTGATGCGCAGCGCCGGGCTCGACCAGTCGCCGCCGTGGCTCGCCACCAGTTCCAGCAACTGCGCCTTGTGTTTGGCGAGGCTGTCCCACAACGCGTCGTCCAGCGCGTCGTCGTTGCCCAGAATGACCAGGTCTTCATCGTCCTGTTGAAGGCGGATCGCATGGGTGGAAATAACAGCCATCAGCTCGCGAAATTGCATGGGGGTAACCTGCTGTAAATTCGGGAAAAAGGAGCGCGCAGCGGCGAGTCCGTGCGGCCGCGCGCAGCCTGGAAAAGCTAAAACATCGGGGCTTGGGTGTCTGACATGGGAAGCAGGGACAAGCCCCGTGACCGGACAGTCATGGCGTCGATCCGCGGGAACCGCGAATCGACGCCGATGTCGCCTCAGAGCCGGCGTTTGCGATTGAGCGTCGGTATGGTGGTTTGCGGGACTTCCACCTGTTTTGCCTGCGCCGAGGTCTGCGCCGCCAGCGCGGCCAGGGTCGGCTGGCTGAACAGCGTCCGCGCATCGACGTGCAGCCCGGCCTGACGCATGCGCGCCACCAGACTGACCGCCAGCAACGAATGCCCGCCGAGCTCAAAGAAGTGGTCGTTGCGCCCGACCTGCTCCAGTTGCAGCACCTCGGCCCAGATCTGCGCCAGCCGGATTTCGACTTCGCCCTCGGGCGCCTCATAGCGGCGACTGAGCACCGCCTCTGCCCCCGGTGCCGGCAAGGCTTTGCGGTCGACCTTGTCGTTGGGGGTCAGGGGCAATGCGTCGAGTTTCACGTAAGCGCCCGGCGCCATGTACTCCGGCAAACGCTCCAGCACATGGGCACGCAAGGTTTCGATGGGGGGCGCGTCGAAGCCTTCGCGCACGGTGAAATACGCCACCAGTCGCTCGTCCCGCACCAGCACCACCGTTTCACGCACCGCCGGGTGCTCGATCAGCCGCGCTTCGATTTCCCCCGGCTCCAGACGCAGGCCGCGCAGCTTGATCTGGAAGTCGTTGCGGCCGAGGAATTCGATGTTGCCATCCGCCCGGTAGCGCACCAGATCGCCAGTGCGGTACAGGCGATCACCGGCCACGAACGGGCTGTCGATGAAGCGCTCGGCCTGCATATCCGGCAATCCCCGATAACCCCGCGCAACCCCGACCCCGCCGATGTGCAAATGACCGCTGACGCCGAATGGCACCGGTTGATCGTGGGCATCCAGCACATAGAGCCGGGTGTTGCTCAGGGCCTTGCCGATCGGCACCACGGTTTCCGGCACCGGTTGATCCGGTTCCAGCGTCCAGCCGGTGCTGTCGACCGTGGTTTCGGTCGGGCCGTAGACGTTATGCAGACGCACCCACGGCAGGCGTTCGCGGACACGCCGGGCCAGTGCGGCGGTCAGCTCACCGCCACCGTTGAGCACGTCGGTCAGGCTGGTGCACTGGCTGACATCATCCTGTTCGATGAACTGTTGCAGCAGCGCCGGCACGAACTTGACCACGGTGATCTGCCGTTCACGAATCACCTGAGTCACATAGGCCGAATCGCGGTTGCCGTCGGGGCGCGCCAGCACCAGCCGCAGGCCGGAACACAGCGGCCAGAAAATCTCCCACACCGAACTGTCGAAGCTGAATGGCGCCTTCTGTAACAGCGCGCCGTGCTCGGTCGGCGGGCTGATCTGCGAGCCCCAGTGGACCATGTTGCAGGCGCTTCGGTGCTCGACCATCACGCCCTTCGGCGTGCCGGTGGAGCCCGAGGTGTAGATCATGTAGGCCAGGTTTGAAGCGCTCAGACCCGGTACTTGTAGGTTTTCAGTCGATGCGCCCTGCCAGATGCAACGGTCGAAATCGATGACCGGCACACCCGGATCGCCCAACAGATTGCGGGTGGTTTCGTGTACCAGCACCGCAACCGGCGCGCTGTCCTGCAACATGTAATGCAATCGATCCAGCGGATAGTCGGGATCCAGCGGCACATACGCGCCGCCGGCCTTGAGAATGCCGAGCAGGCCGACTATCAGATCCAGACTTCGCTCGACGCAGATCGCCACCCGCGAATCGGGTTGCACGCCGTGCTCGCGTAAATGATGCGCCAGACGGTTGGCCTGTTCGTTCAGCTGGCGATAGGTCAGCTGTTGCTCGCCAGCCTGCAATGCGATGGCGTCGGGCTTGCGTTGCACTTGTTGCTCGAACAGCACCTGAAGCGGCTGATCGAGCGGGCAATCGACTTCGCTGGCATTGAACTCGACCAGCAGTTGTTCAAGCTCCGCCGCCGGCAGGATCGGCAAGCGATTCAGCGGCTGTTGCGGGGTTTGCTCCAGGGCATCGACCAGTGCCTGCAACGCGGTTTGCACGTAGTCGCCGATGCGCTGCGCACCGATGCTCATCAGGGTCCGCGTGGTGATCTGCAAAGCGCTGCCCAGATCATCGACGCTCAGGGTCATCGGGTAGTTGGTGCGCTCTTCGTTCTCCAGGGTCTGAATGCCTTGCCAGGCTTGGTCCGACGCCGATTCCTGCGCCTCAAGGTCGGTGTGCCGATAGTTGAGCAACGCACTGAACAGCGGCGCCGGTGACGCGACACCGCTGCAACGCTGGGCCAGCGCCAGCGACGCGTGTTCATGCCCGAGCAACTCGGTCAGTCGGGCGTGGGTGAGCGGCACCGCATCGCGCGCGCCCCGGTCCATGTCCACCCGCAATGGCAAGGTGTTGATGAACACCCCCAGCGCTCGATCGGCACCCTCGCCGCCTTGCATCCGGCCCATAAAAACGCTGCCGAACACCACACGTTCCTGCCCCGAGGTCGCCGCCAGCACCTGCGCCCAGGCCAGGTGAATCAGGCTGGCCACGCTGACGCCCGCCTGCCGCGCCTGAAGGCGCAAACGCCGATCCAGTTCCGGCGCAAGCGTGCGCACGGCTTCGTCGATACCGCGCCCGTCGCCCTGCACATCCTGCAAGCCGAACGGCAAGGTTGGCTCGTCGATGTCGGCGAGCATCTCGCGGAAGAACGCTTCATGTTCCTGTTCGCTGACACCGAGCCGGGTCTGGGCCACGTAATTGCGATAAGGCACCGCTGGCGGCAGCGGTTCATCGAGCCCCAACAGGTTGGCGCGCATTTCCTGACGCAAGACTTCCAGCGCGATGTGATCCAGCGCCAGGTGATGGAACAACAGAATCGCCACGATCCGCCCATGAGCCGGGTCGCGGGCATACATCAGCCGGATCAGCGGCGCCTGACTGACGTCGATGCGATAACGTCGGGCATCGAAGCGCGCGTGCAGTTGCGCGAGGACATCGCCCTCGGCCGGATCGAGGGTGATTTCCTGCACCGGCAGTTCGGCTTCGCGCCAGACCACCTGCACCGGGGTGGTCAAACCTTCCCAGACCACCGCAGTACGCAGAATGTCGTGGCGCGCCATGACCTGACGTAACGCGGCCGCATAGGCCTCGACCCGCTCGACGCTGTCGAACGCCAGCTGCGATTGCAGCAGGTACGGATCGCCCTGCGCGGCAGTGATGTGGTGATAAAGAATGCCTTCCTGCAACGGCGCCAATGGATAAATATCCTGCACGTTGGCCGCCCCGCCCGGCACCGTGGCGATGATCCGGTCGAGGGTGGCCTGATCCAGTTCAACCAACGGCAACAGGTCCGGCGTGATCCGCGTGCAACCTTGCGGAATGCGGTTGGCCGGCACTTCGACCTCGCGGCCACTGCCCACCGACGCGGCCAGCGCCGCCAATGTCGGCTGGCCGAACAGCACGCGCACATCGCTGCTCATGCCGAGCTGACGCATGCGTTCGATCAGGTTGACCGCCAGCAACGAGTGCCCGCCCAGTTCAAAGAAGTGATCGTGACGCCCGACCTTTTCGACTTGCAGCACCTCGGCCCAGATCTGCGCCAGGAGGATTTCGACATCGCCTTGCGGGGCTTCATATTCGCGGCGGATCAACGCCTCAGGCCCCGGTGCCGGCAACGCCTGGCGATCCAGTTTGCCGTTGGCCGTCAGCGGCAACGCCGTCAAACGCACGTAGGCCGATGGCAGCATCGCGCTGGGCAGACGGGGCTTGAGGTGAGCATGCAGTTGCGTGATATCCAGCGGCTGGCGTTCGGTGAACCAGGCCAGCAACTGCCCGTCGCGCACCTGCACCACCGCATCGCGCACCGACTCATGGCTGCTCAACGCGGCTTCGATTTCGCCGGGCTCGATGCGCACGCCACGGATTTTCACCTGATCGTCGTTGCGGCCCAGGTATTCGATAGTGCCGTCCTGGCGCCAGCGTGCGAGGTCGCCGGTGCGGTACATACGTGCGTTTGGCTGGCGGCTGAATGGATCGTCGAGAAAGCGTTCGGCGGTCAGCTCCGGACGGTTGAAGTAACCCCGCGCCACGCCGGCGCCACCGACGTACAGCTCGCCGGCCACGCCAATCGGCACCGGACGCTGTCGGTCATCCAGCAGATAGGCCGTGGCATTGCTCACGGGTTTGCCGATGTGCAGCGTCCGGTCCGGTTCGATTCGGCCCGAGGTGGCGACCACCGTCGCTTCGGTCGGGCCGTAGTTGTTGATCACCGCGAACGTCTGCTCGCGATTGAACTGACGCAGGCGATCACCACCGATCAGCAGCGTGCGCAAGGTCGGGTGTTCGAGGTGACGACTGAAGGCGTACTCGGCAATCGGGGTCGGCAGGAAACTCACGTCCAGCGGCTGCGCGCGCCACCAGTCGAGCAGCGCGTCGATGTCTTCGCCGCCGTCGCGGGAAGGCGCCAGGTGCAGGGTCGCGCCGGCACACAGCGCGGGCCAGACTTCCCAGGCCATGGCGTCGAAGCCGAAGCCGGCGAGGCTTGAAGTGTGGCGACCGGCACACAGATCGAAGGCTGTGCAATGCCAGTCGACCAGGTTCGATAACGTGTGATGCTCGACCATCACGCCTTTGGGCTGGCCGGTGGAGCCGGAGGTGTAGATCACGTAGGCCAGGTGCGCGGTGGTCAGTCCCGAGACGTCGGGGTTGAGATCGTTGATCGGCCAGCCGCGCGAATCGATTTCGATCACCGGCACGTCCAGCACCGGCAAGCGTTCGCGCAGATCGCGCTGGGTCAGAACCACAACCGGAGCGCTGTCGCTCAATAAATAGCTCAAACGTTCCGCCGGATGGGCCGGATCGACCGGCACGTAACCGGCGCCGGACTTGAGGATCGCCAGCAGCGCGACCAGTGTGTCCAGCCCTCGGCGGGCGACCAGCGCCACGCGGTCATCGGGTCGCACGCCGAGCCCGATCAAATGATGGGCCAGAGCGTTGGCCTGTCGGTTCAGGTCGGCATAGGTCAGCCGCAAGTCCTGGAACTCTGCCGCCACCGCATCCGGTCGCATCGCCGCTTGCGCTTCGATGCGCTGGTGGATGGTCAGGTCATTGGGGAATTCAACGCGTGTGTCATTCCACTGCTGCAACAGCGCCGTTTCAGCCGGCAGGCTCAGGCTGAAATCGCCCACCGCCAGCGCCGGCTCTTCAAGCCCCTGCTCCAGCACCCACAGCAAGCGCCCGCTCAGCGCCGCGATTTCGTCGGCGTCAAAGTAGGCTTCGTTGTACACCATGTACAAACTGTCCTCGTCGTCGCCCCGGCTGCTCAGCAGGTGCACGGACAGCGGCGTGCCCTCTTCGTGGTTCGACACTTTGACCACCCGCCCCTGCGCATCGCCATAGCGGTATTCATGCGCGTCGCGCTCATAGGACACGGTCACTTCGAACAGCTGCGAGCGATCCTCGCGCAGCAGACCGAGTGCGCGGTTCATCTCGCTGAGGGGGAAACGCTGATGGCGGAAATCCTGTTTCAGTTCATCGCCAATCGCCTTGACCAGTGCCTTGAACGACAACTCGCGACCGAACCCCATGCGCACCGCGCTGACCTGGGTGAACAGCCCCAGGGTCGATTTGAACCGGGCGCCGGAACGGTTGAGCAGCGGCACGCCCACCACCCATTCGTCACGCTGGGCGCTGCGGCTGAAGTACACATGGATCGCTGCCAGCAGCACATGAAACGCCGACGCGCCGTACTCTCGGGCCACCTGCTTCATGCGTTCATGCAGGCGTGCCGGAAAGACTTGCGAGAAAATCCGCGTCGGTGCCGCAGCGCCGGCAAAGCGTTCCTGATAACGCGGCAACAACAGCGGCTCGGGACGGTGCTGGTATTTGTCCAGCCAGTACGCACGGTCACGGGCATAACGGGCGGACTGAAAATACCGCGCATCATCACGGATGAAATCGACATAGGACGGTGCCGAATCGGGCGGCTGCTGCCCGAGCGCCAGCGCGTTGTAAATCTCGTCGAGGGATTTGAGCATCTCGCCGAAACCCCAGCCATCGACGATCAGGTGATGTGCCTGGAGTGACAGCCAATGGCAGTCGTCATCGAGGCAGATCAGGCAAAACCGGAACAACGGCCCGCCGTTCAGTGTGAACCGCTGCTCAATGCATTCCTGAGTCAGTTGGCGTGCGGCGGAATAAGGGTCGGGATGGCTGCGAAAATCGTGCACCGGCATCGGCACCGGCATCGATTGCGCGAAACGCTGCAACGGCAGCCCATGCTCGCCGGCCCCCGGCAGCAGGCTGGTGCGCATGGCGTCATGCCGGGCCACGAGCCCTTCAAGCGCCGCCTGCATCAGCGCCGGATCCAGCGGCCCGGTCAGTTCGACATAGCCACCGATGTTGTACATCGGCGAGTTTCCCTGACGCACTTGATCGAGCCAGATGTCGCGCTGGGCAGCGGTCAGCGGGAAAGCCTCGGAAATCGCGGACAGACCGTCCGCCGCGTCGGCAGCAAATTGGTTCATAAGATCCATCTCACGTGATTTGGCGCGTATTCAAGCATCGGCCCCGAAATCGGCGTGACACGTGAAACCCGGACAACCCTGCCCACTTCGTACAGTCCTGCGAGCCAACAGGGCCGGATAAGTCAGCGATCCCCCTAAAAGTTCGGAAAGAAATGGCTGAAAATTCTGTAGGACAATCGCCACTCGCTGCTACCGACTAGCGCCTCGCAATTGTAGGGCGCGTCGGTCCGAGCCCCGGATTTCGGGGTTCGCACTAGACCGTACAGTCATGGACTACGAGAGCTTGCACATTGATCTGACAGAAACGTGACGCCATTTTTTCGGAAATGGTGGCACTTTGTGTCCCTGTTTTCCCCTACAGACGTAGGACAAATGCATAGGCTTAAATCCCGCTCCAGATCGATTTCAAGGAGAAAAGACTGGGTGGGCGTTTCACGGGTGCATGCACGGCAGACGATTCGGCAATGGCTCTAAATCAAGGATGACAAGGATATGAATCTGACCGGCAGTCTTCGCAACATGGAAAATCCGCACTTCTACTGGCAACTGGGTGAACTGATCGCCAGCACCGGCAACGAGCGTTTTGCCACGAACATGTTCCAGTTGGTCGACAACCTCGTGCCGGTCAATCGCGTCCATCTCAGTGAGTGGACCCTGGATGAGCGGGAAGCCAGCGTGGTCGAGATCAAGGCGTTGGGCAGTGCCGGTTTGCCGGACACCTTCCCGCCCCCGGAGCCGTTGCAGCACCCGGACGACCACCCGCTGCTGCAACAGATGATCGAGATGAACGACTCGCTACTGATTCAACTGAAAGCCTCGCTCCAGCATCGACACCCGCACCACAGCGTCCACCAATGCAATCTGGTGTCCCGCACGTCCAACCGCCGTTGCGTCATCTCGTTCTACCGTCCCCACACGCATCGGGTGTTTTCCCTGCCGGAGCTGTCGTTCCTCAAGCGCCTGTCCGACACCCTGCTGCCCCTGATCGAGCGCCACGCGCACATCAGTCGACAAGCCATCGCCCGCCAACCCCGCGCGCCACAAGCCGATCAACCACAAACACCGTTGCAACAGGTGTTCGACGAACGCCTGGCGTTGGGCGACATCACCTTGTCGGTGCGCGAAAAAGAGGTCTGCCTGGGCCTGCTGACCGGCGGCACCGTGCCGCAAATGGCAGAAAAGCTGCGGGTCAAGAACAGCTCGATCGAGACCTACCTCAAGCGCGCAGCCGCCAAGCTTGGGGTCAGCGGCCGTCATGGTCTGGCGAAATGGATGGCCGGGGCCTGATCCGGCGTTTTTCTCATCACGGGCGCCCGGCGTCCGCTCTCATTCGTGAACGAGGCTGTTTGATGTCCAGGTTGCCGATTTCCCTGCTGTCCGCCGCGCTGCTGCTGGGCGGTTGTTCGTTGATTCCCGATTATCAGCGACCGGCATCGCCGAGCGCGGCGCAGTATCCCCAAGGTCCGGCGTATGCCGCGCAATCCCCGGTCACACCCCGGGTCGAGGACTGGCGCGCGCTGTTCAATGACCCGGCGTTGCAGCAATTGATCGAAAGCGCACTGGTCAACAACCGTGATCTGCGGGTGGCCGCGCTGAACGTCGAGGCGTTTCAGGCGCAGTACCGCATCCAGCGTGCCGATCTGCTGCCGGCGGTGTCGGCCAACGCCAACGAATTGCGTCAGCGGGTGCCGTCCAGCGTGACCCGCACCAAGGCGGCGATCACCTCGACCTATTCGGTGAACCTGGGCATCAGCGCCTATGAACTGGACTTCTTCGGCCGGGTGCGCAGCCTCAGCGAGCAGGCGCTGCTGACCTGGCTGTCCACCGAAGAGGCCCGGCGCAGTGCGCAATTGAGTCTGGTGGCCAACGTCGCCAACGCCTACCTGACGTGGCGCGCCGATCAGGAGTTGCTGGCGCTGGCCCGGGAGACGCTGGCCGCCGACGAACGAAGCCTGCACCTGACCACCCGCAACCGCGAGGCCGGCAAGTCTTCGGCGCTGGACCAGATTCAGGCGCAGACCAGTGTCGACAGCACCCGCGCGAGCCTGGCCCGTTATCAGCGTCAGGTTGCCCAGGACTTGAACAGCCTGACGCTGCTGGTGGGCGCGCCGGTGCCCGAGCACCTGCCAGCGCGTCCGCTGGACAGTGATCTGGTGGCAACCGTGCCGGCCGGGTTGCCGTCGGATTTGTTGCAACGCCGGCCGGACATTCTCCAGGCCGAATACAAGCTGCGCGCCGCCAATGCCAACATCGGCGCGGCGCGGGCGGCGTTTTTCCCGAGTGTCAGCCTGACCGCCAATGCCGGGACGTCCAGCCGCGACCTTTCCGGGCTGTTCAAGGGCGGCTCCGGGGCCTGGACGTTCCAGCCGCAGATCAACCTGCCGATCTTCAACGCCGGCAGTCTGCGTGCGAGCCTTGATTACGCGAAGCTGCAAAAAGACATCACCGTCGCCGAGTACGAAAAGACCATTCAGACGGCATTCCAGGAAGTGTCCGACGGCCTCGCGGCGCGCCAGACCTACGAACAACAACTCCAGGCCCAACGCGATCTGGTGCAGGCGACCCAGGACTACTACGACATGGCGCAGCACCGATATCGAAGCGGCGTCGACAGCAGCCTGACGTTCCTCGATGCCCAGCGTTCGCTGTTCAGTTCCCAGCAAGGACTGATTACCGACCGGTTGGCGCAACTGGTGGCGCAAGTGAACCTGTACACCGCGCTGGGTGGTGGCTGGAGTGCTGGTGAGGGATCAAATCATCAGTAACGCTATATATTCGAAGCCAATAAATGGAGTTGCCCACCATTTCCTATCAGTCTGAGCAACTGTCAGAAATGACAGTAGAAGGTAAATAGGTGGAATCATATGCTCCCTTTACTCGGAATTTGCCGAGATCAACGAAGGGAGCACATTCGATGGCGGATAAAATCACGAAATTCCTGCCCTACAACATCGAAGGTTTCGATGCTGTGACAAAGACTCTCTCAGTGGCACGGATTAGCCCGCCCGGAGCGAAGATTCAAGCCCCGGCCGACTCAAACATAGAGAGACTTATCTTTACGGGAGCTAACAGTTCGGTAGATCTGCACATGACGAATTTCCTGAGTACTCCGATGATGGAATGCACACTTCCCATATGGTTTTTGATGAACAACCTGGGCGCTGTCGTCAACTGCCTGTTCCGATCATCGCCCAGCGGAGTTGTAATCGCTGACGATATGAAAATCGTCCCTTGATACAACCAGTGAGATCGCACTCCTTACCCTGCGTCATTTTTTCTTACACCTTTTGTCGCCAGATCCCACATTGCCCGGCGATCGAAAACCGGCGCAGCGGATCATTTTGGTATCATGCGCCGCTTTTACGGTTAACCCGCCCGCCTGTCCTGCCGACTGGCGGGCTCCAAAGGGCGGTATGAAATGACGGCTTTGTTGACTCGCCGCAAGGTGCTTGCGGGAATGGGCGTACTCGGTCTCGGCCTGCTCGCCGGCTGCGACACCCGCGGCGAACTGTCGTACAAGTACGGCAAGGATCTGAGCGACAAGATCCTCGGACGCACCTTCAAGCTCAAGGACACCGAAGGCAACACCGTGTCGCTGTCGAGCTTTCGCGGCCTGATGCCGATGATCTTCTTCGGCTTCACCCAGTGCCCGGCGATCTGCCCCACGACGCTGGCCCGCGCCGCAAAAATCAAGAAGCTGATGGGCAAGGACGGTGACATCCTGCAAGTGGTATTCATCACCCTCGACCCGGAACGCGACACCCCGGAAATCCTCGACGCCTACGTCAAGACTTTCGATCCAAGCTTCGTCGCGCTGTACGGCACCCTCGAAGAAACCAAGGCCACCGCCAAGGAATTCGACGTGTTCTACGAAAAGGTCCCGGCCGGCGACACCTATACCCTCTCCCACACCGCCACCAGCTATGTCTACGACACCCGGGGCACGTTGCGCGTGGGCCTGTCTCAATCGCTTTCTGCACAAGAGTGCACGGAAGATTTGCTTACCGTCATGGAGGTCTGCTGATGAACCCTTTTCTGAACAACATCAAACGTGCCGCACTGGGCCTGTCCCTGCTGGGCCTGGCTTTCCAGGTATCGGCGCAGACCAGGGTCGACGACGCCTGGGTGCGCGCGACCGTGCCGAACCAGTCGGCCAGCGGCGCGTTCATGACCGTCACCGCCGACAGCGACAGCAAGCTGCTCAGCGTTGCCTCGCCTGCGGCCAAGGACGTGCAGATTCATGAAATGACCATGAAGAACGACGTGATGAGCATGGGCCCGGTGAAATCGGTCGACCTGCCAGCGGGCAAAGCCGTCAACTTCGACCCGAATGGCTACCACGTGATGCTGATGGGCCTGACCGCTCAACTGAAAGAAGGCGACAGCGTGCCGCTGACCCTGACTATCGAAAATGCCAAGGGCGAAAAGGAAACCGTGGAAGTGAAAGCGCCGGTCAAGGCGCTGACCATGGAAGGCCACGATCACAGCAAGATGCATTGATCGCTGACTGACAGATCCACGGTTTCAAAAAACAAAAGGGGCGGCATGATCGATGATCATGCCGCCCCTTTTGCATCTGGATATCAGACCAGTTTCAATTCGACCTCGATATTGTTGCGCGTGGCCTTGGAGTACGGGCACACCTGATGCGCCGCATCCACCAGCTGCTGCGCCGCGCCGCGCTCCATACCCGGCAGGCTCACATTCAGTCGCGCCTGCAGGAGATACCCTCCCGAGTTGGTACCCAGGTCCACTTCGGCATCCACCGCCAGATCCGCTGGCAGGCTGATTTTCTGCTGCCCCGCCACCGCTTTCATCGCGCCGATGAAACACGCCGACCAGCCTGCGGCGAACAATTGTTCCGGATTGGTCCCGCCGCCACTGGAACCGGGCGACGACAGTTTTACATCGAGGATCCCGTCGGAACTGCGCGATGCGCCGTCACGTCCGCCGGTGGTGTGGGTTTTCGCGGTGTAGAGGACTTTTTCGATCTGACTCATGGCGATCTCCTGAATGAAAAACAGCAGATTGTTCACTCGGCGCCTCCCGTCGCAGCCTTGAGGTGCGCCACCCGTTTCACACAGCCCTCTCACTATAGACGCGGGTTTGCCGCTCACCCGGCCGGCGGACTTGCGGATAACCGCCGGTCGTATTGGCACCGCCAAGCGGGTTGACAGAACCAGAGGGCGAGAGGATTATTATTACATCGCATACGATCTAACCGTATACGATCACAACCAATCACAACACCTTGAGGATTCCCCCATGAGCAAAATCGAAAAAGTCCTGGCCACCGGCAAAACCCACACCACCGCCAGCAGCGCCGGTCTCACCTCCCGTGGTCACAACGGCAATCTGGACATTCAGCTCTCGACGCCCGGCAGTGCCAAACTGGCGCACGTGTTTGCCAACGTCCTGCCCCACCCGACCGCCGAGCAACTGTTCGCCGGTGCCTGGTCGTCCTGCTACACCGCCGCCGTCGGCCTGGTGGCCAATGACCTGGGCGTGGTGCTGCCGGCCGACATGTCGGTAGACATCGAAGTGGATCTGGGCCAGACCGGCCCCGCCTATTTCCTTCAGGCTCGCCTGACCCTGCGCGTCCCGGGCATCGCTGAGGACATCGCGAAAAACCTGGCCCACACCGCTGACCAGATCTGCCCGTACTCCAAGGCGACTCGCGGCAACATCGAGGTGGCACTGAACGTCATCACCGAGTAATTTTTTGGTACAAAACTCATCGCATGCGATTTAGGCGCATAAGGAATAACTAACCGGTTCGCGCTGAGAATGGCGAACCGGTTACTTCAGGCAACATGATCAACACTCCCGATAGAATCGCATCCGACGTATAGTTCGCCCCATACGTTTCACCGGTCACCCGACCCACGAGGATGAACATGAATTCCACCGCCAATACCGCACCAACCGATCTCAAACTCAGCGATTTCCTGTGCTTTGCCGTCTACTCCACCAACCTGGCGTTCGGCAAGGCCTACAAACCGATCCTCGAACGACTCGGTCTGACATACACCCAGTACATCACCATCGTCTCCCTGTGGGAGCAGGACAACCAGACCGTCGGCGGCCTGGGCGAGAAGCTGTTCCTGGAATCGAACACCCTCACGCCAATCCTGAAAAAACTTCAGGCCATGGGTTATGTGCAACGCCAGCGTGACCCGGCAGATGAACGCCAGGTGCGGATCAGCCTGACCCAGAGTGGCCGTGACCTGCGCAACGTGTCTTCGGGCACGAGCCTGTTCGAGGCGACGGGGCTGACCACGGAAGAGTTCACGCAGATGCAGAAATCGATCGTCAAGTTGCGCAACAACCTGATCCGGTCGATGAATGCCGAGGGTTGATCGAGTCCTGATGGAAAGCGTGCTTTACATAACTAGTGGCTTCAGTAACTATGTAAAGGGTCTTTTACACAGGAAGTGAAGCATGAATCGATTCCATCTCGAAATGGGCGGCGCGCTGGTGCTGTATGCCGTCGTGCTGATTGCCTCGACGGTTGCGCTGCAGTCGTTGGAGGACGCCAACATTTACCTGCGCACGCTCATTGTTCTGACGCCGATGATTCCGGCCGCACTGGTGTGCTGGAGCGTGGTACGCGACATGAGGCGTCTGGACGAAATGTATCTGCGCATCCAGTTCGAAGCCCTCGGCTTCGCCTTCGCTGCCTCGGCCTTGCTGACCTTCAGCTACGGTTTTCTGGAGAACGTCGGCGCCCCCCATATCCCGTGGTTCTGGGTCTGGCCGGTGATGGGCGCGATGTGGATGGTCGGCCTGCGCATCGCGCGGCGCCGCTACCAATGAAGAACCGGCTCAAGGAACTGCGCGCCGAGCGCAAGTGGTCGCAGGTGGATCTGGCCGAACGCTTGAACGTTTCGCGCCAGACCATCAATGCGATTGAAAACGAACGCTACGACCCGAGCCTGCCTCTGGCATTCCAGGTTGCCCGGGCGTTCGAGATGCCGATTGAGAGTATCTTCGATGACACAGTGAGTTGATTCGAAAACTCCGCCCGTCAGCACAGGCTGCCGGGCGGGCCGTTCAGAAAGGACGAGTGTTCAGCTCCCCGCCCCGCCATGCGCCTCTTCAAAGAAATAATCCTTCCAGCTGTCCGCCTTGTTCTTCAGCACACCCAGCTCCTGCAATTTCTCTGCATAGATAAAGGTGCGTTGCGGCACCACGGTGAAATCGATTTCCGGGTCGGTGACGATTTTCTCCACCAGCGCCAACGGCAGTTTCGACTGCTCGACACGGATATAGGCCTGGGCCGCCGCAGGTTTGTCGGCCTTGATGATCTTCTCGGCCTCGGCCAGGGCGTCGTAGAACGCCTTGTAGGTTTTCGGGTTTTCGTCGTGGAATTTTTCCGTGGTGTAGAGCACGTTGAACGTGGCCTGGCCGCCGAGCACGTCGTAGGAACTCAGCACTTTATGCACGTTGGGATTCTGCAACGCCTGGTACTGGAACGGTGGGCTGGAGAAATGCGCGTTGATTTCCGAGCCGCCGGCGATCAATGCGGCCGTGGCATCCGGGTGCGGCAGGCTGACGGAGATGTCGTCGAATTTCTTGTATTGGTCATTGCCGAATTCCTTGGCCGTTTCGATCTGCAGCGTGCGGGACTGGAAGCCCACACCCGCTGCCGGTACGGCGATGCGATCCTTGTCGCTGAAGTCCTTGAGGGTTTTCACGTTCGGGTTATTGGTCAGCAGGTAGTTAGGCATCGAGCCCAGCGAAGCGATGGCCTTGACGTTCTGCTTGCCCTTGGTGCGATCCCACACGGTGAGCATCGGCGGCACGCCGGCCGAGACCACGTCCAGGGATCCGGTGAGCAGCGCTTCGTTCATGGCGGTAGCGCCGGAAATACTGTTCCAGTCGACCTTGATGTCCAGGCCCTGGGCCTTGCCGTGTTTCTCGATCAATTGCTGATCGCGCACCACATCCAGAATCAGATAACCGATGCCGAATTGCTGGGCGATGCTGATCTTGCCTTCGGCTTGAGCAGTGTTTCCGAGCAGCGCACCAGCCAGCGAAGCCGCCAGCAGCGTCAGTGCAGAACGTTTGAACGGTAGGGCCATGACAACCTCGCAGTGATTTACCGGGAAATCTGTGAGGCCGGACTCTATCGCTATAAAAAACGAAATTTAAATACCGTTATCGCATATTGATATCACCTGAACGTCAGCCTTCCAGAAACGCGTGCAATTCCGACCCCAAGCCATCGAACACCGCTGAAACCCGCTGCACCCGGCGCATGTCCTGATGCATGGCGATCCACACATCCATCGTAAAATCCACGTCTGCGGGCAGAACTCGTATCAGACCATGGCGCTCGGCCAGTTGCCGGGAACTCACGCCAATCCCCAGCCCGGCACGCAACGCCGCCCATTGCGCCAGATGATCATCGGTGCGGATGGCCGTGTGCTCGGCTGAACAATCGAAGCCGCGCTCGCGCAGGAATTCGATCTCGCCCGCATTGCGATCCGGGCCGATCAGCGAAAAACGGCGCAAGTCCTCAGGCGTTTCAGGCACGCCCTGCTCCGCCAGCAATTCCGGCGTGGCGTACAGGCCGACGTGCAGGTCGCCGACCTTGCGCGCCACCACCGACGCTTCGGTCGGGCGGCGGATGCGCACGGCGACGTCGGCCTCTTGCCGTGAGAGGGTTTGCAGACGATTCGACACGTTCAGTTCCAGCGCCAATTGCGGGTGCTGCTGACGCAGGCGGCGCAACATCGGCGGCAGGATCTCGACGCCCAACAGTTTGCCGGCCGTCAGGCGCACGGTGCCGCCGGTTTGCGCCACGTCGGCGGAAGCGGCGCGGTTGAAGGCGTTGGCGGCCAGGGCCATGGCTTCGACGTGGCCGATCAACTCCCTGGCGGTCTCGGTCGGCAACAGTCCCGACGGCGAGCGAATGAACAGACTGACACCGACGCTCTGCTCCAGCGCCTCGATCCGCCGTCGCGCCGTGGCCTGGGCGATGCCCAGCAAGCGCGCGGCGCCGGACAGACTGCCGGTGCGCAGTACCGCGAGAAAGGCGCGCTGGGTTTCCCATTGAAGTTGTGGAGCGTTCATACATTTCCTGTGAGCGGTTGGGCAGTTTTGGCCGATGTTCATTCACCGGGGTCTGCGGCATGCTGCGCGAGCATACCGCACGGGCCTTGCGCCCGGCATCGAACCCGCAGTTGAAGGAGCCTTGCCCATGACACTCACCGGCCAATGTCGCTGCAGTGCCGTCCGCTATCAGTTGAACACCGACGTGCCGCCGGCGATCTACGCCTGCCATTGCACGGATTGCCAGACCTGGAGCGGCAGCGCCTTTGCCCTGCATGCGCTGCTGCCCGCCGACGCCCTGACGCTGAGCGGACCGCTGACCACTTATGCCTACGATCTCAATGGGCAGCGCTCCGAACATCAGGTGTGCAGCGTCTGCCACACGCGTCTGTGCAACACCACGACAGCCGCGCCGGGGATGAAAGTGCTGCGCGCCGGCACGCTCGATGAAAGTCGCTCACTGCAACCGATGGCGCACATCTGGGTCAGTCACAAACAACCCTGGCTGAAATTGCCCGAGGGGCTGCCGAGCTGGCCGCAGAGCCCGACCCCGCAGGCCTTCGGCGAAGCCCTCATGGCGTACGCTGGTTGAACCAGGTTCTGAGCCCGCCGGCGTTCGACGACAAGCGCTTGGCGGTGTCCACGAATGGTGTGACGATCAGGCTGTACAGCGTCAGATAACGCGTGCGGTCCTGCTCGCCCGTGCCGAAGCGCAGGACTTCGGGCTTCGAGGTGGTGACGTACAGCGTGCCGAACAGCCAGTCCCACAGCGACAGGTTGATCGCGAAGTTCTTGTTGAAATGTCGCGGGGCGTCGCTGTGGTGGATCTGGTGCTGGGCCGGGCTGTTGAGCACATGTTCGACCGCCGGCCCGAACGACAGCCAGACATGGCTGTGGCGCAGATTGGAGCCCAGGCTGTTGATGATCAGCACCAGCCACGTTACGCCAAACAACGTATAGCGGCTGACCTCGCCGCCGCAGGCGTACCAGACCACACCGGCAAACGCGCCGAGGCCGGCGGTGATGACGATTCGTTCAACGATCGATTCGACAATATGAATCCGGCTGGCGGTGGCCGGCACCAGCACCGGCGCCGAATGGTGAACCTTGTGAAATTCCCATAGATAGCGGGAGTGGAAGGCGCGGTGAATCCAGTAATGCAGAAAATCCCTGAATAGGAACACGCCCAGTCCGTAGAACAACGCGATCAACGGATGATCTGGCACCTGTTCGCGCGCGCCCCAGAGCTGAGTGAAAAACTGCGCGTAGTCGCCTGAACGCAGAATGTGCGGATCGACGAGGCCGACCACGGGCAACACCAGCGTCACCCGAAGAATCGCCTTGATGAAGTAATAACGGTAATCCAGCCAGGCCGAACGATGCCCGTGAACGCGACCGCCGCCGACAAATTGCCAAAAGGATCGGGCCTGCGTCAGATGCCGGGATTTTCGGTGGCGATAAAGGCCGTACGCCACGCCGTAGGACGTGAGCAAGAACACCACGCCAAGGCGGCCGTTCAAATCGAACAGGCCAAGGAACTGCTCGGTGACCGGATCGATCACCCAGCGGCTGAGCTGCGCAGAGAGTTGCGTGAGGACATCCACGGAGCTTGATCTCCATCAGAGGTCGCGCATTGTAAATCGCACTGGTTCGCAAATGCAGCACGAACGGATCAAAGGCCGGTTAAACAGCCTGAAACAATAAAACCGCCGCCGCGTTCAGGCCGGAAAACCGCCAGGACGGTCGCCGATCAAGGCCCCTGCTCGTTCGGGCCGCTCACGGCGACTTCCGTGACCGGATCAGCCATCCGTTTAAAAAGGCGATCAGACAGCCCACCCTTGGTATCATCGCCCACACTTTTATGACGATTTGATGGCTGGAAGGTCTTTTTGTGAGCGCTCTTTTTCAACGGCTGCGGCGCCTGGATGCCCGTCTTCTTTCTCTGGTTTTCCTGGTACTGATCGTGCCGGTGTGCCTTCGCGCGGCACTTGGCTGGTCGAGCCTGTTCGGTTACCTGTCGGATCTGGCCATCGGCAGTCTGCTGGTGGTGCTGTTGCATCGTCGCCCCTGGTGGCTGGCGCTGCCGGTACTGCTGTTCTGGGGACTGCTGGCCGTAGCAACCGCCGAGCTGGTCAGCGCGGTCGGTCGCCTGCCGACCGTGGCGGACCTGCATTACCTGATCGACCCGCAGTTCGTGGAAAACTCCACCGGCGGCGGCTTCGCCCATCCCGGCGTGGCGGTTGCGCTGCTGGTGGCTTTGGCCTTGTGGTTGTTGAGTCATTGGGCTCGACGCGCGACAACCACCCCCGCTCTGCCCCGCGCAGCCTGGGCGACGCCGGTGCTGCTGTTCTCCGCATACTGGGGCGCGCAACACCTGAACCCGAGCGATGCCGATCCGTGGCGCCTGTACAACCTGCCGCACCAGTTGCTGGCCGCGCAGGTTGCCGACGTGCAGATGCAGGCCGAAGAATGGCTGGAAGGCGATACAAAAGTCGCTCCCCCACCGATGGCCGGGCTCACCGATGTCGATCTGAACGGTCACCCGTTGCTGGCGACCAAGGGCCAGGCGCGCAATGTGCTGATCGTCGCCCTCGAAGGCATTCCCGGCGCCTACATCGGCGCCAATCGCCAGGCCATCGGCAGCCATTATCAGGAAGACCTGATGCCCAACCTCAGCCGCTGGGCCGAGCGCGGCATGAACACCCCGGATTACGTGCTGCACACCCACCAGACCATTCGCGGTCTGTACGCCATGCTCTGCGGCGATTACGACAAACTCGACAACGGCACGCCCAAAGGCGTGGAAATGCTGACCCAGCACGAGCGCAATCAGGCCTGTCTGCCGGCCCAGTTGCGTCAGCACGGTTTCGCCACGCACTACCTGCAAGGCGCAGGGCTGCGGTTCATGGCCAAAGACAAGATCATGCCGCACATCGGTTTCGATGCGACCCATGGCCTGGAGTGGTTCACCAACGCCAACTACCTGGAATTCCCGTGGGGCAAGGATGACAAGGCGTTCTTCGAAGGCGCGCTGAAATACGTCGGCGACCTGAAAAAGCAGAAGCAGCCGTGGATGCTCACGCTGCTCACAGTCGGCACTCACCAGCCCTACTCCGCGCCCGAGGACTACCTGCAACGCTACGACACGCCGAAGCAGGCCGCCGTCGGTTATCTGGACGATGCGCTGGAGCAGTTTCTCAGCGGCCTCGAACGCCAGGGCGTGCTGAAAGACACGCTGGTGGTCATCACCTCGGACGAATCCCACGGCATCGACGGCGTCCGCCTCGCGTCGTCCTGGGGTTTCAACCTGACCCTCGCGCCAGAACAGGCGCAGTTGCCGCGCCTGAACGCCGGGGTCTACGGTCACGTCGATCTGAGCGCGTCGATTCTGGATTACTTCGATTTTCCGGTGCCTTCCGCCCTCAGCGGTCGCTCGCTGTTTCGCGATTACGATTCAGGCCGCGAAATCATGTCGTTCACCAACGGCAAGCTGCGCTATCACGACGGTCGCGGCCTCCTGACCGAATGCGACATGCCGCGCCGTTGCCGCAATTACGCCAGCGAAGGTTTCATCGCCGAAAGCGCCACATTCAAGGGCAACGCCAGCGGCCAGAATGCCCGGGACATCGCCGCCCGCGCCTCGGCCCTGGATCTGTCGCTGCTGCGTACCCCGCTGAACCAGCGCTATCAGTTCGGCAGCGCCAACGTCATCCCGCTGCAAGCGCAGATCAAGGACGACTGGGCCGACAACCTGATCGGCGCGCAATATCTGGAGATGCCTAAAGGCTCCCACACCCGCGTGCGCCTGACCGTGCGCTCGGTCGATCCGCAGCAGGCGGCGTACATTCAGCTCAAGGCCAAGGAGTTCGAACAGGACGTGCAACTGGGCCTGCCGACCGAGATGGTCGCCACGGCGGATCAGCCGCTGGAAATGGATTTCAGTTTCGACAACCCGCAACCGCGCAAGGCGTTCTCGTTTCACTTGCTGGGTTATGGCCTGGGCGCCGTGGAAGTCAGTGATTTCAGCGTGATCACCGAACTGCCGGGGCAACAGGATCTGCTGGACGAGATCCCGGAAGAAGACACCGCTCAATCGAGTTGAGGTCGACGCCAGCGTCGCAACGACGCTGGCGCCCTATCCGGTGTGAACGATCAGAACGTGGTGCGCAGACCGACCTGAATGCTGCGCCCTTCTGCCGGCGCAATATCCCGCAGGATCGAGCTGGCATAACGTACGGTCTGGTTGGTCAGGTTCTCGGCATTGACGAAGGCCAGCCATTTGCTCTGGCCAACATCAAAGTGATAACCCACATTCGCCCCCAGCGTGGTGTAGCCGTCGGTGCTGCTTTCATTGTCCGGCACCCGGTGCTGGGAACTGGCGTGTTCCACATCGATGCGCGCCTGCCAGCGATCCAGCTCCCACAACAGCCCGGTGTTCAACCGCAGCGGTGCGATGCGTGGCAGGTCCTGGCCGTTGTCGAGGTTCTTGGCGCGGGTGTAGTCGCCCGACAGCTCCAGCGCAAACTTGCCGTAGGCGTTCTCGCCGAGGGTCCAGCGATCCTGCGCTTCGATGCCGCTAAAGCGCGCCCGCACGCCGGAGTAGGTGTATTCGGGGATGCCGTCAGCGTCCTCCTCCCCTTCGTCATTCAGCGTGCGCCCTGTCCCGAGCAGGCCGATGTAGTTGGAGAAATGGCTATAGAACACGCCGACGCTGCCCTTGTGCGTACCGTTGTCGAAACGCAGGGCCAGGTCGCTGGAGACGGCTTTCTCTTTCGACAGCCCCGCGTCCCCGACTTCATAGGTGCCGGTGGCGACGTGGGCGCCGTTGGCGTAAAGCTCATAGAACGTCGGCGCGCGTTCGGTGTAGCCCAGCGTGGCGGCGACCGACCAGACCGGCGTCAGCGTGTACACCGCGCCGGATGACAGGCTGCCGGCGGTGAAGCTGCTGGAGCGATCGGCATTGGCGAAACGCTCGTTGCCTTTGGCGTCCGGGTCGACCGTGGTGTGTTCAAGGCGTCCGCCGAGGGTGAACAGTAGGCGATCCGTGGCTTGCAGCTCTTCGAGAATGAACAGTGCACCGGCGTCGGTATCGGTGTGAGGCACGAACGCTTCTTCGCCCAGCGCTGAGAACTCGTTGCGGCTGACTTGCGCGCCAATCACGCCGTTGAACGGCCCCAGCGGCTGATGCCGGGCCTCGACCCGCGCCTCGTAGCCCTTGTTCTTGAACGTAGTACCAACCTCGCCACCCTCGATTTCCCGGTGCTGGTAATCGGTGTAGCCAGCGTCGAGTTTCACCGAGCTGAACGGGCCGTCGAGGTTGCGGATTTCCGAGGCGAACGCGTAGTGCTCCTGCTCCATGCGAATGCGCACGTCGTCTTCGGCCGGCGAGCCGTAGTTGAAATCGTAATTGCTGTACGACAGCCCCGCGTAACCGTCATCCCAGGTGTACGACCCGCCCACCGCACCGCCGTCCTGACGACCGTCGCTGTTGGCCAGCCGATGTTTCTTCGAATCGCCATCGTCGTTCGCCCGCTCACGACCGGTCTTGGCGTAGCCGGGGATTTTAAGGTCATTGAATTCGCGGGCGCTGGCGTCCAGGTGCAAGGCGAACTGACCGTTACCGGCTTCGAGCTTGCCGGCGCTGCTGCGGGTGGTGTCGGCGCCGCCGTAGCGCAACTCGCCGGCACCGTGAATGCCTTCGATGGCTTCGGTCGGGATGCGGTTGTCGAAGGTGTTGACCACCCCGCCGATGGCGCTGCCGCCGTACAGCAAGGCCGCCGGGCCACGGACGATTTCGATGCGCTCAACGTTGACCGGATCCAGCGGCACCGCGTGATCGTAGGACAGCGACGAGGCGTCCAGCGCGCCGACGCCGTTGCGCAGGATGCGAATGCGATCACCGTCCTGCCCGCGAATGATCGGGCGACTCGCACCCGGGCCAAAGTAGGACGACGACACACCCGGCTGCTTGTTCAGGGTTTCGCCGAGGCTGCCCTTTTGCTGCAGCGTCAGGCTGTCGCCGCTCAACACGGTCGAGGGCGAGGCCAGCGTCTGACTGCCCAGCGGATTGCCGGTGATGACTTGCGGTTGCAGTTCCAGCGGGTCGGCGGCGAATGCGGGCGAAGCGATCAGCAGCGCCGAGGCCATGAGCGTCAGGCGGGGTTGGAAGGTGTGGAAACGGGAAGGCATTTCAGAAATCCGTCAGGCAGAAAAGAGAGGATCGATGCCGGCGCTACAGAGGGTGTATTACCGGCGGCAATCAGATGAAATCATTTTTATGTTATACAATAACATTTCCAATGACCATCCCGTTTCGCCCAGACAAATGCAAACCAGCGCTCAAGCACGGGAATTTCAGCGCCCTGCCCCTGCAGGTTCCCCGCACTTCGCATAAGAGACTGCGCCTATCAGGCACCAATAGTCGGCCTATTAGCTGACTTGCCAAGTCGGGTCTAGCCTTACTAGTCCGAAGTCGGCACGAGCCGGCCGCAGAAGACCTGATAAGGACCCGAACATGGCAAATGAATCGAAATGCCCGTTCAATCACGCCGCCGGCGGTGGCACGACGAACCGCGATTGGTGGCCGAATCAACTGAACCTGAAAATCCTGAGTCAGCACTCGCCCGCATCCGATCCGCTGGGCAAGGACTTCGACTACGCCAAGGCTTTCAAAAGCCTCGATTTCCAGGCCCTCAAACGCGATCTGACGGCGCTGATGACCGACTCCCAGGAGTGGTGGCCAGCGGACTTCGGCCACTACGGCCCGCTCTTCATCCGCATGGCCTGGCACAGCGCCGGCACCTATCGCACCGCTGACGGCCGTGGTGGCGCAGGCTCCGGCCAGCAACGCTTCGCTCCGCTCAACAGCTGGCCGGACAACGTCAGCCTCGACAAGGCCCGCCGCCTGCTGTGGCCGATCAAACAGAAATACGGCCGCAACATTTCCTGGGCTGACCTGATCGTGCTCACCGGTAACGTCGCGCTGGAGTCGATGGGCTTCAAGACCTTCGGTTTCTCCGGTGGCCGCGCAGACGTCTGGGAACCCGATGAAGATGTGTACTGGGGTTCGGAAAACAAATGGCTGGGCGGCGACAACCGCTACGGCAAGGACCCGGAATCCATGCAGCCGCCGGGCGAAGGCACGCTGGTGGCCGAACCCGCCGAACACGGTAATGAGGAAAGCCGCACCAACCAGGGCGAACGCAATCTCGAGAATCCGCTCGCCGCCGTGCAGATGGGCCTGATCTACGTGAACCCGGAAGGTCCGGAAGGCAATCCCGACCCGGTGGCCTCGGCCAAGGACATCCGCGAAACCTTCGGCCGCATGGCCATGAACGACGAGGAAACCGTCGCCCTGATCGCCGGTGGCCACGCCTTCGGCAAGACCCACGGCGCCGGCCCGGCCGATAACGTCGGCCCGGAACCGGAAGCAGCCGGCCTTGAAGAACAAGGCCTGGGCTGGAAAAGTACGTTCGGCACCGGCAAGGGCGCCGACACCATCACCAGCGGCCTGGAAGTGACCTGGACCACCACCCCGACCAAGTGGAGTAACAACTACCTGGAAAACCTGTTCGGCTTCGAGTGGGAACTGACCAAGAGCCCCGCCGGCGCCCATCAGTGGAAACCGAAAAACGGCGCCGGGGCCGGCACCATTCCCCACGCCCACGACCCGAACAAACGCATCGACCCGACCATGCTCACCTCTGACCTGGCCCTGCGTTTCGACCCGGCCTACGAGAAAATTTCGCGGCGCTTCCTGGCCAATCCCGATCAACTGGCCGACGCCTTCGCCCGCGCCTGGTACAAACTGATCCACCGTGACATGGGCCCGCTCTCGCGTTATCTCGGCCCGGAATTGCCCCAGGAAGAACTGCTGTGGCAAGACCCGATTCCCGAAGCCAAACATCCACTGGTGGATGACAGCGATATCAGGGCGCTGAAAGGCAAAGTACTGGCGTCGGGGCTGTCCGTTTCGGAACTGGTTTCCACTGCCTGGGCGGCCGCATCGACCTTCCGGGGCTCGGACAAACGCGGCGGCGCCAATGGCGGGCGTCTGCGTCTGGCACCGCAGAAATTCTGGCAGGCCAACCAGCCGGAGCAACTGGACAAGGTGCTGAAAGTCCTCGAGGGCATTCAAAACGAGTTCAACACTGGAGCGACAGGCAAGCAAGTCTCGCTGGCGGACCTGATCGTGCTGGCCGGTAACGCCGGTGTCGAGCAAGCGGCGCAAAACGCCGGGCATACCGTGACCGTGCCGTTCAATCCGGGGCGCACCGATGCAACTCAGGAGCAAACCGATGTCGAGTCATTCGGCTTCCTCGAGCCGCATACCGACGGCTTCCGCAACTACGCCGCCAACACCTACCGCGTGCCGGCCGAAGCGTTGCTGATCGACAAGGCACAACTGCTGACCCTTTCCGCCCCGGAAATGACCGTGCTGATCGGCGGTCTGCGCGTGCTGGACACCAACGTCGGCAAGACGAAACACGGGGTGTTCACCGACAAACCCGGCTCCCTCACAAACGACTTCTTCCGCAACCTGCTGGACATGGGCGTGGAATGGAAACCGACGTCGAAAACCGAGTTCGAAGGCCGCGACCGTAAAACCGGCAGCGTGAAATGGACGGCGACCCGGGTCGATCTGGTGTTCGGTTCCAACGCGATACTGCGGGCGTTGGCGGAGGTGTATGCCAGTTCCGATGCGAAAGAGCAGTTCGTCACGGACTTCGTTGCGGCTTGGGCGAAGGTGATGGATCTGGATCGGTTTGATTTGCGGCAATAAACCTTTTTCATCCACCCACAAAAACGCCGCTCATTGAGCGGCGTTTTTGTGGGTAAGGTCGCTAACTTCTCAAGGCAGACTCGCCGCTAAATCGTCTCGACGCCCGCGTCTTGCAAAGCTCGCAACATGACCGCCGCCCCGCATTGTTTGGACACTGCCTCTGGATCGAACTTGCCGTCGCTCACATATTTACCTTTGGTGTAGTGATTGGAAAAGCTCCACAAATAGGGTGAAGGGATGCCTCGAGGATGGTATCCCCACCCGTTGTAACTTTCCCATCGGTACAGTGCAGTGGCCAGATCCCAGTCCTTCAGGCCATCGAACCGCTGATAGTTGATCGCATCAATGGCGCTGGATTCCCAGTCATTTGGAGGATTCCAGATCGCAGGCCGGTTTTTCGGCACTTGTTTCGTTCTGCCACTCAGTGGATCGCCATTGTGGAGGTGTCCATTAAAGTTGAAGCTTGCTTCCAGGGCATGGACAATCCCGATAAACCACCACGGAGCGCCTGTCTTGGCCGCAACCGACTCATAACGCGCACGATATTGCAGTAATTTCTGCCGGTGCCAGGCCACCTCACCTTTGTGCTCCGGGCGAATCTGACAACTGGCGTAGAGCATTTCGTATTCGCTTCTCAGACTTTCGAGCAGCGGCGCAGCTTCCAGCTCGACCGTCTGAACGGGGTCCTGAACGAATCGGTTGTAACGGCTCAACAGATCGCCCTCGCCAGAATCCACAGTCAGGCCCGCCGTTCCCTCCTGAAGATTTACCAACCTTTCCAGTAGTGGTCTGCGGGCCGTCAAAGCGGCGGCTTCCAGCGACAGCTCCTGCAGCTCCGGTGGCTCACCAGCGCCTGCAACACCGCGACCATCCGCCAATACCTCGATAGCGTTCAGATCAGGATTTGCCTTAATGATAAAAGACGCATCGGCTTCGAAACTGGCAGGGTCGAATGCCTCGGCTGGCAGTGGCGCCGACACTTGCTCGAACTCTCCCGCCGCCTCGAATCGATCCAGCATGGCTGCCGGCCCGAGAGTCCAGCGCGGACCAAATCGATACACGGCGTAATACAGGACTTTGGCTTTGACCTCCTCGACACCACTGCACACCATGCCGTCATAGAACATCTGATGGGTTTGTCTCCAGGGGCGAGAACGCTCGTTACAGTAGAAGTCATGGACGATCGAGGCGTTGCGGTAAAGCCCTTCAAAAGGCCCGCCAATCAGCGACCAGAACACCTTCGGAATAGACGCACCATCAACGATGGCATTGGTGGGTACGGGCCATTCGTTACCATTTTCCTGAACGTAACCGAATGGACGCTTCAACTGCATATGCCGGCCATCATCAAGCCACTCAGTCAGGGGTGGGGCATCGGTATATCGACCGTACCCAAATGCGGCTTCGAGCTCTGCGTTTACCTGCCACTGCAGCCCGTCAAGGCGCAAAATCGCTACTAGATCCTTGCGTCGGTTGACCGGACGTATCCTGACGGCGGCGCCTTGTTGCTTGGCAATCGCGGCACTGGTTGTCTTGCGCCCTCCACCACCAGCTTCGAGCATCTGCTCGCCACCCCACGCCAGGGCTACGTGCGTGATCGAATCTTCGGTGCCGAAAAAAACCAGATCGCCCAGATCGGCTTCTTGAGTCTCTACCGGCCGACTTCGCCCCTTTGAGAAAAAACGGTAGAGGCCTTCTGCGGTCTGGTCTCCCGAAGGATCCATATTCAAAAGGCGCAATGCCCACTGGACAAATCCAGAGCAATCGTAAGCATCCGGACCTTCAGCCCCCCAGATATAGGGCTTGCCAATTTCTTGAGTGCACCTTTGCCGCCACTGCTCTTTGTTATTCATAGGAAATGGCCTTTTTTCGTGGATTGCAATTAAAGTGGTGAAACTAAAAGCTAGCTATCTATCAATATCTCGATTTAGCGTTTAGTCACCACGATAGAAATAAGAAACAACAGTTGCCCATAAAACCGCGATAAGCGGCCCGACAAAAGCGAAGCCACTTGAAAGTTGTATGGGCGAATTAGGAGGACCCAATGCCATCAACCAAATAAGAAATGAGATAGACGAAATCGCGATAGCCATTATTTGAGGTTGACTATTTTGCTTTGTGGCTTGCCATCGAATAGCCGCCGAAAAAAGCAGACAAACGATAGCCACGCCCCACAACACATTGACTCTGGCGCTGACGGTCAACTCCACGGACGCTGCTGGAACAAGCCCAGCGGCCGCCCCGTAGAGGCCCAGCGCCTCAGCGGGCATCAACTTGGCCAGACGGGTCGCCCATCCGTCTGGCGACTCTGGCAATGAACCGCTTTCCAACTCCGACGGAGGGGCGGGAGCACGAACACGAAGTGACATGACTTAACTCCTTTCAAGCCGCAGCTGAATATTGATGAGCGCCTGAAAGTATTTAGTACAACTCGCAGGAAGTTGCTGAAAAATTATCTACTCTTCGTATGTGGTTTTTTCCCGCCGCCCCAAATAGGCATAGGAGGAACGCAATAATGGAGTCAAACGATATCCGTCAAAACGCCTGGCGCCGAAAACTGCAACTCGACAGGACCGCCGCGGGCGGCACGCTGGAATCCAGCCTGGAATCGGACGCCCACTTTATTGCACTCGATGATCGCATTCGTCTGGCAAAAGAACGCATGCGCCGCATTGTCATCGAACAATTCGGCGCAGATCAGGCGCTGCTCGACACCGTGGACAAGATTGAAGTCAGCAGCCAAGAGGCAGCGAGCGTTCTCGCACAAGACGAGCGCGCGCCTACGGATGATGAATACGCTTCACTGGAAGCTATTGTCGCCTTTGACGGTTCTCGACCTTCCTTCATTCTAAAGGAGGACCGTATCGACTTCGATTCCTCCTGGTGCACCAGCCAATGGAGAACCACGTTGAGCCCGTTTCAGGAATCACTCGCTGACTTTTCAGCCTGTGTGGGACGGGTCGAGATAGGTGAGAGCGGGATCGGTAGCGTCTTTTTGATCTCCCCTACTCTCGCAATCACCAATCGTCATGTCGCACAACTTATCGCTCAATTCGACGGGCAGAAGATGACCGTAAAAGACCACGTCAATGTCGACTTTGGCCGGGAATATAAGGGACGCTCCAGTTACGATCGCCGCCAGGTACGCAGCATCGTGTTTGCCGGGACAGCGTCCATAGTCCAGCCCGTCGATCACGGCAAGCTGGATCTGGCCGTATTGGAGTTATCGAAATCGACACTGTCTGAAGATTTGTCCCAACGGTTCCTGAAGATCGGCACGCATGCCGACCCCGTCACCGACGGTATGGTGCTGGCGACAGTTGGTTTCCCTGGCGACTGGAGGCGCTTCGCCCCCCTTGTGCTGCAATCACAATACGAAACGGTCATCGCCCGGCTGCTGGAAGGGGATAGCGGATCGAAACGCCTGGCTCCGGGAGAATTTACCGGAATGCTCGACAACCCGCCCGGTTGGACGTTGACCCATGATGCGACCACGATAAACGGCAACTCAGGCTCCCCGCTCACCATTATGAAAGGCGCCGGTGCACTTGATGCGATTGGCTTGCACTATGGCGGAACCTGGCAAGGGGCGCGGGCCAATTGGGCGCATCTGCTCGCAGATTGCCTGAGTGCCGAAACCATTCCCGATCAGCGAAGCCTGCGTGAAGCATTGATGGCCCGCGACGTTGTCGTATGAACGCAACCGCCATTGCATGGCTTGATGCAAAGCGTAAACGGTAAACGGTGCGTAAAGATGACCCAACTCACAGATCCAAGATTCGTCGCGCTCGCCGATGCAACGAACGGGGAATGGTCGACCGTTCTGACCGTCTGGAATGAATTTCGCGGGAAGTACAACTATCACCTTCATACCGAGGTGGAGAGCGACCGCCACAGTTTTCTGAGGCAGGCGTATTGGTTGGCGTATGGCGGCGGGCACTTGCGCGCCTTGCTCAATCGACTTGCCGAAAGCGGCGTCACCAACGACTCACTGAATGACGCCGCCGCGCCCTTGCTCGGGACCGGCTTCAATTTTCAATCGTTCGTCAACGGTGAGTGGACACCACAGAATGCGCTTATTGGCGGACGTCGATTGATGCAGGCATGCGACCATGTTTGCCGCATCGCCATAGATGGCAAGCACCGAGGATCGGGCATCCTTATCCGACCTAATGTAGTGGCTACCGCCGGACACGTCATTGCACGACTGTTGACTGATACCGGGCAATCCACTCCCGACAGTCTCAAACGGTTGGAAATCACCTTTTTTGATGCCGATGACCTGCTCGCAGACGGTGTAGTGCAAGCGGCGAAACCGATCACTGCCTCACTTCATCAACAATGGCTTATCCATTACAGTCCGCCCGCACCGAATGAAAGCGATGAGGCGTACGCAATCGATTGTACGGCGGGCATTGCAGCCCCGGATGGCCCTTGGGATCTCGCCCTGATGCGACTGAGCGCACCGCCGCGCGCCGGGCTGTCCGGACATCGCATGAGACGGGCCTCATTAAGGGAAGAGACAGGCGTGCATATCCTGCACCACCCCGGTAACCCCATGGGAGCACCAATGGGTTTGCTCTGGTCGATAGGTACGGTCACTGATTATTTGGGTGAGCCGACACCATTGCGCTGGCTCCATAACGCAAATACCGATGGCGGCTCCTCTGGAGCGCCCTGCTTCGATACCGAATGGCGCGTGGTGGCGCTGCACCAGGCAGGGACGAAGATCATCACGACGACGCCGCAGAGGAATCGTGCCGTCCCCATCTATGCCTGGGCAGATAACGTCGATCATCTGTTGAAGGTCAAGGACGTTGATCCGACACCTTATTTGACCCATGCACTGGATGAAAACCGGGTTCGTACCCCTGTGTTCGGGCGCAAACTGCTGCAAGCCCGGGCATGGCGGACCATGACCGATGCAGAACAATCCAATGAGCAACTCTTCGTGATCCAGGGGCCGCCACGCTCCGGCAAGACATTTACCGGTTGCATTCTGGCGGAACTTGCCCAGCAAGCAGGATGCCGGATTACATCACTTGATGTGCGCAACATGCAGACGGACAGCGTGCCGCAGTTCGTGCAAAGAATCCTGGGCAGTCTGGGAACGTCCTCCAGCGGCGCCGTGCTGGAAACGTCTGGCCTGACCACCGTTCTTCGCAACTTGCAGAACGAGCTCTTGCCTGGATTGCTTCGGGAAATTGAACTGGCGGCTGCCGGCAAACCGTTGTGGATCGTGCTGGATGGGCTGGAAATCTGTGACGCCACTGCGGCCGCACTCTCTCAAGTGGTTGAAGGTTTGATCAGCGGGCTCAAATCTGCCCCTCATCTGAAACTGGTGCTTATCGGGTGGAAAGGCACGGTAGAAACCAAGTACCTCGAAATACTCTCCAGCGCACCTCAAATTACAGAAATCGTTGATCATCTCTGGCTGACCCTTGCGCCCCCCGGCTTTGAACCTCCGGACGGAATGCCACTGATGCTGACCTCTTTTGTTACTCAGACACTCAGTGCTCAACCACCCGGCGAACCTTACGCTCGGGCGATCGCGGCAGTCGCCATCGCGGCAACGACAATCCGCAACCTGCTTGATCCCTATATTCACGCTGCCCCGCAAGGTGAAACCGGATGACATTCTCGACCGACGATACCCAACTGGAGCTGTTAGGGGCAGTATTGAAAAGCGCCTGGAGCACCCGCTCGCCTTCGGAACGCAACGCCTTCGCGGAGTCGACCGGGGTGTCACCGGACGCACTCATTGATTCGGAATCAGCCCCCGCTATCGGCATGGACGAGACAGCTAGCGCCTGGGCTCGCGAGGCCGTGGAAGAGCAAAGTGATGACGCATCGTCCGACACTTCCGTGCAACAAGCCACTGCAAACTATCCCCAGTTCAAGCCTGCCTTGGAGACGGAAAACCTGTCGAGCGTCGAACCATCGACGCCTATACCTCTGGATGCTGACCTGATTGCCTCGATCGAACGGCATGCGGCACTCTCCGGCGCCCTGCAACCCAAGGACTTGGTGGCGGGCGTCCCTCCCCCGCTGCGTCATCAACTGCTCGACCAACTGGCGCCGAGCTTTGACCGTACTCTTGGCGATAAATCATGGCTCTGGACGCTGAAAAGCGATCGGCGAACCCGGATTCTGAAAAACCTCGACCCCGCCGAGCTACAGGTCCTGGTGGAGAAGGCTTCAGCAATCGCCACTGACCAGAGTGGCGAAACACTGCGCCAGACCCTCAAAGCCGACACCTCACCGACCTTGCTGTCGCCCGCCAATGTTGATGCAGACTTGCAAGCGCTGACCTGGGCCCTGCCCGTGAGACCCGACATCGAGCCGCAGCTCAAAGCCCTGCGCCGGGACGCGTATCTGGCGTCATTGCTCAGTTCATACGATTACTTGCTCAAGGATGGTTTTTTTGGCCGAAGTGCGGAAATCTCCCGAATTCACGCGTTTGCCACCGCACTCACCGCCGAGCGCCGGATTTCCATACTGTCCATCACGGGAGTTGGCGGCTCTGGTAAATCGACATTACTGGCTGCGGCTCTGCGCCCACTGACAATCCGATCCTTTGAAGATATTTCCGCGCCGATGATCGTCTATCTCGACTTCGATCGTCGAGCGTTCCTGATCGGTGCGGAACTGGAACTCTCTTTTGAATTGACCCGCCAGTTGGGGCAAATCGTACCCGCCGCCAGTGACGCCTTTGAACAACTTCGCGAGCAAACGGGTCGTGAACGTGTTGAGCGTGGCGAACACTCCAAGAGTTCAGTCGATGCAGGCACCGAAGCCTTTTCGCGGCAAGGCTCTGAGTTCGACTGGCGGGCGAGAGACATCATCGAACTCTATCGCATCGACAAGCGCGCCTTGATTCTCGTGATCGATACGTTTGAGGAGTGGCAGCGTGAAAACTACGACCGCTCTGACGCTGAGGCGCCCTTCAATCGCATTCTGGATTGGCTAAGCTCTGTGCAGAATGAATGGAATCTCGCGGTTGGCATCATTATCAGCGGGCGCGCATCGGTTTCGTCCAGAAAGCGTGGAATCGTCAGTGCTTCCATTGAACTTGAACACCTGAATAACACTGAAAGCAGCGCACTCCTTAAATCGCTCGACGTACCGGCAAAGGCTGCCAGCCGCCTGGCCGCGATCGTTGGTGGCATTCCGCTGTCACTCAAACTGGCGGCTCGTTATTTCAACAATTTGTCGAAAGATTCGCAGGCGTCTTTTCTCGAGGGTGCGAACACTGAGCTCAAAGGGGTAAGCAGCATCATCTGCCAAGGCATTCTTTATAAACGCTTCCTCGATCATATCGTTGACCCGCAAGCCAGAAAGCTGGCTCACCCGGGGCTCGCGCTCCGACAGGTGACGCCGCAACTCATCAAAGATGTCTTAGCCATACCCTGTAATCTGGGTGAGCTTTCACTTGAGAGCGCCGACAACATATTTCAAAAGCTTTCTCGAGAGGTCTGGCTGGTCGAAATGCATGATGGGGTGCTGATGCATGTGCCGCAGATACGGCGTGTGATGCTTGACATGATGAATGCCGACCCACTGTACAGTGACAAGATCCGCTACATTCACCAGGCAGCCGTGCAATGGTATGCCGGTGCTGACCGTTCGGACGAAGACAAAGCCGAGGCCCTGTATCATGCCATTACGCTTGCCGATCCGAACGAGGCAGACTGGCTAGTTAGAACGGCGAGCAGATTATCGCTGGCACGCCTGGTTAACTCTGTTGGTGATTTCAGCCCCACCAAGCGCGTCCTGATCCTTGATCAACTCAAACGAAAACTAACCCTTGCCGATGCCCGGCTGCTACCCGAGATTCGTCGCACGACATGGATGACGGAGCGCGCAAATGAACAGATTCGGTTGGGTCAGGTCTCGCAGACAATCGACATGTGGAACGAACTTGTCCCCAATCAAACGCCTGGACACTGGTACGCAACCGCCATTTTTCAGTCAGGAAGATGGCATGAGATGAGACCGATCAACGAAGAAACATTTTCTTCATCCGATCAGTACCTTTCTTATCACTACCTCCTGGCCGGGGTTCTGCGTCGAATCGATCCAGCTCAATCAACCGCCATGTTGAATGTCCTGGCGCAAGTGATAAACAAACAAGTCGAAGGTTTGAGCTACGCCAACAGTCCATTTCTGACAGGTACGATTCTCGAGAACATTTATTTTCAGGCAATCATTGACCCGCAGCATCATCTCGAACTGACCGTCAATCACGACACCTCCCGCTGGATCGAAAAAAGAGAGGAAATCACCAATGCAACTCAATATCTCAGAATCAGCTCACTCAAGGCGATAAACACTGCCCGGCAAATAGTCGCAGCACCACGGCAAGTGTTGGCGGGAATATTCCAGCCAACACCGGAATTCTTCAACGCCATTGCACACTCGATACAAAAACTGGGCGGCAACGTTGCTCTGTTCAACAACTTTGCGCAGGATTTCAGTGAACGGCTTGAAAACCACTTGAGACTGGGGATGATTCTAGGCCAGTTTTCCGACTCGTTTGCGGACGCGGTAATTGGCTCGTTCAGAAAAGAGATCAGAGGTGAAACTCTGGCTCAACTTACCTACGGAATGGTGAGTGATGACCCTGAGTGGCGTGTCCTCATTCGCTTGGCACTGACCAGCGCCAGTCAATCTTCGTCGGACTTTGCGAAGCTATCGCATCAACTTTCCTTGGCGCTTGAGCCTTGGGCACCCATTGAGCTTGCACAAAGCGACAACATGAACCTGACACCTTCCGCCTTTTGGTTGGGCGCCATCGAATATGTGGACCGGTGTCGTCGCCTGCCACGCTTCATGGCGAAATGCACTCGACATCCTGATGAGCACTTGCAGCAGGTGGCGAAGGCTTACCTGGAATGGGCGCAATGGCGCGATGGGTATATCGCAAAGCAAAGAAATTGAGGGCGGCAACGGATGCGTGTGTTGCCGCTTCGTTGCCTGACACGATTGATCAACTGACGTGTGTCAGTCAGGGAACCAGTTGCTAGCGCATCCGGCGTGTCAGACGACAGCTTGTCATCTGACACGCTCTCTTTGCTGGTGACCGCAATGTTGCCAAAAGCCCTTACGCCAGGCTTTTGCTGACCACCTCATACACATCACTGGACAGCTGACCGGACGCGAGAATCCGCTCCAGCTCCGCCTTCATCAGCGCCTGACGAGCGCCGTCATACTTGCGCCAACGGGTCAGCGGCGCCAATTGACGCGAAGCGATCTGCGGATTGAAGCCGTTCAGTTCGATCACCAGATCCGCGAGGAAGCGATAGCCCGAGCCATCCGCCGCATGGAAGTTGATCAGGTTCTGCCCGGCAAAAGCACCGACCAGCGCACGCACCTTGTTCGGGTTCTTGATGTTGAACGCCGGGTGCTGCATCAGCGCTTTCACGCGTTCCAGACCGCCCGGCAACGTGCTGCCGGCCTGCACGCTGAACCACTGATCCATAACCAGCGGATTGTCCTTGAAGTGCTCGGCAAAACTGGCCAGCGCCTTGGCCTTCTCGTCGTCGAACGGCGAGTTGACCAGCACCGCCAGCGCGGTCAGGCGCTCGGTCATGTTGTCGCAGCTGTCGAACTGTTCCAGCGTTGCCGCCAGCACTTCCGGCTTGCCGCTGAGCATCAGGTACGACAGCGCGATGTTCTGCAACGCGCGACGGGCGAAGTGCTCGGCCTCGGCCACGTACGGGGTTTGCTTCGACAGGTCGCGGTTGGCCTGATAACGCAGCCACAGCGCCTCGAACAGATTGTCCGCCAGTTGCTGACGGGCGAATTCGCGGGCGGTGTGGATCGCGTCCACGTCGGCGACTTCGCTGATTTCGGTTAGGTAGGCTTCGCTTGGCAGCGAGAGCATTTCCGCGACCATTGCCTGATCCAGCGACTCGTCCGACAGCACGGTGCGCAGCGCGGAAACCAGACGTGGGTCGAGCACCAGGCTTTCGCCCTTCTGCTGCTGGCCGATCAACTCTTGCAGCACCTGCACCGACAGTTGCTGGCCGGCATCCCAACGATTGAAACCATCGCTGTCGTGCTGCATCAGGAACATCAACTGATCGCGGTTGTACGGGAAGCTCAGTTTCACCGGCGCCGAGAAGCCACGCAGCAAGGACGGCAGCGGTTGTTCGGCGATGTCGACGAAGGTGAACGTCTGCTCGGCTTCGGTCACCGAGATCACTCGGCTAGTGCCTTGGGCCGAGGCTTCGCCGGCCAGACGCAGGGCAATCTCGTTGCCCTGGCTGTCGAGCAGGCCCAGCTCCACCGGAATCACGAACGGCAGCTTTTCAACCTTGTCCGGGGTTTCCGGGCAGCTCTGGCGGAAGGTCAGGCTGTAGGTTTTCGCAGCGGCGTCGTAAGACTCGCTCACCGCCAGACGCGGTGTGCCGGCCTGGCTGTACCAGCGCTTGAACTGGGTCAGGTCGACGCCGTTGGCATCTTCCATGGCCTTGATGAAGTCATCGCAGGTCACGGCCTGGCCGTCGTGGCGTTCAAAGTACAGGTCGCTGCCCTTGCGGAAGCCTTCGGCGCCCAGCAGGGTGTGGATCATGCCGACCACTTCCGAGCCCTTTTCGTACACGGTCAGGGTGTAGAAGTTGGAAATCTCGATGAAGCTGTCCGGGCGCACGGCGTGGGCCATGGGACCTGCGTCTTCGGCGAACTGGTGGGTACGCAGGTACGCCACGTCCTGAATGCGCTTGACCGTGGCCGAGTTCATGTCAGAGGAGAAACCGGCGTCGCGGAACACCGTGAAGCCTTCCTTGAGCGACAGCTGGAACCAGTCGCGGCAGGTCACGCGGTTGCCCGACCAGTTGTGGAAGTATTCGTGGGCGACGATCGCCTCGACCCGCTGGTGCGCGGCGTCGGTGGCGGTTTCGGCGCGAGCCAGCACGGCGCTGGAGTTGAAAATGTTGAGGCCCTTGTTCTCCATCGCGCCCATGTTGAAGTCGTTCACGGCGACGATCATGAAGATGTCCAGATCGTACTCGCGACCGTAGACCTCTTCGTCCCAGCGCATCGACTTCTTCAGGCTGTTCATCGCGTGCTGGCACTTGTCGATGTTTTCCGGCTCGACATAGATGCGCAGCGCCACGTTGCGATTGGTCATGGTGGTGAAGCTGTCTTCAACGCACCACAAGTCACCGGCCACCAGCGCAAACAGGTACGCCGGTTTCATGAACGGGTCTTCCCAGGTCGCCCAGTGCCGGCCGTCTTCGCCGGGGCCGCTGGCGATCGGGTTGCCGTTGGACAGCAGCACCGGATAGCTGTGCTGTTCGGCGACCACGGTGGTGGTGAACTTGCTCATCACGTCCGGGCGGTCGAGGTAATAGGTGATCTTGCGGAAGCCTTCGGCCTCGCACTGGGTGCAGAACATCGTGCCGGACTTGTACAGGCCTTCCAGTGCGGTGTTGGTTTCCGGGTGGATCTTGACGCTGGTGTCGACCGTGAAGGTTTCGCTGGCCGGTTGCAGGGTCAGGTGATTTTCCGTCAGCTGGTAGTCGGCGGCGCTCAGTTCCTGGTCGGCCAGGGTCACCGAGAGCAACTCCAGCTGCTGGCCGTCGAGCACCAGCGGCGGCAGGCCCGGGCCACGGGCCGGGTTGCGGCGCATCACCAGTTGCGCGTGGACCAGACTGTGGTCCTCGAACAACTCGAAGGTCAAGTGTGTTTCATCGATCAGGTACTCGGGCGCCTGATAGTCCTTCAGGTAAATCATCTTCGGTTGTTCGGTGCGCATGCTGAAGTCCTTATTGATGCACGGCGAGCTGATAGGCCGTGTACTTGCGAATGTTGATCACGCCGGTGTCGAAGATCAGGTACTGGCCCTTGATCCCCAGCAGCGTGCCTTCGGCAATCGGGTTCTTGTCCAGGTTGAAGCTGACGATCTTGGCCGGGTACTGCTCGACCGGGTAGCGGATTTCCAGCGGCTCGACATCGGCGATGGTCTGAATGGCCTGGAGGCCGAAACGCTCCTGCAAACCTTGCAGGCCCGGGGCGCAGCTTTCGAACAGTTGATCGCGCACCTGCGCCAGATCCACCGCCGCCGCGTCGCCCTTGAGCAAGGCGCGCCAGTTGGTCTTGTCCGCCACCTGGCTGCGGAACAGGTCTTCGACGAAGCCCGACTGCTGCCGCGTCGAAACGCGCATGATCGGCAGCGCCTGACTGGCGCCCTGGTCGAGCCAGCGGGTCGGCAACTGGGTGGCGCGGGTGATGCCGACCTTGATCCCCGACGAATTGGCCAGGTAGACGACGTGGTCGGTCATGCAGAATTTCTCGCCCCACTCCGGCTCACGGCAGGTGCCGGCCTCGAAGTGACAGCGCTCCGGGCTCATGATGCAAATGTCGCACTGGGCGAGTTTGGTCATGCACGGGTAGCAGTAACCCTGACTGAAACTGGTCTTGGTCTTGCGCCCGCAATGGGTGCAGTGAATCGCCCCCAGGTATTCCAGACGCACCGTGCTGCCGATCAACGGGTTGACCGGCACCTCGACGTCATCCAGACGAAACGCGTACTGCACGTTCGGCCCGTCCAGGCGCGCCGACATTTTGCTGATTGCACCGCGGCCGAGCTCGATCAATGGAGGGCGTCCGACTTGAACAGAATGTTCGGCACTTCGATCGACTTCGACGCACATTCCTGCGGGCCCATGTAACCGGTGCGCTCTTCCTCGGGCAGGTTCTGCATTTCCCAGGCGATCATCGCCTGCAACGACAGTTCACGCTGTTCGGCGGTGAGCTTGCCACCGTCCGACCATTTGCCGATCTCTACGGCCAGTTTCAGGCTCTGGTAGATGTCGGGGGTGATGTTCTTGATCAAATCGTTAAAAGAGGACATCAGGGTCTCCGTGCTCTTTATTCAAAAAATTCAGGCGGCCAGTTTACGGCGGTTGTACAAACCGCCCAACAAACCGGTGAAGCATCCGATGAGTAACCCGCCGACGTGGGCGGCGTTGGCGATTTCGCCGAAGCCGATCATCGAGACCAGCCCGGACATGCACACCAGCAACCACACCAGCATCATTGCCAGCACGCCGCGCGGCAGGCGATAGGCCGGGTTCGGCGCCAGCAACTGGAAGATCCAGCAGTGACCGAGCAGCCCGTAAAGTACGCCGGACAGGCCGCCAAACAGGCTCGGGCCGCCCCACGCGAACTGCGCATAGTTGGAAACCAGGCCGAACAGCAGCGTCAGGCCGATCAGGTTGACGCTGCCCTGGCGCGACTCAATGCGCCGCCCCAGCTCCCAGTACCACATGCCGTTCATGGCCAGGTGCAGGATGCCGAAGTGAATCAGCATCGGCGTGAACAGGCGCCACCACTGCCCCGCCGCCAGGCTGTCGGCCAGCGGTGTGAAGTGGATGTAGTCGCCGATTACGCGAAAATCGAGGAAGGTCAGCCAGCGCATCGTCTCGAGGTTATCGCCGAGGAAGGTCAACCCGCCGACGATCAGGCTCAGCAGCAGAATGAACCCGGTGGCCTTGGCGTGTTTCAGTTGCTCGGCAAAGCTCGGGCGCTTGAACGTCGGCGCCGCCGGAATTTCCAGTTGCTGATCCGGGTCGCCCGCCGGGAAACGCTCGTACAGCGAGCGTACGTCGTCGCTGATTTCCGAGGGCACCCACAACACCTGCTCGCCCGCCTCTTCGCTGACGCGATGGGGCACTTGCATGCGTTGCAGCAGTTTGACGAAACCACTCAGGTCCGCCGCCAACGGCACACGCAAGACGGCTATGGCACTCATCGCAGCACCTCCGGCCGCTCGACGTCGACCCAGACAAATTTATGCGGATCGAGGCGGGTTTCCTGATCCAGACGATAGGCCACCAGTTTGCCGTAGAGCACCGCGCTGTAATCCAGGCACGCGAGGTTCGGGCGGATCGGCGCCGGTTTGCCGCTGCGCCAGTAGTGGCCGACGAACAGCAATGGCTCATCGACGCCGTAGCGCAGCAGGGAATTCTTTTCGCTGGAGGTCAGCGGCTTTTGCGCCACCGGTTCGGGCAGTGCGTCGGGCTGGAACACGATGTCGCCATAGGTTTGCGGGTCGTCTTCCCAGAACTTGGTGCGGAAGAACGAACGCACCAGGCCATCGCCGCTGGTCATGGTCAGGCCATCCGGCAGGCGCATGTCAGTGCCGCGCAGCAGGCGATCGAACACGGTGCAGGCGAAACTGCCGGGCACGGCCGAGGCCTGGAGGAAGTGCTCATCGATGCAGCCATCGGGGAACAGCGCGCGCAGCGGCTCGATCAGGCCGGCATCCCAGCAGGCATGCACCACGCGGAAACGTCCGGCATCGACGAACAGCGGCAGTTGGTAGAACCACTGCTGGAAGTCGTGCCAGTCGCCCGGATGGTCTTCGAACTGAGTCAAGGTTTCATGCAGCAGACGGGCATGGCGCGGCGTGTGTTCACGGACGAACTGCTTGCCGCTGCCGGGAGGCGCCGGAGTGCTCCAGCCGAGGGCGTTGAACTCGTGGTTGCCCATGATGCACAACGCCTGACCGGCCTCGACCATGTCATGAACGATGTGCAGCGCCTCGCGAATCCGCGGGCCACGGTCGATGATGTCGCCGACAAACACGGCCATGCGCGATGGATGCCGCCAGACCCCGCCCTGCTTGTGGTAACCGAGTCGGTCCAGCAGGTGTTCCAGGGTCAGGGCGCATCCGTGCACGTCACCAATCAGGTCATAACTGCGCGCGGGATCGAGCATCAGTCGCCTCCACCACCCAACTTGCTGCCCCAGCCGAGCTTGGTGCGGCAGACTTCGTAGTAGTTGTGGTCGAGCGGATGGATCAGCCGCAGCTTCTGCGCTTTCTTGCTGACGGTAATGGTGTCGCCCGGCGCGCAGGTGAAGTGGTTCTGCCCGTCGCAGGAGACCTGCGGGTAGATCTGCATATCTTTGGACACGACGATTTTCAGCTCACTGTTGCCATCGACCACGATCGGTCTGCCCGACAAGGTATGGGGGTACATCGGCACAATCACAATAGCGTCAAGCTTGGGATGCATGATCGGGCCGCCGGCGGACAGTGCGTACGCGGTGGAACCGGTCGGGGTCGACACGATGAGGCCGTCGGCCTTCTGGCTGCAGACGAACTGGCCGTCGATGTACAGCTCGAACTCGATCATCCGCGTCGACTTACCCGGGTGCAGCACCACGTCGTTCAGCGCATCGCCCTGGCCGATGGCCTCGGCGTGACGACGGACTTCGGCCTGCAGCAGGAAGCGGTTTTCCACCAGATAGTGGCCGTCGAGCACCTCGGCGACCTTGATTTCCAGTTCGTCGGGGCGGATGTCGGTGAGAAAACCGAGGCTGCCACGGTTGATCCCGAGCACCGGAATATTGTGTTTGGCCAGTGCCCGCGCCGCGCCGAGCAGGCTGCCGTCACCGCCGACCACGATGACCATGTCGCAGACTTCACCGAGCATCTTGCGCGACGAGGTTTGCAGGCCATGGCCCGGCAGGACTTCGGCGATGGTGTCTTCGAGAATCACATGCAGGTGACGATCGAGCAGGAAGCGTTTCAGTCGGCGGACGGTATCCAGCACCTGGGAGCTGCCCAGGCGACCGATGATGCCGATATTACGAAATTGCTCCATGGGACTCCTGCGGGGGACTGAGACGGCGAAAAACACGATTATGGGCGAAAGCGCCGGATAGACAAAATCCTTTCAGCCCCGAGGATGCACCGGTGTTTGAGGCTATGCTCGCAAGATGATCCTATTTCCCGATTTGCTGCAGTTGCCCCACCAGTTACGCCACCCCGAGGTGCGTGATCTGGCGTGGGTGATCCTCGCCCCGCCGATGCTCGCCACGACCCCGTGGCCGCAGCGCCATCCGCTGGCGGGCAGCGACTGGGTCAGCGACCCCGAGCGCCTGGAACACTGGCTGCGCCAGCTCGACCGCGACAGTTACGGCCTGCTGCACTGGCTGTCCCAGGCCCGCACCCGGCGCCTGGGCCTGTATTACGAGCGGTTGTGGCAATTTGCGGTGGAACACGCGCCGGGCATCGAGCTGATCGCTGCCAACCTGCCGATCCGCCGCGAAGGCCACACCCTCGGCGAGCTGGACATGCTGCTGCGCGACCGCGACGGCGTGCATCACCTGGAACTGGCGATCAAGCTCTACCTCGGCCCGCAGAACGGCAACGGTCATGATCCGGCGTCATGGCTGGGGCCGGGCTGTCATGATCGGCTGGATCGCAAACTGGCGCATTTGAGCGAACATCAGCTGCCGATCTCCGCGCGCCCGGAAAGCCGCGAAGTGCTGGCGGCGCTGGATGTCGGGTCGTTCAGTGCGCAATTGTGGCTTGGCGGGTACCTGTTGTATCCGTGGCCCGGCCAGTCCGTGCCGCCCAGCGGCGCCCACCCGCAGCATCTGCGTGGCAGCTGGCTGCATCAGAAAGACTGGTCGGCATTTGTCGCCCAGCGCCCGGACGGGCGCTGGCAACCCCTGCCCCGCCACGCCTGGCTGGCGCCGGCGCACTACCCGGTGGATCAGACCTGGAGCACCGGACACTTGCAGGCCTGGCTCGATGAACTCGAACCGCTGGCCCCGGCGCAACTGATGGTGCGCCTGACCGAAAATGCCCGGGGCGAATGGGAAGAAGCCGAGCGGCTGTTTCTGGTGTCGGATCTGTGGCCGAACGTGCCTGGCCAATCCTGATTTCTGTTGTGTCTGATCTGGCCCCTTCGCGAGCAAGCTCGCTCCCACAGGTTCAGTGTTCACCGCATAACCTGTGGGAGCTAGCTTGCTAGCGATTGAAGCCAACTGGTTCTAAAGGGATAACCGCACGGCGAGTGCCGCCAAGGTGACCAACAGCACCGGCACGGTCAGCACGATCCCGACCTTGAAGTAATACCCCCAGCCGATCCGGATATTCTTGCGCTCCAGCACATGCAGCCAGAGCAAGGTCGCGAGACTGCCGATCGGGGTGATTTTCGGCCCCAGGTCGCTGCCGATCACGTTGGCGTAAATCATCGCTTCCTTCACCACACCCGTGGCCTGACTGGCATCGATCGACAGCAACCCGACCAGCACCGTCGGCAGGTTGTTCATGATCGATGACAGCAAGGCCGTCAGCACCCCGGTGCCCATCGCAGCGCCCCACACACCGTACCCGGCGAACACATCCAGCCACCCGGCCAGATAATCGGTGAGCCCGGCGTTGCGCAGTCCGTAGACCACCAGGTACATGCCCAGCGAGAAAATCACGATCTGCCAGGGCGCCTCTTTCATCACCTTGCGCGTGGAAATCTTGTGCCCGCGCGCGGCGATCGCCAGCAACAGCGCCGCGCACACCGCCGAGATCGCACTGATCGGAATCCCCAGCGGCTCCAGCGCGAAACAACCGATCAACAGAATCAGCAACACGGCCCAACCGGCGTAGAACGTGGCCTTGTCGTGGATGGCGGTTTCCGGATGTTCAAGCTGTTCAGGGTCGTAGGCCTTGGGAATGTCACGGCGGAAGAACCACAGCAGCATGCCCAACGTGGCCGCGACGCTGACGAAGTTGACCGGCACCATCACCGCCGCATAGCGGTTGAAACCGATGTGGAAAAAGTCGGCCGAGACGATGTTCACCAGGTTCGACACCACCAGCGGCAGGCTCGCGGTGTCGGCAATGAAGCCCGCGCCCATGACGAACGCCAGGGTCGCCGCCGGGGAAAAGCGCAGGGCCAGCAGCATGGAAATCACGATCGGCGTGAGGATCAGCGCCGCGCCGTCATTGGCGAACAGCGCCGACACCAACGCGCCGAGCAGCACCATGAAAGCAAACAGCTTGCGCCCGCTGCCCCGCCCCCATCGCGCTACGTGCAACGCGGCCCAGGCGAAGAATCCCGCTTCATCGAGCAGCAGACTGATGATGATCAGCGCCACGAACGTGCCGGTGGCGTTCCATATGATTTGCCACACCAGCGGGATATCGCTCAGGTGCACTACGCCGAAAATCAGCGCGATGATGGCGCCGAATGTTGCACTCCAGCCGACCCCGAGGCCTTTGGGTTGCCAGATCACCAGGGTAATGGTCAGCAGGAAAATCAGTGACGCAGCGAGCATTCGCGACAGCCTTCAGTCAGGTTAAGAAAACAAGCCACAACAAAAACCTGTGGGAGCGAGCTTGCTCGCGATGGCGGCGTGTCATTCAACTGAAGTGTCAGCTGATACACCGATATCGCGAGCAAGCTCGCTCCCACAGGGTCGATATCTTGTCAGAAAACTCAGTGGTTCACTTCTTGTGCTGCGCCACCCACTCACCAAAAGCATTGATGAAACTTTGCAGGAACGGCTTCACCGACTCGTTCAGCTTGCCCGCCTCGTCGAACGCCGTGCCCGCGCCGCCCAGATAGGCTTCCGGCTGCTGCATGCACGGCACGTTGAGAAAAACAAAGGACTGACGCAGATGCTGGTTGGCACCGAAACCGCCGATGGCACCCGGCGAAACGCTGATCACCGCCCCCGGTTTGCCGCTCCAGACACTCTTGCCATACGGCCGCGAACCGACATCGATCGCGTTCTTCAAAGGCGCCGGCACTGAGCGGTTGTACTCCGGGGTGACAAACAGCAGAGCGTCGGATGAACCCACTTTTTGCCGGAAAGTGCTGTAGGCTGCCGGCGGTGAATCGCCGTCGATGTCTTCGTTGTAGAGTGGCAGATCGCCAATCTCGACAATGTTCAGCTTGAGATTGGCCGGTGCCAGTTCCGCCAGCGCCAGGGCGACCTTGCGGTTGATGGACGCCTTGCGCAGGCTGCCGACCACTACTGCGACGTTATAGACATTGCTCATTGGAAGACTCTCGACTGTCCGTGGGAGGAGCCAGTAGTTATAGATGATCCGGCGACGATTCCACCAGACGCCGAAGGTTATTTCCTGCGTCTGGAATATTTTTTTCCTGTAGGAAAACTTACCAAGCTTGATGAAGGTCTACCAAGCCGCAAATCAAGCGTTTTATCTCCAGAGGTTCTAAGCAGATGGCAGCAGTACTCGTCGGTCAGTTCCATGCAAGAGATGCGGAAGGCCGCGTTTATTCCGTGCATGAGTTCCAGGAATCCAACCCGTCGGCAGACGGTTTCACCGGCACGGAGCCCGTTACCACCTACAAACTGGCGATTGGCGACCGCGTCAACAAGATCGACGACAACGAGTTTTTGCTGGTTCAGTCGGGCATCACCCTGATCCGCGAACCCGAGCCATCGGTCGCTTCATAACCGATCGTTATGAGCAGAAGTCATCCGCGCCGAGTTGGGGTAGGATTCAGCCACTGACCCCAACGGCCGGACATGGACTTCACGCATGCGTTTACGTCATATCGAAGTGATTCAGGCGCTTTTGCAGACCGGTCACGTGGGCACCGCCGCCGAATGGCTGCAACTAGCGGCGCCCGAGGTCGAAGAGCGTTTGCGCGAAGCCGAGAGTCAGCTTGGTTTCATGCTGTTCGCCAGCGTACGCGGACGACTTCAGCCAACCCCGGAGGCCCGGGCGCTGCAAGTCGAGATCGGCCACATCTATGAAGCGCTGGAGCCGGTGCAACGGCTGGCCAGCAGCCTCAAGCAATACCTCGCCCCGCCCCTGCGGATCATCGGCACCCCGCCGCTGGCCCAGCAACTGCTGCCGCAAAGTCTCGCCGCCCTGCGCCGTCGCTTGCCAGACGTGCCCTGCACCCTGCTCAGCGAACCGACCCGCGACATCGTCCGCCACCTGCTGCTGCGCGACAGCGATCTGGGCCTGAGCCTGCACGACCCACAACACCCCGACATTGATTGCCAGCCACTGGCCCAGGGCAAGTTGCAATTGCTTGCGCCGCACGGCTGGCTGCAACCGAAACAGAAGTACATTTCGCTGCAGGATCTGGCCGGTCAGGCGATGGTCGGCCTCGAAGGCCAGGACCCGCTGAGTCCGGCCCTGGAAAACAAGCTCCAGGCCCTGCGCCCGGCGCCGACCATCCAGACCCGGGTGCAGACCCACCAGATGATGCGCAGCATGGTCGAGGCCGGCGAAGGGCTGGCGATCGTCGACCCGTTCACCGCCCTTGGCGCACGGGCGGGGGGTCTCGACGTCTGCCCGCTGTCGCCGGCGGTGCCGATCAGCCTCTATGCCCTGACCTTCAAACACGCCACGCCGTCAGCGGCGATTCAGACGCTGCTCGGGATCGTCACGGAACAAGCCGAGGCGATGCTGGCGAACTGATCGGATGCTCCAGCGGGTTATCGAACAATCGATACCAGAACAGCGCCACTTCGGCGGTGTTCGGATCGATGCCGCGATAACGCAGGTGGTCGATGCCGCCGATCACATACCCGCAACGCTCATACAGGCGGCAGGCGCCGAGGTTGTTGTTCTGGGTTTCCAGCATGATCCCCGGCAGTTTTTTCTTGCGACTCCAGAACTGCGCCACATCCAGCAAGGCCTTGGCCACGCCATGGCGCCGCGCCGGGGCGTGCACCGCCAGTTCATCGATATGGGCGAAGCCGTTCCAGTTGGTACTGATCACCAGATGACCAACCGGCTCGTCCTCCAGATACGCCATGAAAATCGCACTGTCGGCGGCATCGCGAAAACTGCTGAACTCCTCCGGATCGATGCCGTAGCACTTGCGATACGGCACGATGGGCGTCACGGCCCATTGCGCCACTGGTTTGCCGATTTCGGCCGTGCCGTAAGCGGCCACCTCGAAGCTGAAATCGCTGCCCCAGATGTAAGCCGCAAAACCGTCGTCGGCGACTCGCACCGACAACCCTGGGTATTTCGGATTCATGACCGGTTGCATACTCGGAAAAGCCCTCATTCCTTGACGCAATCGACGGTGTATTGCCGCCCATTGCCCTCATCTTCGTGTTGCAGACCGTGCACATCGACCACGAACCCCGGAAACGTTGCGTCGAACGTGCGGGCAAACCTGAGGTATTCGATGATCGAGCGCGTGGATTCGGTAAAACGTTCGCCGGGCATGATCAGCGGAATCCCCGGCGGATAAGGCACCAGCATCACCGCCGCCACTCGGCCTTCCAGCTCGTCGATCGGCACTGCCTCGACTTCGCCGCGCACCAGTTGATCGTAAGCGTGGGCCGGTTTCATGGCGATTTCCGGCAGCACGGTGTACATGCGTTTGAGATGTTTGGCGGTGGCGTTGCTGCGATAGCAGGCGTGGAGCTGATCGCACAGATCGCGCAGGCCCATGCCGCGATAGCGCACAGGATCTTCCTGCGCGACACACTTGAGGCAGGTATCGAGGCTGACGTTGGCGTCGTAGCTGCGCTTGAACTCCAGCAGTTCGGTCAGCAGCGTGCTCCACTTGCCCTTGGTGATGCCCATGGAGAACAGCACCAGAAATGAATACAGGCCGGTTTTCTCCACCACCAATCCGCGCTCCCACAGGAAACGGCTAACGACTGCCGCCGGAATACCCTTGTCGCTTAAAGCGCCGCCGGCGGTCAGGCCCGGCATGACCAGAGTGACCTTGATCGGGTCGAGCAGTACGTAGTCGTCGCTGACCTCGCCGAAACCGTGCCAGTCCGCATCCGGTTGCAGCAGCCAGTCCTGGGTCTGCACCCGGTCGATGCCCTCGACACCCGGTGGCTGCCAGATCGAGAACCACCAGTCATCAGCGGCGATGTGCTGGCGCAGATTGGCCAGCGCCCGGCGAAAGCTCAGGGCTTCGTCGAAGGTTTCCTGCAACAGCGAGCGGCCGGCCGGGCCTTCCATCATGGCCGACGCCACGTCCAGCGAGGCGATGATGCTGTACTGCGGCGACGTCGAGATGTGCATCATGAATGCTTCGTTGAAACGGTCGCGATCCAGCTGCCGTGCGCCGCCGTCCTGCACATGGATCATCGAAGCCTGACTGAACGCCGCCAGCAGTTTGTGGGTGGAATGTGTGGTGAACACCAGCGGACTGTCCTCGCTGCGCGAGGTGGCCATGCCGTAACGGCCGGCAAAGAATTCGTGAAACGCCGCGTAGGCATACCAGGCTTCGTCGAAATGCAGGACTTCGACGCTGTTGCCCAGGCTCTGCTTGATCAGTTCGGCGTTGTAGCAGAGACCGTCGTAGGTCGAGTTGGTGATCACCGCCAGTTTGACTTTCGGTTCGCGGCCCTTGGTCAACGGGCTGGCATCGATCTTGGCCTGGATCGATTCGCGGCTGAATTCACTCAACGGGATCGGGCCGATGATCCCCAGCTCATTGCGTTCCGGACACAGGTACAGCGGAATCGCACCGGTCATGATGATCGCGTGCAACACCGACTTGTGACAGTTGCGATCCACCAGCACCAGATCATCGCGCCCGACCATCGAGTGCCAGACGATCTTGTTGGCGGTCGAGGTGCCATTGATCACGAAAAAGGTGTGATCGGCGCCGAAATTACGCGCGGCTCGCGCTTCTGCTTCGGCCAGTGGCCCGGTGTGGTCGAGCAGCGAGCCCAACTCCGGCACCGACACCGACAAATCCGAACGCAGGGTGTTTTCCCCGAAGAACTGGTGAAACGCCTGCCCCACCGGGCTCTTGTGATACGCCACGCCACCGCCATGACCGGGGGTGTGCCAGGAATAGTTGGAATCGGCGGTGTGCTGCACCAGCGCCTTGAAGAATGGCGGCAACAGCCCGTCCAGGTATTTGCGCGCCGCCCGCGCCACTTGCCGGGCGAGAAACGGCACCGTGTCTTCGAACAGGTAGAGAATGCCGCGCAACTGGTTGAGCTCGGCCATGGCATCGGCCGGGGCATTTTCCAGGGTGACTTGCTCGCCAAGGGCAAAGATCGGCAGATCCGGCGCCCGCACCCGGGCCAGACCGATCAGTTCGGCCATGTTCTGCAACAGATGGGAATTGGTGCTGGCGTCTTCGGCGGCGATCAGCATGCACGCCAGACCATGGTGGGTCGACGCCACCAGCCGGCCCTCGGTGTAGTCCGTGGCCGAAACGATACTGAAACCTTCCAGCTCCAGCTCTCGGGCGATTCCGCGGATGCGGTCACCGGCAACCGTGTCGGCCTTGATGTCGCGATGGACGATCAATACCGGGAACTTCAGATCTTTGTACATGGGGCTCAGTGTCCTGAGGCGGCGGAGAGTGATCTGCCAATGTCCTCAGGGTAGAGGGTCGGAGCCGATGTGGCGAGGGTGGCCAGTTGTCAGTACTGCCAAAAACAAAGGATCGTCCAGACACGGCTTGAGTGTCCGGACGATCCTTTTTTGCATTACGCCTGGGCTTCGGCTTCCAGCAGCTGGGTCCACAGCGCCGGGGCGCCGGCCGACTTGGCGATGATTTCCAGACGCACCTGGTGTTCGGCCAGCTCGGCTTCGGTGGCGCGAATGATTCGCCCCGGTTGACGATCTGCCGGCAGACGACGGATTTCGGTGGCGGAGTTGTCCGCGCCCTCGCCCGTGCCATTGCCATCGGAGGCGTTGCCGGCCAGCGACAGGCTGGTCTGGCCACCGGTCATGGTCAGGTAAACGTCGGCGAGAATCTCCGAGTCGAGCAATGCGCCGTGCAGCTCACGGCCGGAGTTGTCGACGCCGTAGCGTTTGCACAAGGCATCGAGGCTGTTGCGCTGACCCGGGTGACGTTCCCGGGCCATCATCAGGGTGTCGAGGATCGTGCAGTGCTGCGTGATGTCCGCACGATCCTGCTGGCCCATCAGGGCGAATTCGTTATTGATGAAGCCAACGTCGAACGCCGCGTTGTGGATGATCAGCTGCGCGCCGTTGATGAACTCGAAGAACTCGTCGGCCACCTCGGCAAAACGCGGCTTGCCGACCAGGAATTCGTTGGTGATGCCGTGAACGCCGATCGCGCCTTCGTCACTCTCGCGATCCGGTTGCAGGTAAACGTGAAAGTGCCGGCCCGTCAGGCGTCGACCGATCAGCTCGACACAACCGATTTCGATAATCCGGTGGCCGTCGGTCACCGGCATGCCGGTGGTTTCGGTATCGAGTACAACGGATCTGGTGGCCATCAGTGTTCAGCTCTCAACGGGGGTCAATCGTGCAAAAACGGCGATGTTAACACGCTCGCCGGGAGGGTTTCAGTGGTAAGGACTCAGCTCTGCTTGTAACCGCGAACCTCATCCACTCCACGGTTGGCCAACTGGTCGGCGCGTTCGTTGCCGTGGTGGCCGATGTGGCCACGGACCCATTTCCAGGTGACCTTGTGGCGGTTGACCTGTTCGTCGAGCTCTTTCCACAGGTCGGCGTTTTTGACTGGCTCCTTGGCGGCGGTTTTCCAGCCGCGCTTTTTCCAGTTGGCCATCCACTCGTTGATGCCCTTCATCACGTATTGCGAGTCGGTCACCAGCAGCACTTCGCACGGACGCTTGAGGGCTTCCAGGCCGCGAATCGCGCCGAGCAGTTCCATGCGGTTGTTGGTGGTATTGGCTTCGCCGCCCCACAGTTCCTTTTCGACGCCCTTGCACACCAGCAAGGCGCCCCAGCCGCCCGGACCGGGGTTGCCCTTGCAGGCGCCGTCAGTGAACAGTTCTACGCTATCGACGCTTTCGCTCATGCCAGTCTATCCAGAAAAATGCGTGGCCTCGCCGATCACGGATCGACAATGGCCGAGGCCGGGAATTAACCCGGCCATCAATAAAAGAAGGTTTACGGTTCGATGCGCCGGCGGTTGACCTTGGCCATCGGCAGCGGAATCAGCTTGCCCATCGGCTCGCGGCGTTCCTGGCGCACCGGACGCAGGCCGACCACGATCTTGCGCGCGACCAGCAGATAGAAGCCGCCGCCCGACAGTTGCCAGTCGCCGGCCTTGCGTTCCCAGCCGGCCAGACGGGCCTGCCACTTGGGTGACGCGAGCGGCGGACGATAGCACCCGAAGCGGCGTTTCTCCAGCGCGAAGCCCAGCAGGTTGAGCCAGTCCGCCACCCGTGACGGCGAGATGCAGCGCGCCTGACGCAACGCATCATGGGCGAATACATGGCGCAGCCCCCAGGTGCTCCAGGGGTTGATGCCGACGATCAGCAGATGCCCGCCGGGGCGCACGCTGCTGGCCGCTTCGCGCAAAAGGCCGTGGGGCGACAGACAGAAATCCAGGCCGTGCTGCAACACCACCACGTCGGCGGCGTGCTCGCTCAACGGCCAGGCCTGCTCTTCGCAGACGATCTCCACGCCCGGCAACGGCGCGCCGAGCCGCACATTGCGCTGCACCTGCGGCGCCGACGGCGGTGTTTCGGCGGACGGGCCGTAATGCACCAGATAGCCGCCGAAGAACCGCCCCAGCTCGTCTTTGAGCATGCGCCGTTCTTCGTCCAGCAGAAATTGCCCGAGGGGGCCGGACAGCCATTCACGGGCTGCACCGATCAGCGCGAGCCAGTCAGGATCGGCCTGAGCGAACGCTTTATCGATCATTGCATTCTCCAACACGCCAGGAACCTCTAAGATGCGCCAATGTTACCCGCTTGGCGAATTCGACGATGATACAGATCAGTGCCCTGCCCGCCTTCACCGACAACTACATCTGGTTGTTACAGGATCATGCCACCCAGCGTTGCGCAGTGGTCGATCCGGGGGATGCCGCCCCCGTGCAGGCGTGGCTCGACGCGCATCCGGGCTGGGTGCTCGGCGACATTCTTATCACTCACCATCACCACGACCATGTCGGCGGCGTCGAAACGCTGAAGAAGGCAAGCGGCGCCACGGTCTACGGACCGGCCAGCGAAAGCATCCCGGGGCGCGACGTGGCCCTCAAGGACAACGACACGGTGCGCGTGCTCGGCTGGGACTTCGACGTCTATGCCGTGCCCGGCCACACCCTGGGACACATCGCCTACTACCATCATGGCCTGCTGTTCTGTGGCGACACCCTGTTCGCTGCCGGTTGCGGCCGCCTGTTCGAAGGCACGCCGCAACAGATGCACCATTCGTTGAGCCGTCTGGCAGCGCTGCCGGAAGACACGCTGGTCTACTGCACCCACGAATACACCCTGAGCAACCTGAAATTCGCCGCTGCCGTGGAGCCGGGCAACCGGGACATCGCCGCCCGTCTGGAAAAAGTCAGCCAGCAACGTGCCAGCGGCGTGATGACCCTGCCCTCGACCCTCGCGCTGGAAAAGCTCACAAACCCCTTTTTGCGCACCGGTGAAATATTAGTTACACAAAAAGTGGACGAACGGAACGGCCCTCAAAACCGGGCGCCGAGTGAGGTTTTTGCGGCTCTGCGGGCATGGAAAGATACGTTCTAAGTGGCTCCCTGCCTGGTACAAAAATTCTGAATGGTTGACCGCAGGGGGTGCGCTTTCTAGAATCGCCCGACATTTTTGCCCGGAACTTACTTCCAGCCAATGTCGTCATCCATACGTAAGTCCGTCAATTCAGATGCTTTGACCCGCCTGGCGCAAGCCATCGCGGTGGCTGTGTCCGCCACACTGGCGGGCTGTTCCAGCCATGCTCCGCAGACTGAAGCGACACATACGCCGAACATTGCTGCGCGAGCCAAGCAGAAGCCTATCTGGTTGTCGGAAAAGCCCAGCCCGCAGGTGCCTCAGGACATCTGGGAGCGCATGCGCGGCGGTTTCCAGCTGCAGGAAGGTCTGGGCGTGAACCCGCGCATCGAACAACAGCGCCTGTGGTTCGCCAGTAACCCTTCCTTCCTCGAGAACGCCGGCGAACGCGGCAGCCTCTACATTCATTACATCGTCGAGCGCCTCGAAGAACGCAACATGCCGCTGGAACTGGCCCTGCTGCCGGTCATCGAAAGCGCCTACAACCCGATGGCCTATTCCCGGGCCGACGCGGTGGGCCTCTGGCAGTTCATCCCTTCCACCGGGCGTTACTTCAACCTGCGTCAGACCCGTTTCTACGATGGCCGTCGCGACATCACCGCCTCGACCACCGCAGCGATGGACTACCTGACCCGCCTGCACGACATGTTCAACGGTGACTGGCTGCTGGCCCTGGCCGCGTACAACGCCGGTGAAGGCACAGTCAGCCGCGCCATCGAGCGCAACGAAAAGCTCGGCCTGCCGACCGACTACTGGAACCTGCCGCTGCCGGCGGAAACCCAGGCTTACGTGCCGAAACTGCTGGCGCTCTCGCAAGTGGTCCTGACGCCTGAAGCCTATGGCGTGAACCTCAACCCGATCGCCAACGAACCGTATTTCCAGGTCGTCGAAATCAACCAGCGCATGGACCTGTCCAAGGTCGCAGCGGTGGCCAACATCGACGAAGACGAGCTATTCCAGCTCAACCCGGCCTTCAAGCAGCGCACCACCATCGACGGCCCGCAGCACCTGCTGGTGCCGACGTCGAAGGCGCAACTGCTGACCGCCAGCCTGCAGACCATGCGTCCTGAAGAGCTGATCAGCCCGCGTTCGCTGAAACCGGTGTTCGAAGGCGCCGACCCGAGCGAGATCGCTCAGGCCAAGCGCGCCTATCGGGTCAAGCGCGGCGACAACCTCGGCTCCATCGCCAAGGCCAACAAGGTCGAGGTCAAGGACCTGCAACGCTGGAACAAGCTGACCGGCAAGAACCTCAAGGTCGGCCAGACTCTGGTCATGCGCGACACCACCCAGCGCACGCCTACCCGCAAGAGTGGCGGACGCATCAATACGGTCGTCGCTGCCAACAGCAAAACCAGCAGCAAGGCCAAAGACAAGGACGACAGCAAGCAGCAGACCCAGTACAAGGTCAAACGCGGCGACACGCTGTACGTGGTGGCCAAGCGCTTCAACGTCGAGATGCAACACCTCAAGCGCTGGAATCCGGGCGCCGGCAAGGCACTCAAGCCTGGGCAGATGCTCACGGTCTACCAGCCGCACTGACAAAGAGCCCCTGAATTTCAGGCGCTTTTTTTGGTTCGAATTTTGCGGTGCCATTAAGATCCACCCCTCACCCCAGCCCTCTCCCCAAGGGGGCGAGGGGTAAAGGGAGCCGATTGGGGGCTTTTCCAATCCTGAGCTCGGCTCGATATTTCAGGTCGGCGTACATCTCATAAACACCTCGGTCAGTCCCCTCTCCCTCCGGGAGAGGGCTAGGGTGAGGGGCTCTTGGCCTTGTCGATTAACCCCACATTAACCTCTGTCTTTTTCCTGTCCATACAAGCTGTTACTGTACGGCCCACAAAGCCCAAGCCGCCTGGATCGGATCTGACTTGAAGCGTCCCCTCCTCCTGCTCCTGATCAGCCTGGCCTTGAGCTCCCCCGTCAGCGCGACGATCACCGAAAGCCACGGTTATGCGCAGTTCGGCACGCTCAAGTACCCGGCCAGATTTACCCACTTCGACTGGGTCAACCCGCAAGCGCCCAAGGGCGGCACCTTGCGGGTGATGGCGTTTGGCACCTTCGATACGCTCAACCCCTACACCTTCAAGGGCACCAGCCCGGTCACCACGGCGAATTTCCTGCAATACGGCATCAACGAGCTGAACGAGCCATTGATGGTCGGCACCGGGCAATACGCGCCGTCGGGGGACGAGCCGGCCTCCAGTTACGGCCTGATCGCCCAATCGGTGGAGTACAGCGAAGATCGCAGCTGGGTGGTGTTCAATCTGCGCCCGCAAGCGCGCTTCCACGATGGCACGCCGATCACCGCGTACGACGTGGCGTTCTCCTATCGCCTGCTGCTCAAGGAAGGTCATCCGCTGTATCGCACCGCCCTTCAGGAAGTGCTCCGCGTCGATATCCTCAACCCGCAGCGCATCCGGTTTGTGCTCAAGCGCAGCGGCAATCCGTTGCTGATCCTGCGCCTCGGCGAATTGCCGGTACTGCCCCAGCATTACTGGAAGGGTCGCGACTTCAAGGCCACTACCTTCGAGCCGCCGCTGGGCAGCGGGCCGTACCGCATTACCTCGGTCACGCCGGGGCGGCAGTTGATTTTCGAGCGGGTCAAGGACTACTGGGGCAAGGACCTGCCGGTCAATCGCGGCAAGTACAACGTCGAGCGCATGGAAGTCGAGTTCTACCGCGACAGCGATGTGGCCTTCGAAGCGTTCAAGGCCGGCGAGTTCGACATCTATATCGAGCATCAGGCGAAGAACTGGGCCAACGGCTACAACTTCCCGGCGATCCGTCGCGGCGACGTGATCAAGGCACAGATCCCGCACCAGATCCCGACCCAGAGCCAGGGCCTGTTCATGAATACCCGGCGCCCGGCCTTTGCCGATATCAAGGTGCGCGAAGCCCTGGGCCTGATGTTCGACTTCGAATGGACCAATCGCGCGCTGTTCAGCGACGCCTACAAACGCACTACCAGCTATTACCCCAACAGCGAATTCAGCGCCGTCGGCCTGCCGGTCGGCCATGAATGGCTGATGCTCAAGCCGTACAAGGATCAACTGCCGGCGCGCCTCTTCACCGAACCGTTCACGCTGCCGCAGACCGATGGGCGCGGCATTCCCCGGGAAACCATGCGCAAAGCCCTGGCGTTGCTGGCCGAGGCCGGCTGGAAGCTCAACGGCCAGCGCCTGCAGAACGCCGCCGGCCAGCCGCTGCGTTTCGAGCTGTTGCTGGTCAATCCGAATCTTGAGCGGATCCTCCAGCCGTACATCGAGAACCTCAACAGCATCGGCATCGACGCGCGCCTGCGCACGGTGGATCGCGCCCAGTACAAACAGCGTCTGGACCAGTTCGATTTCGACATGATCCTGATGACCCTCAACCAGACCCTCAGCCCCGGGCTGGAACAGTGGCAGTACTTTCACTCCAGCCAGGTCGGGGTCAAGGGCAGCAAGAATTACGCGGGTATCGCCAACCCGGTGGTCGATCATCTGCTTGAGCAATTGCTCGCCGCCCGCACACGCGATGAGCAGGTCGCCGCCGGCAAGGCGCTCGACCGCGTGCTGCTCTGCCAGCACTACAGCATTCCCAACTGGTACCTCAATTATCACCGTCTGGCGTACCGCAACCGGTTCGCCTTCGTCACTACGCCGCCCTACACCCTGGGCCTGAGCGCGTGGTGGCTGAAATCTTCGGAGAAAGATCGATGAAGCCTATCCGCGCCCTGCTCGTGCAGGCCAGCGGTCTGCTGTTCGCCGGGCTGGCCTGTGCCGCCCCGCAACACGCCGTGACCCTGTACAACGAGCCGCCGAAATACCCCGCCGACTTCAAGCACTTCGATTACGTGAACCCCGACGCGCCCAAGGGCGGGATCTTCCGCCAGGCCGGCTTCGGCGGTTTCGACAGCCTCAATCCGTTCATCAGCAAAGGCGTGCCGGCGGACGATATCGGCCTGATCTACGACACCCTGGCCAAACAGGGCCTGGACGAGCCGTTCACCGAATACGGCCTGATCGCCGGCAAAATCGAAAAAGCCCCGGACAACAGCTGGGTACGCTTCTACCTGCGTCCCGAAGCGAAGTTTCATGACGGCCATCCGATCCGCGCCGAAGACGTAGTGTTCAGCTTCCAGACGCTGACCAAGGAAGGTGCGCCGATGTATCGCGGCTACTACGCCGACGTCGAGGAAGTGATCGCCGAAGACCCGCTCAAGGTGCTGTTCAAGTTCAAGCACACCAACAACCGCGAACTGCCGCTGATTCTTGGCCAATTGCCGGTGCTGCCGAAACACTGGTGGGCCGAGCGTGATTTCAACAAGGGCAACCTGGAAATTCCTCTCGGCAGCGGCCCGTACAAGGTCACCCAAGTGAAGGCCGGGCGTTCGGTGCGTTACGAGCGGGTCAAGGATTACTGGGGCAAGGATTTGCCGGTGAATCGCGGCTTCTACAACTTCGACGTGATGACCACCGACTATTACCGCGACAACACCGTCGCACTGGAAGCCTTGAAAGCCGGGCAGTTCGATTACTGGCTGGAAATGGCCGCGAAAAACTGGGCCAACGCCTACAACGTGCCGGCAGTGACCGAGGGGCGGCTGATCAAGGAACAGATTGCCAACAGCAACCCGACCGGCATGCAGGGCTTCGTCTTCAATCTGCGCCGTCCGGTGTTTCAGGACGTGCGGGTACGCCAGGCCCTCGGCCTGCTGTTCGACTTCGAATGGACCAACAAGCAATTGTTCAACGGCGCTTACGCGCGCACCCGCAGTTACTTCGAAAACTCGGAAATGGCTGCCACCGGCCTGCCTGATGCAGAGCAGGTGGCGATCCTCGATCCGTTCCGCAGCAAGCTGCCGGCGCAGGTGTTCAGCGAAGCCTTCGAAAATCCGAAAACCGACGCCAGCGGCATGATCCGCACGCAACAGCGCGAGGCATATCAGTTGCTGCAAGAGGCTGGCTGGAAAATCGTCGACGACAAAATGGTCGACGCCACCGGCAAACCGGTGGTCATCGAATTCCTCCTGGCCCAGACCGAATTCGAACGCGTGTTGTTGCCGTTCAAGCGCAACCTCAGCGACCTCGGCATCGATCTGGTGATTCGCCGTGTCGACGTGTCGCAATACGTCAATCGCGTGCGCTCGCGAGACTTCGACATGATGGTCGGCAGCTTCCCGCAGTCCAATTCGCCGGGCAACGAGCAGCGCGAGTTCTGGATGAGCGCTGCGGCCGACAAGGCCAGCAGCCGCAACTCGATGGGCCTCAAGGACCCGGTAGTCGATCATCTGGTGGAGAACCTGATCAACGCCGATTCGCGCAAAAGCCTGGTGGCCCACGCCCGCGCCCTCGACCGTGTGCTGCAATGGGGTTACTACGTGATCCCGAACTGGCACATCAAGACCTGGCGCGTGGCGTACTGGAACCACATCGGCCACCCGAAAGTCTCCCCCAAGTACGACATCGGCATTAACACCTGGTGGGTCAAACCCGATGCGAAACCTGCGGTAGAAGTCGAAACCCAACTGCAAGCCGACCCTGTGGGCACGGAGTAATCAGATGCTGGCGTACATTTTTCGGCGACTGCTGCTGATCATCCCGACCCTGTTCGGCATTCTGCTGATCAACTTCGTGATCATCCAGGCCGCGCCCGGCGGGCCGGTGGAGCAGATGATCGCCAAGCTCGAAGGCTTCGAAGGCGCTACCAGCCGCATTGCCGGCGGCGGTGCCGAGGTGTCGGTGGCCGGCTCCTCCTATCGCGGTGCGCAAGGCCTGGACCCGGCGCTGATCAAGGAAATCGAGAAGATGTACGGGTTCGACAAGTCGGCCCCGGAACGTCTGTGGATCATGGTCAAGAACTACGCGAAGCTGGATTTCGGCGACAGCTTCTTCCGCGACGCCAAGGTCATCGACCTGATCAAGGAAAAGATGCCGGTATCGATCTCCCTCGGGCTGTGGAGCACGCTGATCATGTACCTGGTGTCGATCCCGCTGGGGATCGCCAAGGCCACGCGGCACGGCAGTCATTTCGACGTCTGGACCAGTTCGGCGATCATCGTCGGTTATGCGATCCCGGCGTTTCTGTTTGCGATTCTGCTGATCGTGGTGTTCGCCGGCGGCAGTTATCTGGACTGGTTTCCTTTACGCGGCCTGACCTCGAACAACTTCGATGAGCTGAGCCTGGGCGGCAAGATCCTCGATTACTTCTGGCACTTGGCGCTGCCGGTGACGGCGCTGGTGATCGGCAACTTCGCGACCATGACCCTGCTGACCAAAAACAGCTTCCTCGACGAGATCAACAAGCAGTACGTGGTCACCGCCAAGGCCAAGGGCCTGACCCGCCACCGCGTGCTCTACGGCCATGTGTTCCGCAATGCGATGCTGCTGGTGATCGCCGGTTTCCCGTCGGCGTTCATCGGCATCTTCTTCACCGGTTCGTTGCTGGTGGAAGTGATCTTCTCCCTCGACGGCCTCGGTCTGATGAGCTTCGAAGCGGCGATCAACCGCGATTACCCGGTGGTGTTCGGCACCCTGTTCATCTTCACCCTGCTGGGGCTGGTGGTGAAACTGATCGGCGACCTCACCTACACCCTCGTCGATCCGCGCATCGACTTTGCCAGCCGGGAGCATTGAGATGAACCTGTCCCCTCTCAACCGCCGGCGCTTCGAACTGTTCAAGGCCAACAAGCGTGGCTGGTGGTCGCTGTGGCTGTTTCTGATCCTGTTCGGCCTGAGCCTCGGTGCCGAACTGATCGCCAACGACAAGCCGCTGGTGGTGCACTACGACAACAACTGGTACTTCCCGGCGATCAAGCGCTACCCGGAAACCACCTTCGGCGGCGAATTCCCGCTGGAAGCCAACTACAAGAGCCCGTACATCCGCGAACTGCTCAAGGCCAAGGACGCGTGGGTGCTGTGGGCGCCGATTCCGTTCAGCTACCAGAGCATCAACTACGACCTGAAAGTCCCGGCCCCCGCCCCACCGTCGGCGGTCAACCTGCTGGGCACCGACGATCAGGGCCGCGATGTACTGGCGCGGGTCATCTATGGCTTCCGGGTGTCGGTGCTGTTCGCCCTTACCCTGACCGTGCTCAGCTCGATCATCGGCGTCATCGCCGGCGCCTTGCAGGGTTTCTATGGCGGCTGGGTCGATCTGGCCGGCCAGCGCTTTCTGGAGATCTGGTCGGGTTTGCCGGTGTTGTACTTGCTGATCATCCTCGCCAGTTTCGTCCAGCCGAATTTCTGGTGGCTGCTGGGAATCATGCTGCTGTTCTCGTGGATGAGCCTGGTGGACGTGGTGCGCGCCGAGTTCCTGCGCGGGCGCAACCTCGAATACGTGCGCGCCGCACGGGCGCTGGGCATGCAGAACGGCGCGATCATGTTCCGCCACATCCTGCCCAACGCCATGGTTTCGACCATGACCTTCATGCCGTTCATCCTGACCGGCGCCATCGGCACCCTCACCGCGCTGGACTTCCTCGGTTTCGGCTTGCCCGCCGGCAGTCCGTCGCTGGGTGAGCTGGTGGCCCAGGGCAAATCCAACCTGCAGGCGCCGTGGCTGGGCATGAGCGCGTTTGCGGTGCTGGCGCTGATGTTGAGTTTGCTGGTGTTCATCGGCGAGTCCGCTCGCGATGCCTTCGACCCGAGGAAGTGACATGAATCAGGACAATCTGATCGAAATCCGCGACCTGGCCGTCGAGTTCGGCATCGGTGATCGCGTGCAACGGGTGGTCGAAGGCGTGAGTTTCGACATCAAGCGCGGCGAAACCCTGGCGTTGGTGGGCGAGTCAGGCTCGGGCAAGTCGGTGACGGCGCATTCGATCCTGCGCCTGCTGCCCTACCCGCTGGCGCGGCATCCGGCCGGCAGCATCAACTATTCCGGGCAAAACCTGCTGGAGCTGGGCGAAAAGACCATCCGTCACATTCGTGGCAACCGAATCGCGATGATTTTTCAGGAGCCGATGACCTCGCTCAACCCGTTGCACTCGATCGAAAAGCAGATCAACGAGGTGCTGGGCATCCACAAGGGCCTGACCGGCAAAGTCGCAACCAAGCGCACGCTGGAGTTGCTGGAGATGGTCGGCATCCCCGAGCCGCACAAACGGCTCAAGGCCCTGCCCCACGAATTGTCCGGTGGCCAGCGCCAGCGGGTGATGATTGCGATGGCCCTGGCCAACGAGCCGGAATTGCTGATCGCCGACGAACCGACCACCGCACTGGACGTGTCCGTTCAGCTGAAAATCCTCGACCTGCTCAAGGAATTGCAGGCCCGATTGGGCATGGCGCTGTTACTGATCAGTCACGATTTGAACCTCGTGCGAAGAATTGCGCATCGAGTATGTGTCATGCAGCGCGGTTGCATCGTCGAACAGGCATCGTGCGAAGAGCTGTTCCGTTCGCCGCAGCATCCGTACACTCGGGAACTGCTTGGCGCGGAGCCCAGCGGAGGCCCGGCGAGCAATAAAATCGGGGCGCCGCTGCTTGAAGTCGAGGATCTGAAAGTCTGGTTCCCGATCAAGAAAGGCCTGCTCAAGCGCACGGTGGATCACGTCAAGGCAGTGGACGGCATCAATTTCAGCCTGCCTCAGGGTCAGACCCTGGGGATTGTGGGAGAAAGCGGTTCCGGTAAATCCACCCTGGGTCTGGCGATCCTGCGGTTGATCGGCAGCAAAGGTGCGATCCGTTTTGAAGGCAAGCAGCTAGACTGCCTGACGCAAAGCGAAGTCCGGCCGCTGCGTCGGGAGATGCAGGTGGTGTTTCAGGATCCGTTTGGCAGCCTGAGCCCGCGGATGTGCGTGAATGACATCGTTGGCGAAGGCCTGCGGATCCACAAGATGGGCACCGCCGCCGAGCAGGAAGCGGCGATTATTGCGGCATTGAAGGAGGTAGGTCTGGATCCGGAAACCCGGCACCGCTACCCCCACGAATTTTCCGGTGGGCAACGGCAGCGGATTGCCATAGCCCGGGCTTTGGTGCTCAAACCGGCGCTGATCCTGCTGGACGAGCCGACTTCGGCCCTCGACCGGACGGTGCAGCGGCAAGTGGTGGAGCTGTTGCGTTCACTGCAAGCCAAGTACAACCTGACGTATTTGTTCATCAGCCATGACCTGGCTGTTGTGAAAGCGCTGAGCCACCAGCTGATGGTGGTCAAGCATGGCCAAGTGGTCGAACAGGGAGACGCGCAAAGTATCTTTGCCGCCCCCCAACATCCGTATACACAGCAGTTGCTGGAGGCCGCTTTCCTGGCACCAGCCACTGCGCAATAACCTGAAAGAGGAGCAACACATGGGTTTTCTCGCCGGTAAGCGCGTACTGATCGTCGGTGTCGCCAGCAAGCTGTCCATCGCATCCGGCATCGCTGCCGCCATGCATCGCGAGGGCGCTGAGCTTGCCTTCACTTATCAGAACGACAAACTGAAAGGTCGCGTAGAAGAGTTCGCACAGGGCTGGGGTTCGAGCCCTGAGCTGTGCTTCCCGTGCGACGTGGCCAGCGATGAAGAAATCGCCAAGGTCTTCGAAGAACTGAGCAAGAAGTGGGACGGCCTGGACTGCATCGTGCACTCCGTCGGCTTCGCCCCGGGCGACCAACTGGACGGCGACTTCACCGAAGCCACCACCCGTGACGGTTTCCGCATCGCTCACGACATCAGCGCCTACAGCTTCGTGGCCCTGGCCAAAGCCGGTCGCGAAATGATGAAAGGCCGCAACGGCAGCCTGCTGACCCTGTCGTACCTGGGCGCCGAGCGCACCATGCCTAACTACAACGTGATGGGCATGGCCAAGGCTTCGCTGGAAGCCGGCGTACGTTACCTGGCCGGTTCCCTGGGCCCGGACGGCACCCGCGTCAACTGCGTATCGGCCGGCCCGATCCGCACCCTGGCAGCTTCGGGCATCAAGAACTTCCGCAAGATGCTGGCCGCCAACGAAGCGCAAACCCCGCTGCGCCGCAACGTCACCATCGAAGAAGTCGGCAACGCCGGCGCCTTCCTGTGCTCCGACTTGGCGTCGGGCATCAGCGGTGAAATCATGTACGTGGACGGCGGCTTCAACACCACCGCCATGGGCAACATCGAAGAGTAATCTTCGCGCTGCCGATAAAAAGCCCGCCGATTGGCGGGCTTTTTCATGCCTGCGATTCCAGGCAACGGGCGAACAATTGTTGAATGGGTTGAGAACGCTGGCTGTAACGCTGCAACACCACCATCTCCCGATAAAACGTCAGTTCTCCCAGTTCGATCACCCTCACCTTCAACGGATGCTCGAGCCACAAACCGGCCCTGGGCAACAACGAAACCCCGAGCCCGCACTCGACCATCTTCACGATCGCTTCGAGCTCATCCAGCTCGAGCGCTACCTGGACATCAATCCGCTGCTCACGCAGAAACTGCGTCACCAGCCGTCCACCAAACGAGTTGCGGTCATAACGCACGTGAGGATGCTCCGCCAGCAGTTGCAGCGGATCATCGCCCTCAACCTCCAGCGGCACGATCAACACGAACGGTTCACGGCGAATTACCTGCACCGACAGCTCCTTGGGCAATTCGAACGGTGGCTTGATCATGATCGCCAGATCGACTTCCCCGGCATCCACCTGACTCAACAGGTTCAGCGACACGCCGGGCACCAGTTTCGGTTCCACGCCCGGCGCCTGTTGCCGCAAACGCAACAGCGCCTGAGGCAACAGCCCGGTTTGCGCGGTCGCCACGGCGCCGATTTTCAGCTCACCGCGAAACTCGCCGACATCTTCGCTGATCGCCATGCGGCTGAAGGTGGCGAGCATTTCCTGCGCCATCGGCACTGCGCGCTGCCCGGCCGGATTAAGGATCGCCTGTCGCCCGGTGCGATCGAACAGACGCACGCCCAAGGCTTGCTCCAGATTGCGGATCTGCGCGCTGACCGCCGATTGCGTCAGGCCGATATGCAGGCCGGCGGCGGCAAACGTGCCATGCCGCGCCACTGCCAGAAAGGTTTTCAGTTCACGCAGCATGGGCGCCTCGACTGATCGAAATAATTTGAGCTCGGCGCAAAAACTATCGTCTTTCAATCGAAAAGCACAGCGCTAGACTCAGTTCATCCCAACCGTTGATAGAGACCGCGCCTATGTCACTCAGCCCTTTCCATCTGGCCATTCCGGTGTACGACCTCGCCGCTGCCCGACATTTCTACCGTGAAGTGTTCGGACTCGAGGAAGGTCGCTCCAGCGATCACTGGGTCGACTTCAATTTCTTCGGGCATCAACTGGTGATTCACCAGGCGCCGAAGAACGCGTCACAGGAAGCCGCGCACACCAACGCCGTGGACGGGCACGACGTGCCGGTGCCGCATTTCGGTGTGGTGCTGGGGATGGAGGAATGGCATGCGCTGGCCGAGCGTCTGACGTCACTGGGCACGCGGTTTGTGATCGAGCCGGGAATCCGGTTTCAGGGACTGGTGGGCGAACAGGCGACGATGTTTCTGTTTGACCCGTGCGGCAATGCGCTGGAGTTCAAGGCGTTCAAGGATATCGGGCAGTTGTTTGCCAAATAGCAGCCAAGGACATCAGTAGAAACTCGCCTACGTCGAATTTCTACTGATACGGCCCTCGATGGAGCCAGATTAAAGTCGGATCCCCAGTACTTGCGGAAGTCGGGATGTATTTCCCAAGTCACTGGCGACAAGGAGTCTCTGCCGACCCGATTGAATGCACACGTCGTACACCAGACTTTCCTCAACCCGCTGGAAAAGCCCTTGATCGCCGAAGCCAGAATCAATCGCCCCACCCGCGCTGAGGCGCCCCACGTAAGCCTTTATACTCCCCCCCGCCTCTCCAGCGAAGACAATGCCCTTATCCGACTGCACAACGACTGACCGGCAAATCACATATAACCCGGGAAAGTCCGCCCGAATATCAATAGTCGCGGCTGTGCCATTATTGAAGGCAGGATCTGTCACACCTTCAGCCGTCACTCGGGATACGGCTGCGACTGAACTACCATTCACCTGTGCATTGCCCACACAGATAATCGTGTCTCCGTCGACAATCATTTTCCCCATCGCGAGACCGCTTGCCGACTCCCAATACCCTGCTCTGCCGAACGACGAGTCAAGAGCACCTGTAGAGTGAAACCTGCCCACCGCCTTCGTTGTTTTGGTGTCTCTTGTGACGGTGCCTCCCACGAGGATTTTTGCATCGTCGGTGACAGCAACGCTTTTGCCGTCAGATCGCTCGTCATTGAATAGGATATTCACAAAGCCCTGCCCACCGAATGCGCCATCAGGATCTCCGGTGGACATAAAGCGATATAGCACCAGTTCGTGCTCGGTAGTGCTGCTGTTGAGCCGGTTCACCAGTACCAGTATTTTTCCGTCAGCTTGAAGACATCCCGCAGGAAGCGACATATCAATATCCGGTAACACCCTGGTGCGAAAGACAAGGTCAGGACTACCGCCCACGTTGAACCGGGTAATCGCAGTCTGACGCTTAAACGGATCATCCCCCACTTTCCCAAGCAAAATAACCTTGCCATCCGGCTGCATGATGAGTTCGGTCGGCAGGGAATCAACACCAGGAACAAACGACCATTTGCTGACCCCGTTCTGGCCATACTGAGTATCCAGCCCGCCGTCTGAAAAAATGCGATAGAGCCAACACTGACTTGAAACCCAGACAGCGACCAGGTAAGCACCTTGGCCATCTGCGACAATCGCTCTGATTGATCCTTCACCGCTTGGAATATCGAGAACACCCTGTGCTGCGAATTGCGGGTCAAGCTCGCCGGGACCGGCAACAAGGATCGAATTACTCTGACTGGTCATATCGTTCTTCTCCTGAAAGACAATCCTTTCTCTCTTCCGAAGAACTTCATCTATATCTCGGGGAGTTCGAAAGGGGCAACGTATGCGCTGCACCCTCGTACTATTACGTTGACGCGGTCACTTCGGCACCTGTCAGGAATGACAGTAAAAGTACCTTTTAATGCCAGATCGATGTCGTTACAGGCCTTGAAAGCACTAACAACGCTTCAACGCCTGCTTGTGCTCATACATCGCTGCATCCGCATCCGCCAGCAGCTTGTCCACGGTGTCATGGCGCTGCGGGTTGTATTCGATCTGGCCGACGCTGAAGCGAATCGCGTAACCGCGGTGCAACGTGGCATTGCGCTCTTCGAGGATTTCCTTGAGGCGCGCCATGATCGCCGTGGTTTCGACGTGGCTTGAGCCGGTCAGCAGCGCCACGAACTCATCGCCGCCCAGACGCCCGACCACATCGCTCTCGCGAAAGGCGATGCGCAGCACATCGGCGAAGTTCTTCAGCGCGCTGTCGCCCTCGGCATGACCGTAAAGATCGTTGATCTGCTTGAAGTCATTGAGGTCGAAAAACAGCAGCGTCGCCGGTTTTTCCAGGCGTGCGCAGGCATCCAGCGCGTGTTGGGCCAGCATCTTGAAGCCGCGACGATTGGACAGCAGCGTCAACTCGTCCATGCTCGCCATCTGCACGGCCATCAGCTCCTGCTCGGCCATGCCGGCCAGATCACGCAGCAGGTCGCGCTCTTCGTCGTCGAGTTCGCGGGGTTTGGTGTCGATCAGGCACAGCGTGCCCATCTTGTTGCCGTTGGGCACGGTCAGCGGATAACCGGCGTAGAAGCGGATGTTCGGGTCGCCGATCACCAGCGGATTATCGTGAAAGCGCTCGTCCTCGCGGGCATCGCGCACCAGCAGCAGTTCGTCCTTGAGAATCGCGTGGCCACAGAACGAAACGTCCCGTGGAGTTTCGGTGGCGTCCAGGCCCACGCAGGACTTGAACCACTGCCGATCCTTGTCCACCAGCGTGACCAGCGCGATCGGCACGTTGAACAGACGCTTGGCCAGCCGCGTCAACCGGTCGAAACGCTCCTCCGGTGCCGTGTCGAGCAGTTTCAGATCCTGCAGCGCTTGAATACGGACAGCTTCATTGGCGGGTTTGCCGGGTACCAGCATCACACACTCCTTTGTCGTCGATGCACTTGAGCGTAGACCGAATCAGCAATGCCTCAACTTCTCATCCGCCGGCCACCGGACATGGCCCGCCTGCATCGGCCCACAGTTTGAACTGGGTCACGAAGATATCGTGCGGCACCGGTACCGGCGCGCGCCCTGCCCCCGGATTCCAGCCCCAGAGCACCAGTTTGTCTTCGTTGACGTGCTTGATCAGCGCGGCGAAATCCCGGTCGCCGTTGTTGGCGCGATCCTTGATCATCGCGCACAAGCGATCCGGCGGCAGGCCGATCCAGGCCATTTTGTGGGCGGCTGGCGGCAGGCTCCAGTGCGGCGCCCCCGGTGGCGCGTGAGGGCCGTAACTGGCCGGCGGATTGCTTTCGGCGTGACAGGTGGCGCACGGCAAACCGGCGGCGCCCTTGCCGTCCATGCCGCGCACCACGCTCATGGCGTGGGGAATGCCGGCGTCGAACTGTAACGGTGAATCCCCGGGGATGTGACAGTTCTGGCAACGCGGGCTCTGGAAGACTTTCTGCACCGCGCCGAAGGCTTTCAAGGCTTCCTGATCGTCAGCGAACAGATCCGACGCATAACCGCCCAGCCCAAGCAGAATCACCGTGCCCAACAACAGATGTCGTTTCATCTCACACCCCCGACAATAGCAGCGGCAGTTCCCGCAGGCGCTGCCCGGTCAGGGCGAACACCGCGTTGGCCACCGCCGGCGCCGTGGGCGGCACACCGGCCTCGCCGATGCCGCCGGGTTTGTCGGTGCTTGGCACGATGTGCACCTCGACCACCGGCATTTCATTGAGCCGCAACACTTGATAGTCGTGATAGTTGGACTGCACGACATGGCCGTCCTTGAGCGTCAGTTTGCTGTGCAGCGCCATGCCCAGGCCGAAGGTGATGCACGACTCCATCTGCGCCGCGATGCTCTGCGGGTTGACCGCAATCCCGCAGTCCACCGCGCAGACCACCCGATGCACGCGGATCGCCAGATTGTCCTGGGACACCTCGGCCACCTGCGCCACGTAACTGCCGAACGATTCGTGCACCGCCACGCCCAGCGCATGGCCGTCCGGCAGCGGCGCTTTCCAGTTGGCCTTCTCCACCGCCAGATTCAATACGCCGAGATGCCGGGCATGATCCTTGAGCAGCGTTCGTCGGTACTCCACCGGATCCTTGCCCGCCGCGGTGGCCATTTCATCGATCAGCGACTCCATGACAAACGCGGTGTGGCTATGGCCCACCGAGCGCAGCCAGAGCACGTTGATCCCGGTGGTCGGCGAGTGCAGATCGACCTGATGATGGGCCAGTCCTTTGATGTACGGGCTGTCTGAAACGCCTTCGACCGACGTCTGGTCGACGCCGTTCTTGACCATGGTTTTCTCGAGCATGGTGCCGGCCATGATCGACTGCCCGACCAGCACATGCTGCCAGGCCAGCGGCATGCCGTCGGCGCCGAGGCCGATCTTCGCCTGATGCAGGAACATCGAGCGGTAGTAACCGCCGCGAATATCGTCTTCGCGCGACCACACGGTTTTCACCGGCATCGCGGCAGCCTTGGCCACTTGCACCGCTTCGGCGACAAAGTCCGAGGTCGGGTTGGCTCGGCGACCAAAACCGCCACCGAGGAATTCGGTGTGGATCTCTACCTGCTCCGGCTTGAGCCCGGTGATCTTGCCGGCGACCATCTGATCCAGCGTCTGGAACTGGGTGCCGGTCCAGATCTCGCACTTGTTGGCGCTGATCTTCACCGTGCAGTTCAGCGGTTCCATCGGCGCATGAGCCAGGTACGGCACGCTGTATTCGACGTCGATTTTCTTCGCTGCCTTGCCGAAATTGCCCTTGGCATCCCCAGCCTGCGCCGCCGAAGTGCCCGGCGTGGCCGCCAGTTTGCGGAAACTCGCCAACAGCTTTTCACTGCTCAGATCAGCGTTCGGCCCCAGGTCCCAATCGACCTTCAGCGCATCGCGACCGAGCTTCGCCGCCCAGTAATGCTCGGCGACGACCGCCACACCGGTCGGCACTTGCACCACTTTGTGCACGCCGGGGATCGCCAGCGCCTCAGCGCCTTCGAAGGATTTCACCGTGGCGCCGAACGCCGGCGCTCGGGCAACCATCGCGGTCATCAATCCCTCGAACTGCACGTCCATGCCGAACTTGGCGCGGCCGGTGATTTTTTCCGGGGTGTCGAGGCGTTTGGTGGGTTTGCCGATGACTTTCCAGTCCTTGGCTTCTTTAAAGGTAATCGACTTCGGATCCGGCACCGGCAGTTGCCCGGCGGCGTCCGCCAGTTCGCCGTAGGTGGCGCGGTTGTCGCCGGCAATCACCACGCCGGATTCGGTGCGGATCGTCGACGGCGCTACGTTGAAACGCTTGGCCGCCGCTTCGATCAGCATCTGCCGCGCCGTGGCGCCGGCGAGGCGGTAACGGTCGAACTCCATCCAGGTTGAAGTGGAGCCGCCAGTAATCTGCATCCCGCCAAAACCGGGCATGCCGTAATCGGCTGCCGAAGCTGGCGAGTGCTCGACGCGAATCTTCGACCAGTCGGCGTCGAGTTCTTCGGCGATCAACATGGTCAGGCCGGTCCAGATGCCCTGGCCCATTTCCGAATGGCCGAGCAGCACGGTGACGCTGTTATCTGCCGCGATGCGCAGGAACGCGTTCGGCGCAAACACCTTGCCTTCGTTCTCGGCTGCCATGGCAAAGCGGTTGCCGCCGGGCACCACGAACGCCACCACCAGACCACCGCCAAGCACGGCGCTGCCCTTGAGAAATCCGCGACGGGATACAGGACTGTTCATCACTCACCTCCCCTCGCTCAGCCGATGTCGGCGGCACGTTTGACCGCCGCGCGGATTCTTGGATACGTGCCGCAGCGGCAGATATTGCCGGAGAGCGCCTGATCGATATCGCTGTCGGTGGGTTTGGGGATTTTCGCCAGCAACGCGGCGGCGGACATGATCTGCCCGGACTGGCAATAACCGCACTGCACCACGTCCAGTTCGGCCCAGGCCTGCTGCACCGGGTGCGAACCGTCGCTCGACAGGCCTTCGATGGTGAGGATTTTCTGGCCGTGAGCGACGGCCGTGGCCGGCGTGATACACGAGCGCAGCGGTGCGCCATCGACGTGCACGGTGCAGGCACCGCACTGGGCCATGCCGCATCCGAATTTGGTACCGGTCAGGTGCGCGACATCGCGCAGGACCCAGAGCAACGGCATGTCCGCAGGGACATCGAGCTCCTGATCCTTGCCATTGATGTTCAAGGTCAGCATCGGGGACTTCCTCAGACTCACGGTGTTCTGAAGGGCGCTGCTACGGCTCTCGATGGCCGCGCGCGCCTCGGCTTATCCCTTTCAGCTAAGCGCATTTTGACCCGACGACCAGCCGCTGCGACCACCGGTCATGCAGCACCGTTCGGGAATTCTTCGATCAAAGTGCCGACTTTGCTCCTACAGTTGATCCGGTTGTCATCGCAAGACCTGCCCCTTCACACTTTCCAGGAGTCGCGAACATGGGATATGTCACAACGAAAGACGGCGTCGAGATCTTCTACAAGGACTGGGGCCCGAAAGACGCCCCGGTGATCCACTTCCACCACGGCTGGCCGCTCAGCGCGGACGACTGGGATGCGCAGATGCTGTTCTTCCTTGCTCAGGGCTTCCGGGTCGTGGCCCATGATCGACGGGGTCACGGGCGTTCGAGCCAGGTCTGGGACGGTCACGACATGGATCACTATGCCGACGACGTGGCGGCGGTGGTCAACCATCTGGGGACGCAGAAAGCCGTGCATGTCGGCCACTCCACCGGTGGCGGCGAGGTGATTCATTACATCGCCCGCCATGGCGAGGATCGAGTCTCTAAAGCCGCGATCATCAGCGCCGTGCCGCCACTGATGGTGAAAACCGAGAGCAGCCCCGGCGGCTTGCCCAAGTCAGTGTTCGACGATCTTCAGGCGCAACTGGCGGCCAATCGTTCGCAGTTCTATCACGATGTGCCGGCCGGCCCGTTCTACGGCTACAACCGCCCCGGGGCCAAACCTTCGGAAGCGGTGGTTCTGAACTGGTGGCGTCAGGGCATGATGGGCGGCGCCAAGGCCCACTACGACGGGATAGTCGCGTTCTCGCAGACCGATTTCACCGCCGACCTGAAAAGCATCTCGATCCCGGTGCTGGTGATGCACGGCGACGACGACCAGATCGTGCCGTATGAAAACGCCGGTGTGCTGTCGGCGAAACTGCTGAAAAACAGCACGCTGAAGATCTATCCGGGCTTCCCCCACGGGATGCCGACCACCGAGGCGCCGACGATCAACGCAGATCTGCTGGCGTTCATTCGAGGCTGATAGTGGCCGGGGTCAGGCGCCCTGCCTGACCCCGTCTACTCTTCGGTTCGCCCCGCCCTCTCGCGATCACGCACATAGTGTCGGGCCAATGGAAAGGCCGGCAGCCACGACTCGCGACGCACCGTCCACAGCTCATAGGTGGGCTGGAATTGATCCGGTGCATCCAGCGCGCCCAGATTCACCTCGACTTCATCGCCACTGCGGCCGAACACCGACGAGCCACAGCGCGGACAGAAATGTCGCCCGGCATAGTCATGGGTTTCGCCAGTAATCGTCACCGCCGCCTCGGGAAAGATCGCCGACGCGGCAAACAGCGCGCCATGGTGTTTGCGGCAATCCAGACAATGGCAAACGCCCACCCTGTAGGGTCGCCCTGACGCCTCGATCCGCACTTCGCCGCACAGACAACCGCCGGTCAATCGGTCCATGGCACACCTCGTCTGAAAATGGAATATCCGGTGAGTGAAAATAGCAGCCCACTGGGGGAACGCTTACAATCGTGGCCCATTAATACTATTCAGGCAGAACCGTTCTTTCATGGCGCTCGATCCTCTCACGATGCTCACCATTTCCACCGCCCTGGCCGCGGCGGCCGCCCTGTATCTGGCGGTCGAATGGCGCAGCATCCGCGAACCTTCCCTGCTGTTCTGGAGCGCCGGTTTCGCCACCATCACCGTCGGCTCCAGCCTGGCCCTGTTGCGCGCCAATGGTTATCCGCTGATCGGCATCTGGTTCGCCAACGGCTTGCTGGTAGTTGCGCACTGGCTGTTTCTGCTGGGGGTCGCGCGGTTTACCCAGCAGCGCTTGTCGCGAGCCTGGTACTTGATGTTCCTGCTCTGGCTGGCGTTGTTGCTGCTACCGGAAGACCCGTCGTGGTCGAAGATCATGCTGATGGCCAACTCGCTGCTGGTGGCCGCGTTGATGCTGCGGGCCAGCCTGTTGCTGCGCCCGCACGGCAAATCGTTGAGCGTCGGCGCGGTGCAATTGCGTTATGTGCTGCTGATCCACGGCGCGTTCTATTTCGCCAAGGCCATTATCGCGGTGATTCCCGGCACGCTGATCGATCTGGCGTCGCTGCGCGGCGAAATCATTCAGATTTCCCTGGTCGAGGGCGCGATGGCGATCATGCTGATCGCGCTGTCGATGACCGGCACCGAGCGCTACCGGCGAGAAAAGCAGATTGCCGAACTGGCCGCCCGGGATCCGCTGACCGCGCTGTACAACCGCCGCGCCCTCGAAGTCCGCGCGCCGCGCCTGCTCGATGAAGTCTCCAGCGCCCGCCCCGGCGCGCTGCTATTGATCGACATCGACAATTTCAAACTGATCAACGACCTGTACGGCCATACCGCCGGCGACCGCTTGCTCATCGCCCTCAGCGAAATGATCCGCGCGGTGCTGCCCAAAGGCGCGCTGGCGGCACGGCTGGGCGGTGACGAATTCGTCATGTTGTTGGGCGATGCGTCCCACGCACAGATCATGGTGCTGGGCAGCGCGCTGCGTGAGCAGTTTCAGCAGATGACTTCCCAGACCTATACCACCCCGCAGGCGGTTACCCTGAGTATCGGCGCCAAGGTGTTCGATCAGCCGCCGGCCAGCCTTGCGGCGTTGATCGAGCAAGGTGACAGCGCGCTCTACGAATCCAAGCGCGGCGGACGCAACCGGATTCAACTGGCCGACTACACCTGACCTATCCTTGCCTGCATCCCGTAACGTCGGAGTTCGCAATGTCCTCGCCTGAATCCACCCTCCTCCAGAGCTGGCACCACAACGCCCTGGCCTGGACCGAAGCCGTGCGCAGCGGCGCCATCGAGAGTCGCCGGCAGGTCACCGATCAGGCCATTCTGCTGGCGGTGATGGGGCGTCAGCCGGAGCGCGTGCTCGATCTGGGATGCGGTGAGGGCTGGCTGTTGCGGGCGCTGGCCGAGCGAGGATTTGACGCAGTCGGCGTGGACGGCGATGCGACGCTGGTCGAGGCCGCGCGGGTGGCCGGTTCATCGCCCGTGCATGTCGCCAGCTACGAAGAACTGGTTGAGGCAAAGGTCGACATCGGCCGCGACTACGATCTGATCTGCGCCAACTTTTCCCTGCTGCATCAGGACATCATTCCGCTGCTCGCGGCGATGAATGCCCTGCTCGTGCCGGGCGGTGCGCTGGTGATCCAGACGCTGCATCCGTGGTCGGTGGCAGCGGGTGATTATCAAGATGGCTGGCGGGAAGAAACCTTCGACGGGTTCCAGGGCAAATGGCAGCCGATGCCATGGTATTTCCGCACCTTGTCCAGTTGGCTGAATGCGCTGGACATGGCCGGCCTGCAGTTGACCGGCCTGCGCGAACCGCAGCATCCGCAAAGCCCGGTGCCGCAGTCGTTGTTGATGATTGCCGAGCGTCGCGCTTAAAACGCTTAGAGCCTCGGCTGGAGCAGAATCCCGGTGTAGTGCCGCAAAAACAGCGCGAACCCCGCGCACCAGAGCACCACCGACAGCCCCAGCCCCAGACTGGAAAACGGCACCAGCAACACCCGGCAACCCGCCGCAATCAGCACCAGCGCAAACCCCAGCACCATGCCTTTCGAGGGCTTCAACAACCGACCGGTATGGCCAAGGCTGACCCGCGCAATCATCGCCAGAATCAACCCGCCCACCCCGCCGACCGCCAGTGCATGGGTCGCCAGGCTTTGCTGGCCGATCAAGCCCAGATGCCACAGCGCCATGGCCCAGATTGCCAACGCCATCCAGCCGTAAGCCAGGTACAGCGACCACAGCAGCGGCACGCGCCACATCCCGCGATCATGCCAGCGGATCAGCCGCATCAACTGCAAACTGCCGGTCAGCACGAACAGGCCTGCCAGCCATAGTCGGGGCGAATCATTGAGGCCTGCCGTAAAAGTGACAGCGGTCAGCAGGCTGCCGATCAACAGCAAACGGGTTGGCAGTGGATTGGCAGCAGGCGCCGGTGGACGGTTCAAGCCGCGCTGGATAAAGAACGGAATCACTCGCCCGCCGATCACGGTCATCAGCGCCGCCACCAGCCACAACGCGCCCAGCACACCCTGGCGTTGCAGGCCGGCGTCGTCGTTGTAAAGGCCGATCAAAGTCAGTACCTGACAACCCGCCATCAACCCAAGCACCAACACAATCGGATAGTTGTCGCGTTTACGCGCGGCGACCAGATCCCGTCCCAGCATCACTGCCAGCAGCGGTAGAAACCCCCATTGCAGCGCCAGAACCAGTCCGGTCGGCAACGGCAGCCACCAGGCCACACGCCCGAGCAACCAGACCGAGACCAGCGCGATCAGCGCCCCGCCGCGCACGCCGGGAATGCCGGTCCAGTTGGGCACCGCCGTCAGCAGGAATCCGGCAACGATTGCCGCCGCGAAACCGAAGGGCATTTCATGCCGATGCCAGGCGAGCATGCCGCCCGCCGGTTGCAGGTCGAACCAATGGCCGTAAAGCCACAAGCCCCAGATCAGGATCGCCAGCGCGGCGAATCCGGCCCCGGCCAGAAACAGCGGCCGGAAGCCCAGGCTGAACAGCGGCGCATCGACGAGTCTGCGCATGGTCAAGCCACCACGGCGGCGTGATGCTGGCCCAGCCGATATTGAGACAGGAGGCGCATCACGTAGCCGATTTTCAGCAGTGTCGGGCCGATGATGGTCATGGCATGCATCGCCACCAGCAGCGCAATCGGCATGTGGCCCTGATAGAGGTAGGCGCCGTAGATGCCTGCCAGCAGCATCACCAGACCGGCGACGAGGATCTTGCTCGACAGGTGCAGAACGTTCAGCGGATTCTCGAAGAAAGTGAACATGTTTCGTACTCCTGAGCGGATCAGTTTGTACGTAAAGCAATTCAACTTGCGTGCCAGATTTCCAGCCCAGCAAAATCAATCAGTTACGAAAATACGAGTCAATTTGACACAAGCACGTAAGAGTCTTTTTGACACCCACGAAAGTCAATACGACTACACCCCACTTTAACAACAGCCAACCACTCGACCCATGGCGCTGCCAGCTGATCACAGACTGACTACTCTGTTATCCAGCGTGTCTAACCTGCCGAGGATGACTGCCATGCAACGCTTTCAAAAGCTGACTCCGTGCCTGTGGTTCGACGATCAGGCGGAAGCTGCGGCGAAGTTTTACTGCTCGATCTTCGACCACTCGAAAATCACCGCCCTCACCCACTACAGCAAGGTCGGCCAGGAATTCCACGGCCGCCCGGAAGGCTCGGTGATGACCGTCAGTTTCGAACTCGACGGCCATACCTTCACCGGCCTCAATGGCGGGCCGATGTTCAAGTTCAATGAGGCAATTTCGTTTCAGGTCAATTGCCAGAACCAGGAAGAAGTCGACCATTTCTGGGGCAACCTCAGCGCCGGCGGCCCGGCGGAGGCGCAGCAATGCGGCTGGCTCAAGGACAAGTTCGGCGTGTCGTGGCAGATCGTCCCGGTGGCCTTCATGCACATGATGACCGACCCCGACCAGACCAAGGCACAACGGGCGATGCAGGCCATGTTCGGGATGAAAAAACTCGACATCGCCGAACTCGAGCGAGCCTTCGCCGGCCAGAGCTAATACACTCGGGCACTGGCCTGCCGAGAACCACAACGATGAAACACGCTGCCGCCAAGAACCCCGAGCAAGCCCCGCGCTTCTGGCGCGACGACGCCCTGCCCTTCATCGAAGCGCGGGTCATCGCCGACGGCCGTGAGGTCTGCTATTCACGGCACTCCCACGCGCACTTCTCCATCGGCGCGATCACCGCCGGGCGCAGCACTTACTTGCATGAGCAATCATCTTTCGAAGTGACGGCCGGCACCGTGGTGCTGATGAATCCGGGGGACGTGCACGCGTGCAACCCGATCGATGATCAGCCGTGGTCGTATTTGATGTTGTATGTGGAAACGCCGTGGCTGACCGATCTGCAGCATCAGCTGGGGTTCAATGCGGAACTGGAGTTTCGGCGGTTTTCCGATACCCATTTGAATGACGCCCGCCTGTTTCGCGACTTGAATGCGTTGTACGCGGTATTGGTCGACGAACAGCAAGATGTCCTTTGCAAACAGAGCGCCGCAGTGGAGTTTTTCAGCGACCTGCAACTGCGCCTGAACCCTATCGAGCAGCCGCTGCGCGAACCGAATCTCAAACTCGAACGCGCCGCCGACTTCATTCGCCAGCATTGCACCGACCTGCTCAGCCTCGACGACATCTGCGCCGCCGCTGAACTGTCGCCGTCGTACCTGATCCGCGCCTTCAAACAGCATTACGGCATGACGCCCCATGCGTTTGTGGTCAACCAGAGAATTCAGTTCGCCCGCGAGTGTTTGCGGCGCGGGCAGTTGATTGCGGATGTGGCACTGGAAGCCGGCTTTGCCGATCAGGCGCATTTTCAGCGGGCGTTCAAACAGCATCTGGCGGCTACGCCGGGGCAGTATCGGGGGTAAAAGCAAAAACGGCCTGCAATGGGCCGTTTCGGTTTAATTCTACATACCCGGAAAGATATACATATTTATCGCCAACAGTGCTTCAGGCCTTTAAAAACAGCCACCCCTCTCATTCACGCCACCACAAAGAAACACTTCGAACATTAATCCACGCCAACTTTTCGCCTTGGCGCCTTACTCTAAAAACCTGTCTGCCGCACAAACACGACAATCAATAAACAACCACCACATTTCATTTATTTCGCTATCAGAGAATGGATTCTGAATCATGAAGCCAATAGACAACTATGCTTACGACTCCAAAAACACACTTCAGAAGAAGACAGTAAGCCAGACCATTGCAAACTTTATCGGTGATAAATACGCCATTGAACGTCTTGGCTGGAAATGTAACGAAATCCTTGTTCCGTGCGTGGAGGACAGCGCGTTCGACCAAATCCACCGCAGCGGCAAAGTTTCGCTTTCCATACTGCTGCGCCACGACGACTTTCACTTTGTCCGCGCTCGCCGCAAGATCCCGGAAAACGCGATTTTTCTGCTGAATGAGAATGGCCGGCTCTACTTCAGCCATCGAAACATGGTCTCCAGCAACGACCGGCCCGCTACCCCGTTTGTATCTCCGCAGGAGATCACCGCCGATGTCGCGGGTCTGGCGGATTTCGACGATAACCTGCCGCTATTGGCCAAGGTCGCCGCCTCCAGTGGCGGCTGGATCATTACGGGAGACGAAGTTATGGTCGGCCAGTGGCTGCGTTTCAACGGGCTGCAAGTGCCGGACAACGAACAAGACACCCGCAACCTGCTCGACCTGTTGAATTTCTCGACATTGCCCGAGCCACCGAAGTACGGAAACTATTGGCAACTTCTGGACGCCCCCGACGAGTCGCCGTTCAAACTTGAGGGAAACAACCGGGCAATCATTCTTGATCTGATACAAAGTTGCACGCTGGATTTTGAGGCCATCGTCAATGGCCTCGGCAGACGAGTGCAGATTGAAGGCACGCCGGGCGATGGCGCTATAACCAGCACGGACTATCGCCTGCAGCAATTGATCGAAAGTGCGGCATCCCGGCACGGACAGTACTATCTTTCCAAACTTGGTTGGCTCACTGAAGCAGCCGCAAAACAACAATCGACTGAAATCATGGAGCAACTGGCGGTTGCCGTGATACTGCTTGACCTGGACCCGGCGCTCGATATTGCCAACACCCACTTCGCCGGTTTCGACCTGTATTCCAAAGGTTACTTCAAACAGCGTCCGGCCCAGGTTCGAACAGACCTGGAAGCGCATCTGATCAAGAACCTTCACGTCGAACCCTCGCTTGCCCCACTGGTGACGCAGATGATTCTGGCAGGCATGGCGCCGGAGTATCTCTTCACCGACTGGCCGTCCAGCCTGCAAATAGGGACACCGGCCTGGGTGATCGCTACGCAGGCTGTGCATCTGGTCGAAGCACTGGTTCCCGGCACCAGCCGCAAAATGACCTATCAACATCTGATGGGATTCAGCCAGTCGACGAAATCCCTCGCGCCACTGGCAGCTTTGCAAGCCGAAGGCTCGGTGGATCCGGTGGTGACCTGGGCCTGGATGAACGGCCTCATCACGCGAGATGCGCAAGGCAATCTCGACGCAAAAGAGATCGAGCGCGCCACGCTCGAATACGATCAATACATCGCCATGATGCTGGAAGCCGCCGAACGGTTTTCCAGGCCGTTGCCCGATCGCATACAGCTCGCATTGCAAGAATTGAAGTCCCAGGAACGGGATTGTGACCCCGATGAACTGCTGGTCAAACATCGCGGCGGTGGCGGTGGCGCGGGCCGTAAAGTGTCGGTGCTGGACCTGTACATGGGTGACGAGCTTCACACCAAGGACTGGGATCGCCTCAAAGGCACCAGCATCTATAAATCCTTTCCTGAACTGCCTTTTCTGTTTCCCGTTGCCGACCTCTACGAAACCGCGACCTCCAGTCACTTCGACGCCGTTCTCGGTGGGCTGGCGCGCAACATCCAGATCGCCATTTCACAGGTGCTCCCGGAGGATGCGGCGTCCATTGAATACGGGGCGATCGGTGTCTATTGCGTTCAGAAGATGAACTACAAGCCGGCGAGAACCAACGGTCGCGGCGGCGTCAGCCCTGCCAGATATATTCCGGGAGAAACCGGGCGTTACGGGGTCATTCTCTGCGTACAACTCGGTTACGCCATCAAATGCTTCGAGCTGTTTCCTCTCCGGATGGAGTGTCGGTACAACCCGGAGCTTGAAGCATTCTTCGAGCCACTGGTTTCCGGAAGTTTCTTCAAGTTCGACACTCGGTTCACCGATCAGGAAGAGCTTGAAAAAGCCCCCGTTGATCTGCAGGCCTACCTGCAAAACGTCGCCCCCAGAACCAGCATCAAATCCAGAATTCAGGTGCGCAAGATCGGTGTGCTGGAAGCGCCCCGCGAGCGCAGCGATGGCACACCTCTTTATCGCTCTCCTCGCATGGAAATCCTGAGCCGGATGATCGCCGAGAAAAATCCGTACATCACCGAGCAGGAAATCCACCAACTGGGCCTGCAGCAAACCGTACGGGAGAAGGCGATTGAAAAGACCGATGCCATCTTCAACATGATTCTCAACCTGATCATTCCCTTCAAGAGCTGCGTGGAAGGGCTGACTTCCGGGGATCCGAAGAAACACGGTGGCGCAATCTTCGACTGCATTGTCGATGCCGCCGTACTGGCGATGACCATTTTCGCCGCACCTGTGGCAATCGCTGCCGCCGCCAGCAAAGCCGCGAGCATCGCCGGTAAACTGCTGTCGGCCTCGCGGATTCTGGCAAGCGCAGCCCTCAGCCTGTTCAACCCTTTATCGGGCTTGCCGCAACTGCTCAAGGCCGGAGGCAAATTACTCGGCCGAGGCGTCGCGAAACTGAGTGGACATGCCCTCTCGCTGGCACATCAGGCCAAGCAGCAACTCAGGTTCCTGACCGGCGCAAACAGTTACGACCTGCTCAAAGTGATTGATCACACCGGCTCGGCAACCCACGCGCGGATGTCGCTGGACACGATTTCACATGCTCGGGCGCTGCTGAAAAGCGATGCCATCGAAACCGCTCAACACATCGTCACGCGCTTGAGCGACAAGCACTTCAAGTTGCCCAAAGGGGCTACCGAAACGGAATTGCGCCATCTTGCGAACAACGCCGTGAAGGAAACAGCGTACCAGTCGAAACAGGCAGTTGATCTGGAGTCGCTGATCGGTCGCAAGGCTTTGGAAGAACTGACGGAAGCGTTCATCAAGGGCCACCCCGTTCAGCTCAACGATGCGCGCAGCACGGCACAGGGTTACACCGAAACGCTGGCAGTCCTGTACGAACTCGAGAGCAAAAAAGCCCGATTCATGACGGGCTATCAGCAAGACATTCTGAAACTGGATCTGGGCAAACCACCCTACAACGACGTCATGCCCGATTCGCTGTTCAACCCGCAGGGGTTCACCGATCCTTCACAACGCGCGACCGCCTGGATGTTGAAAGGCTCGACCTCCAACGGCAACGACTTCGAAAACATCCTTGGTGTATTGCGCGAATACACCGCGAACAAGGCCTCCCTGACCGATCCGAACGTGATCAGGGAGATTCATCGCAAACTTGTGCCGGAAGCTGTAGGGCGGGTGCGCGACGCCGGCGCACCGACCAAGTACGGCAGCAGCCCGACCGGATTCGCCTTGCTCGAGCAGCACCTGAAAAACCTTGACCCAAGCCATCCGCACTTTGATAAACAAGTGCTGGGGGCTGTGGTCGGATTCCAGGGGTTCGGTGACGGCAACGGCCGTACGGCCAGCGCTTTGTATTCGATCAGCCAACTGCGCGAAAACCGCTTCACGGCCATGCCACCCCATGTGTTCAGGGAGCTCAACGGCATTTTCTAAGGGATTTCGCATGAATTGAACTCAGGTCCGTACTCCGTTTGCCGGAGTACGGATCAGGGCAACAGCAAATACCCCGCACTCACCGCCAACAGCAACGCCATCACCCGGTTGAACAAGCGCATCCCTGCCGGATTCCCCAGATAGCCACGCAAAAACGTCCCGGCATACGCCCAGCACCCCACCGACAGATAACAAATCACCAGATACACCGCCGCAAACTGCCACACCAGCCGCGCCTCGCCATCGGCGACAAACGCGCCCATCCCCGCCACGCAGGCCAACCAGGCCTTGGGGTTGAGCCATTGCATCACCGCGCCGTAGAGCATCGACGGTGCCCTGCCCGATTCTCCCGAACTCAACCGGCCGTCATCGGTAGCCAGTTTCCACGCCATGAACAGCAGAAACGCCACCCCGGCCAGTTGCACCACGCGGGTCAGCGACGGCCACAGTTTCAGTACTTCATGCAGCCCCAGTCCCATCAACACCAGCAACAACACGAACCCCAGCGTCGCCCCGGCTACATGCCGCTGGCTGGCACGAAAGCCGAACTGCGCTCCCGAACTCAACGCCACGATATTCACCGGCCCCGGGGTTATGGACGCGGCCAGGGCAAACGCCGCCATCGACACAATCAGACTCATCGCACACCTGCTTCAAATCGAGGAACAAGGCGCTCACAGTAGCCAGCGCACACCGGACGGTATTGAAGGAAATTACCCCCGCTCGCGCAGACCCACTACGCTCTGGCTATGCGATCACTTTTGACCAGGAAGTCTGCCCTCGATGATCTTGATTCTGCTGCCCTCTGCCGATTACGACCCCACCGAAAGCAGCGTGCCCTGGCAGGCACTGCGCAACGCGGGCATTGAAGTACGTTTTGCCACGCCACAAGGCTTGCCCGCCCACGCCGATCCACGGCTGGTGGATATCGGCTTCGGCCTGTTGAGTTCGATGCTGATGACACGCAAGGCCGATCTGGACAGTTACAAGCAGATGATCGAGTCCGATGCGTTCAGGCAGCCGCTGGCGTATACCGATGTCGACACGAACCAATTTGAAGGTCTGTTGATTCCCGGCGGACATGCCAAAGGGATGTGCACGCTGCTGGAGTCCACACAGGCTCAGCAGATCGCCCTGCAATTTTTCAAAGCAGAGAAACCCGTGGCGGCGGTGTGTCATGGCGTGTTGTTGCTGGCGCGCACGCTCGATCCCGACACCGGGCGTTCGGTGTTGTTCGGGCGCAAGGTGACGGCGTTGCTCTCGGCAACCATGGAGATGCCGGCGTGGCTGATGACCGCTGCGTGGCTGGGGCGCTACTACCGCACCTACAAGCAGACCGTCGAAGCGGAAGTGAAGACCGTTCTGGCCAGCAAATCCGACTTCATACGCGGCCCGCTGATCGCCAAACGCGATGGCGCGAATAACCTTCAAACGGGATTTGTGGTGCGCGACGGCCAACTGCTGACAGCGCGCTGGCCCGGCGATTGCCATCGATTCGCCGCAGAATGGGTGGCCATGTTGCAGGCCACCCAATGCTGATCGGCTTTTTCAGTCCTGACGCGGCACGGTGAAGCGGAACTCACTGCCCTGCCCCGGCTCACTCTCGGCAACGATCCGCCCGCCATGGGCCTCGACGATGCCTTGCGTGATGTACAGGCCCAGCCCGGTGCCGTTCGGATTGCCTTCCTTCACCGTCCAGTAACGGTCGAACACATGCGGCAAGTGATCCTTGGGAATGCCTTCGCCGCTGTCGCGGACCGTGAAGACGATGTCGTCACCGACCGATTTGGCATACACGTCGACCGTGCCCAGGCGCGGGGTGAACTTGATCGCGTTGCCGACCAGATTCGACAGCACCTGAAACAGCCGCTCGGGATCGGCGTGGATGCTCAGATCGGGATCGGCCTCGAACGAGATGCTGATGTCCTTGTCCAGCGCCAGCGGTGCGAGCAGTGATTGCGCCTCTTCGAACATCTGCGCGACATCGAGTTTCTGCGGCGCGATGGTGTAGCGCCCGGCGTCGATTTTCGAGGTATCGAGCAAGTCTTCCAGCAGCGTGTTCATGCGCCCGGCGGCTTGCTGCATGGTATCGATGGCGGTCGAGATGCGCCGCGAAGTGTGCGGCCCGTCCGAGCTGAAAGCCTTTTGCATCATGCCGCAGAGCATCGAGATCACGGTCATCGGGTTGCGCAGGTCGTGGGACACCACCGCCACCAGTTCGTCGCGGGCGCGCACCGCTTCCTGCTCGCGGCGCACCTGACGGGCCAGGTCATTTTCCAGCGCCGAGCGACGCAGGTCGTTGGCGGCAAACAGATCGCCGTGGCTCCACTTGGTGGAAATCCCGGCCATCTCGACCTTCCAGATTTCGAACGAAGTACGCGGCCGCAGGCGCAGGCCGGCGTCGGAGTTTTCCAAATCCAGCGGCTTGCGCGGGTCGCCGCTCCAGTTGATGTTCTCTTTGACTTCGGGGCGGAACCACAGCACGCCGTTGTCCACCGGTTTCGGCAGGCTCATGGCGAGCACACCGCTGGCGACCTGCTGATACTGCGCAGCCGGCGGATAGACGCTGGCCAGGTGATGACTGGCAAACACCGGCTCGCCACGCTCCTGCAGCCATTTGTGCAGGGCTCGAATTTCTTCCGGCTCCGGGCAGTTGCCGTAACGGTGCAATTGCTTGTCTTCGATGATTGCGATGCCGCCGGCATTGGCCAGCGCCATCAACACCTGCGGCTGATTGGCCAAGCCATCGAAGACGTTCTGTGGCGAATCGATCATCGCCTGATTGAGCAGCGCCAGCGCCTCGACCTTTTCCTCCCGTTGACGGCTGACCTCCAGCGCTTCCATCGCGCTGATCTGCAACGACAGCACCTGGCCGATGGTCTGGCATGCGGTGCGCAACTCGTGCGGCACGTGCAGCGGCTGGCGGTTGCCGCAACTGATCAAGCCCCAGAGCCGGTCGCCCTTGAGCAGCGAAATGCTCATCGAGGACAGTACGCCCATGTTCTTCATGTACTGGCAGTGGATCGGCGACACGCTGCGCAGCGTCGCGAAGCTCAGGTCCAGCGGGGTCTGGGTGTCCGGGCGCAACTTGGGCACCAGCGGCACCGGTTGGTAGTCGGCATTCGGAATGATCCGCAGCCAGTTGGTGCGGTACAGCTCGCGGGCCTGCTCGGGGATGTCGGAGGCCGGGAAGAACAAGCCGTTGAACACTTCCATCGATGGGTCGGACGCTTCGGCGATAACCTGACCGTGGCCCTCCTCTTCGAAGCGATAGATCAGCACCCGGTCGTAACCGGTCATGGCCTGGATTTCCCTGACGCTGATGTCGTACAGCGCCTGCAGGCTCTGAGCCTTTTGCAGGCGCGCGAGCATCCGTCCCAAGTGGGTTTCGGTGCCGGCGACGTTACGCGGCTGGAAGTTCTCGACGTGGATTTCCAGCTCCAGGATCAGCACATCCTGATGCCGGTGCAGCAAACCTTCGAACGCTGTGCCGTTGAGGCGAAGTGCAGCGGCGGCGCATCGGACAAGGCCGGTTGCTGCAAGGCCTCGCGAACCTGCGCGGCATGAGCATCGCCGATCAGGCTTTGCAGTGGCTGGCCGATCAGCTCTTGCGCCGGTCGCGCGAGCAAGGTCTCGACGTTGGCGCTGATCTGGATGATCGAAAGGTCCGGCTCGCTCAGGGTCAGCAGCAAACCGTGCGGCTGGATCGCGCCGGGAAAGCGGATCGGCTCGTCGGCGCAGTTGGCCAGCAACTCTTCAAAGGCTTCTTTGTCTTGCGGGGTCATACCAGAACCTCCTGGCTTTCGAGCCAGCGCTCGAAACAGCTGAATGTAGTGTGGGCGGCCGCCACGACGGCTTCACGCTCGTCGGCGTCCATCGGGCGACTGCCCAGGTATTCGATGAAATCGCGCCAGCGCCGGCCGGTGGCAGCGCCGTAGATGTCCAGGAACGCTGCACCGTTGTCCGCGTCCAGGCTCAGTCGTGCGGCGATTTCCCGGCGCAGGATCTGTCCGCCGAGGGTTGCGCCTTCCAGCACGTACAGCACGCCCAGGCAGGCGGCGGCGGAGTCGATGGCGGGCAACTGGCGGCAGAGCGAAAACGCTCCACCATTCGCGCCCAACGCTTGCAGATCGCGTTGCAGGGTCGGCGCCTTGAGGCGCGAAACCAGATCGAAATCGTCCGGGATCTCGCCGCTGTCCTGCAATGCATTTTCCAGTGGCTGATAGAAGCCGTAATAAGCGCGCATCAGTCGCTCGAAGGCCTGCAGATCAAGGGTGTCGGAGAAGAAAGGAAGGCGTTTTTCCAGTGCAATGTGCAGTTCGGCCGTGCCGGCGCGCAGGTCCTGCAACACCGGTGGTACATGAACCTCGCGGGCCTTTGCTTGCATGTAGTCGCTCGTACAGTGGGCCGCCTGGGGCCATGGGGAAATGGAAAAGCATTGCGCGAAAGCTTACACGGCAATTGTCCTTTCTGACCCGCCAGATGATTTTTTTCTGGCGGATTCATCACCCTGTGACGAATTCAGAGTTGACGGGACGGCAGAAAGTTCGAACGGATGTACGCCCGACCGTCGCTGTACCGCGACACTGCTGCCTGACTGTACGGTTCAGGCCCGCACGCCCGCGTGATAAAAATACCGCTCCCGTCACCGGAGCCCGCCCCATGGATCTCGCCACCCTCTCCCTGTTTCTGCCCGCCTGCTTCGCCTTGAACATGGCGCCGGGGCCGAACAACCTGCTGTCGGTCAGCAACGCCACCCGCTACGGCTATCGTCGCGCCTGCGTGGCCGGGATCGGTCGGTTGCTGGCGTTCGCCGGAATGATCGCCCTTGCGGCGGCGGGGCTGGCAGTGGTGCTGCAAACGTCCGAACTGTTGTTCTATGGGATCAAGATTGTCGGCGCGGGGTATCTGCTGTATCTGGCGTGGCAGCTGTGGCGGGCCAATCCTGCCGCCGAAGACGCGGTTACTGCGCCGGCGAGCGGGCTTCTGGCCCTGGCGCGTCAGGAGTTGTTAGTGGCGGCGGGCAATCCCAAGGCAATTCTTATATTCACCGCTTTTCTGCCGCAATTCGTCGACCCGACCCGCGCCATCACCCCGCAGTTCATGCTGCTGGGCGTGCTGTTCCTGCTGCTGGAATGGATCGCCATCAGCGCCTACGCCTACATGGGCCTGCATATGCGCCGCTGGTTCGCCGAGCCGCGCGGCAAACGGATTTTCAACCGTTGCTGCGCGGGGCTGCTGTCGGCGGCGGCTTCGGTGTTGCTGATGGCCAAACGCGCCTAAGCTTCGGACGGGCCTTTGAGTTCGACCTGATTGCCGTCCGGGTCGAAGCAGTACAGCGACAGGCCGTAGCCCTCGGCTCCAAAACGGGTGGCGGCTTTTTCGACGGTCAGGCCGCAGGATTGCAGATGGCTGACCAGTGCCGCTTCATCGAACGGCTCGATGCGCAGGCAGAAGTGATCGACGTTGCGCCGTTCGCTGCCGGCAGCGGCGCCACCCTTGCGGCCGATTTCGCCGTCGAGGTCGACCAGATCGATCATCGACGTGCCAGCACGCAGGTGCACCAGGCCGAACTTTTCGTTGCGCTTGACCACTTCGGCACCGAAGACCCGGTCGTAGAAATCAATGCTGCGTTGCAGATCGGCGACGCGCAGCACGATGTGATCGATGTGTTGAATCGTGAACGGTGGCATACCTTCATTTCCCGAGTTGTAGCGACCCGATCACTGTAGTGCAGCGGCCCGAAAATTCACTGTCGATTTTTCGGTGGAGCCATCGAATAACTGGTTTTATCCTCGGCCCATGAACATACAAGCCGCTGTCCTGCCCCCTCACGCCGAAATGGTTCGCGCCATGCTCGCAAGCGATACTGCCTATGAAGGCGTGTTCTTCACGGCCGTGAAAACCACCGGGATCTTTTGCCGCCCTACCTGCACGGCGCGCAAGCCGAAACCGGAAAACGTCGAGTTCTTCGCCCACGCTGACGAATGCCTGTCCGCCGGTTATCGCGCCTGCTTGCGCTGTAAACCGCTGGACGCTGCGGCCATCGCCCCGGACTGGGTGCAACGGCTGCTCAAGGCCGTCGACGCCGATTCGGAGATGCGCTGGAGCGATGCGCAACTGCTCGCCGAGGGCATCGAACCGCTGAAGCTGCGGCGTTGGTTCAAACAGCATTTCGGCATGACTTTCCATGCGTGGCTGCGCACCCGGCGGCTCGGTGTGGCATTGGGCGGGATCAAGCAAGGCACGTCCATCGATCACGCGGCGTTCGATTCCGGCTATGAATCCCTCAGCGGTTTTCGCGATGCGTTTCAGAAGTCGTTCCACATCACGCCGGGACGCGCGGCATCCAGCGAGCCGTTGCTGTTCACCCGCCTGACCACGCCGTTGGGGCCGATGATCGCCATGGCAGAACGACGCGGGCTGGTATTGCTGGAGTTTCTCGACCGTCCGGCGCTGACCCGAGAAGTTGAAGAATTGCAGAACCGCTACGGCTACGTGGTCGCACCGGGGCACAACGCGCATTTGCAGCAGATCGAAAACGAGCTGGCGCTGTACTTCGCCGGCAAGCTGAGCGAATTCAGCGTGCCGCTGCACCTGCCCGGCAGCGAGTTTGCCCGGCAAGTCTGGAGCGAACTGCGGCAAATCCCCTACGGCCACACCAGCACTTACGGCACCATCGCCGCACGACTGGGCAAACCCGGCGCCAGTCGCGCGGTGGGGCTGGCCAACGGGCACAATCGGCTCTCGATTGTCGTGCCGTGCCATCGGGTGATCGGTGCGGACGGCTCATTGACCGGCTATGGTGGTGGGCAACCGCGCAAGGCGTTTTTGCTCCGGCTGGAAAACGCCGCCGTGCAGCTGACGCAACCTCTGGCTTTCTGAACAACCGACAAGAAGGGATCTCGATGAACTCGCTCGACACTCAGTTTCACCAGTTGCACCACGATGGCCTGCTGATCCTGACCAACGTCGCCGACGCCACCGGTGCGCGGCTGGTCGAGCAGTTGGGTGGCAAAGCTGTCGCCACCAGCAGCGCCGCTGTCGCCTGGGCCCACGGTTATCCGGACGGCAATACCCTGCCGCTGGAGCGTTTGATCAGCACCGTGGAGTCGATTGCCCGGGTCATTGAGGTTCCGTTGAGCGTGGACATCGAGGCCGGTTATTCCGATGACCTCGGCCGGGTTGCCGAAGTGATTGATGCCGTGCTCGCCGCGGGCGCGGTCGGGATCAATATCGAAGACGGCAGCGGCACGCCGGAACTGCTGGTGCGCAAGATTGAAGTCGCGCGGCAAGTGGCCGACAAGCGCAATGTGAAGCTGTTCATCAACGCCCGCACCGACGTTTACCTCAAAAGTCTGGTGCCGGCCGAGGATCGTGTCGCCGAAACCCTGCACCGCGCGGCGCTGTATCAGGCGGCCGGGGCGGATGGATTGTTCGCTGCCGGGGTGACATCTGCCTACGAAATCGAAGCGATCTGCAAAGGCACGATACTGCCGGTCAACGTTCTGGGCTTCGCTTGCCTGCCTTCCCCCGAAGAACTGCAAACCCTCGGCGTACGCCGCTTGAGCGCTGGTTCCGGGATCGCCGAGTTCATGTACGGCGCCATGGGCGCGCTGGTGAAAAGCTTTCTCGCCAGCGGCAAGCTCGACACCCATGACCTCAAGGCCTTCACCTACGGCGAAGTCAACGGTCTGTTGAAGTAAGTCATGCCTGATCCCTACCAACCGGCCAGCGAATTTCTGGCCAGCCTCGACGCCGACTGGCAGCGCCACATTGCTGCGGTCGGCCCTTGCCTGCATCAGCCGCATCCGGCGCGCGAACCTTATGAGTCGCTGGTGCGGGCGATCGCCTATCAGCAACTGCACGCCAAGGCGGGCGATGCGATTGTCGGGCGGTTGGTGGGGTTGTTTCCCGGACAGACGTTTCCGCGTCCGGAGCAGATTCTGGCGACGGACTTCGATCAATTGCGCGGTTGTGGGTTTTCGGCGGGCAAGATTGCGACGATTCAGGGGATTGCCCAGGCGACTCTGGACGGTGTGGTGCCGGATTACGCCACGGCGCTGGCGATGGAGGATGAGGCGCTGATCGAGCAATTGGTCAGCCTGCGCGGGGTTGGGCGCTGGACCGTTGAGATGTTGCTGATTTACAGCCTGGAGCGGCCGGACATTCTGCCGGCGGATGACTTTGGGGTTCGCGAGGGGTATCGGCGGTTGAAGGGGCTGGAGGTGCAGCCTGCGCGCAAGCAGATGGTTGAGATCGGGTTGGACTGGAAGCCGTTTCGGACGGTGGCGGCCTGGTATTTGTGGCGGGTGCCGAAAAGCCCCTCACCCTAGCCCTCTCCCAAGGGAGAGGGAACCGATTGGGGGATATTTCAGATATACGCCGACTTGATCCGGTTTTACTGAATCCTTGATCGATTGGGAATATCAGCTCGATGTATACGGTCGGCGCGCTCTGCCTTTGGCTATTTACGGAAAGATCATCTTCATCTCTTTGTCCGAATAATTGTAGTTCCAGCGCAACTCGGTTCCCGCCGCAATATCCTCCGAGGCAAACAGCGCGTTCAACATGTAGGGCCGGTTGACCAGCCGGTCGCCGATCAGCATGTCCGCTTCGACTTTGAACCCGACGATCTGCACGTTATAGCCGTCCGGCGATTGATGGATCGGTTTGCCGGTGGCGTCGTATTCGAAGTTCGAGTTGATCCGCGAAATGATGTTGTCGCCGATGACCACAACTGGATCTTCAACAAACTTTCCTGGTGTGTAATGCACGCTGAAACCCGCCAGCATGGTGAACGTCTGTTCTTCGCGTCGTACCAGACGCACCGGGCTGAGCGTCCCGCCGTAGAGGCCCAGCGCCTCGCCTTTGCTGATTCGTTTGTTGGCGACCACCATGAGTTGTCCGATCAGCGCTTTTTCGCCAGGGACCTTCATGTCGGCCTCGGTAAAGGTGCGCAGCTCGAGTTTCTCTTCGTAGAGCCTCGCGACGTCTTCATAGCCTTCGAACTTGATGTAGGGCTTGATCGGCTCCGAGCGGAAACGCTCCCCGGTGGTCAGTGTGACCAATGTCTCCAGCTTGCGGATCCGCACCGGTCTGCCCAGGGTGTCGCGTAGCGGGTATTTGCCGTTGTTGGCACGGTCGTAGGTGCCCAGGCGATTGCCCCGGAAGGAATAGCGCACTTCATCGCGCATGCTCACCAGTTCCTGATCGGTGTAGGGCTTGACCGGCATCGATTCGGAGGCAAGCTCGAATTCGTCGTCGGCGTCGTCCGCACGAGCCCGTCCTTCGTCGCCCTCCGGATGCGGCATGGCCTCCAGTGTCGAGGCGACTTCACTTCGCGGGTCGGGGGTGCGAAAACGGTCGGTGGCAAACTCTTCCAGCGGGTGCCAAAGCTTGCCGTCGCTGTCGCGCTCCAGCACCGGGCCGGAAGGATTGAGTTCGCTGGCCAGTCTGGCCCGGTACAAACCGGTTTGCGGGTCGGCGCCGACCTGAACGATGCCCTGACCGGGCAATTCGGCGAACTGACGCCCCTTGAACGTCCTGAAGCCGTCGGCGTCGATGTCTGTCAGCCGGCTCGCCGCCGGGACGTGATACGCCTCCAGCGACGGTTGCCCGACGGTGGGCGCGACCTCCACCACCGGCAGTGCATCGCGAAAGGTGATCGATGACGGAGGGCTGACAACCTCGTGGCTGTGATGGGGCGTCCGTGCGCCACTGAAAACTGCGGGCGGCTCCGGCAGATTGCCATGGACACTCGGTCGAATCACCGGCCCCGACGCAGAGCCGTCGGTGGAAGGTTTCAAATGAACATCGGCCGGGCCCGAGCCCTTGACCGGCGGTTTGATTGGCATGTTTTTCTTCCTTGAAAAGTGGCCACTCCAGATCCTGAAAAGTCAGGAGCCGAGAGGGCATCCGGCGTCATTGCCGGTTCAGATCCATGGCGAAAAAACTACCAGACTCACCCCCACACGCCCACGTACAAACCGCTTCAGGATGATTCCCGCCCCCCGTTCACAACCCCGACTTCAACCGGCTGAATGCCCGGATCAACGCCCGGTTGAACGCCTTGCCATTGTCATTCTTGCTGTACAGCGAAGCCCTCACCGCCTGCGGTGGATAGGTCCCCGGATCATTGCGAATCGCCGGATCGATCAAGCCATCCGCCGCCGTGATCGCGTTGGCGTAGTGAATGGTGTCAGTGATCGGCGCGATCACTTCAGGCGTCATCAAATAATCCATCAATGCCAGCCCGGCCTCGGGATGCGGTGCATCCTTGGGAATGACCATGGCATCGAACCAGATCAGCGTGCCCTCCTTCGGAATCCGGTAATTCAACTTGAACGGCTTGTTGGCCGCCTGAGCCTGACCCGCCGCGATGGCAACGTTGCCGTTCCACGACATCGCCACGCAGGTGTTGCCGTTGGCCAGGTCGCTGATGTTGAGGTCATTGTCGAAGTAGCGGATGTACGGGCGGATCTTCGCCAGTTGCTGCTCGGCGAGTTTCAGGTCGTCGAGGCTCTGGCGGTTGATGTCCAGGCCCATGTACTTCATGACCGCCGCGAACACTTCGTTCGGGTCGTTGAGCAGGCTCACCCCGCAATCGGCGAATTTCGACACCACTGCCGGATCGAACAACATCGCCCAACTGTCCCTCGGCGCGTCCGGCAGGCGCTGCTTCACGGCCTCCTCCTGATAGCCGACGCCGGTGGTGCCCCAGGCGTAGATCCCGGCGTAGCGGTTGCCCGGATCGAACACCGCCATGTGCTGACGGAACTCATCGCCGACCCCGGCAAAGTGCGGGAGCTGCTGCTTGTTCAGGGTCTGGATCGCGCCGCTCTCGATGGCCCGCGACAGGTGCTGGCCGGCGGTCAGCACCAGGTCGTAGCCGCTGCGGCCGGTGAGCAGTTTGGTCTCGACGGTTTCCAGTGAATCGAAGTGATCGGCGACCACCCGAATCCCGGTTTTCGCCTCGAAATTCTTCAGGGTATCCGGGGCCAGGTACTCGCCCCAGATGTACAGGTTGACCACCGGTTTCGCTGTTTCGGCAGCCTGCACACACAGGGGTGCAAGCACCAGCAATAACGCTTTACTCAGTTTGTGCAGGCCCATGGTCAGGCTCCTTTTTTCTGGCCGGCGTATTGCGGCATGGTGATGCACGCGACGTTGCCGCCACCGAGCAGGATTTCCCGGGAGTTTTCGATGCCGACGATCTTGTGCTGCGGGAACAGTTCGGCGAGGGTCGCCAGCGCCACCTGATCGTTGCGATCACCGAACAGCGGCACCACGATCGAACTGTTGCCGGCGTAGTAGTTGATGTACGACGCACAGATTTTGGTGCCGGCCTGGCGGGTGTGGGTGCTGTCCTGCTGATCGAGGCCTTCGGCTTCTTCGGCGGTCCACTCCAGCACGTCCGGTTGCGGCAGCTTGTGCACGATCAGTTCGCGGCCACGGCTGTCGCGGGTGCTGCGCAGGATGTCGTAGGCCTCCTGATAGATTTCCCACTGCGGATCGTCGCGGTTGTCGGTCCATTGCAGCACCACTTCGCCGGGGCGCACGAAGCACGCGAGGTCGTCGACGTGCCCGTCGGTTTCGTCGAACTTGCAACCGCGCGGCAGCCAGATCACTTGCTCGGCGCCGAGGTAATCGGTCAGCCGGCGGGTCACTTCGTCCTTGCCCAGGTGCTGGTTGCGATTGCGGTTGAGCAGGCATTGCTCGGTGGTGAGGATGCTGCCCTGGCCGTCACTCTGGATCCCGCCGAGTTCGGCAATCAATGGCGCGCGATAACGGTCGAAGCGTTCGATTTCGAGGATCTTGCTGGCGATCTGGTCGTCCTTGTCCCACGGGTAGTAGAGCCCGCCGTCGAGGCCGCCGTAGGCGTTGAACTCGAAGTCGACGCCACGCACTTCACCGCTTTGATCGTTGACCACAAAGCACGGGCCGCTGTCGCGAAACCAGGTGTCGTTGCAGGTCATCTCCACCACCCGCACTTGCGGCGGCAACTGACGGCGGGCGGTGGCGAACTGGGATGCCGAAGCGCAGACCGTCACCGGTTCGCTGTGGGAGATCGCGGTGACGATCTGCACCCAGACTTTCTGTGCAGGCTTGGCGCCGTTGCGCCAGACGTCGGTGCGCTCCGGCCAGCCGAGCCAGCAACCGGACTTGGCTTCGAATTCGCCGGGCAGACGGAAGCCGTCCTGTTTCGGGGTGGAGTCGAGCAAACGTGCCATGGTCAAACCTCGTCATCGGGATGGGAATGACCTCAGGCTACGGTCGTGGGCGGTCGCGCCGCCAACGATGATTATTTCGGAACAGTTGAATTCAACTCATCAATCGACCAGTTGATCGTTGAACCATTCCAGCATTTGCGCCACCGCCGGGCGCTCCAGCCGCACCCGCTCGCAGACCAGCGCGTATTGGCCCAGCGCGGTCATGCTGGAGGTGAACGGGCGCACCAGACGCCCGTTCTGCAAGTCCTCCTGCGCCGTGAGGTTGTCACCCATCGCCACGCCCTGCCCTTGCGCCGCAGCCTCCAGCGCGAGGCCGGCGTGGGCGAAATACAACTGGCGCTCCGGACGCAGGTCGCCGGCATGGCTGGTCAGCCACGCCGTCCAGGTCTTGCCGTCCTGATCGTCGTGCAGCAGGCAATGGCGGGCCAGGTCCTTCGGGTTTTTCAGGTTGCCCTGGTTGAACAGACCGGGGCTGCACACCGGAAAGAACTGCAACGCCGGCAACGGGCGGACGAAGTACGCGCTGCTGTCCACCGGACCGGTGCCGTAGGTGATCGCCAGATCGATGTCTTCGCCGGGCGCGGTGGCGTCGATTGGCTGTTCGTAGAGGTGCAAGGTGATGTGCGGATAACGCGCGTAGAAATCGGTGAGACGGTTCATCAGCCACTTCTGCGCCAGCTCCGCCGTGACCGCCAGCCGCAACACGGCGAGCGAGGACGGATCGCGCAACTCGTCACAGGCATCGCCGATCAGCTCGAAGGCCTGTTGCAGGCTCTGCATCAAGCGCCCGGCGGCGATGGTCGGGCGAATCTGCCGGCCTTCGCGGATGAACAGCGACACGCCCAGTTGCTCTTCGAGCTGGCGGATCTGATGGCTGACGGCGCTGTCGGTGACGCACAGCTCGGCGGCGGCACGACCGAAGTGCGCGTGACGGGCAGCGCATTCGAAGGTTCGCAGGGCGGCCAGGGAAGGTAATCGGCGCATGGGTTTGGGTCCCTTTTTTTGCGGACATGCTGACCGGGCTTTGCGCGGGCGTCCAGTTGCACCGCGTTATCGTTCTTCGCGAGCAAGCCCGCTCCCACACTTGAAATGCGCTCCCAATGTGGGAGCGAGCCTGCTCGCGATGGCGGCAGCACATTCACCCCATCTCTTCTAGGCTGAACCGCATCGACAAAAACATTGGAGGCCACTCATGCACCTCGAAGGCTCCTGCCACTGCGGCGCGGTTTCATTCACTCTCGACAGCGCCCACCCCTACCCTTATCAGCGCTGCTACTGCTCGATCTGCCGCAAGACCCAGGGCGGTGGCGGCTTTGCGATCAACCTCGGCGGCGACGCGGCCAGCCTCAAGGTGCGCGGGCGCAAACACATCACGATCTACCACGCGAAAATGAAAGACGAAGGCGATGCCCGCGCCCACCGCAGCACCGCCGAACGGCATTTCTGCTCGCTGTGCGGCAGCGGTCTGTGGCTGTTCAGCCCGGAGTGGCCGGAGCTGATCCACCCGTTCGCCTCGGCCATTGACACGCCGCTGCCGGTGCCGCCTGAACACACTCATCTGATGCTCGGCTCCAAGGCGCCGTGGGTCGAAGTGCAGGCGAGCGCCAGGGATCAGCAATTCGACGTCTACCCCGAAGAGTCCATCGCCCAGTGGCATGAACGCCTTGGCCTGACTCGCTGAGCATCGATTCCGTTTATTTTTCAGACCGCAGTTCCCTTTTGCATCGCTTGTTCGGTTAACCCACCAGAAGCACTTCAACTACCGATCGATTCGATGCAAAGGGATCTCCATGTCGCACGTCCGTTTCCGTTTTGCCTTGCGCCCGCTGGCGCTGGCCGTTGTGAGTTTTGCCGCCACCGCCCACGCCGCTGAAATCCCGGCGAAAAAAGAAACCCTGCAACTGGGCGCGACCAATATTTCCGCCCAAGGCCTGGGGGCCACCACCGAAGGCACGCAGTCTTACACCACCGGCGCGACGTCCTCGGCCACCGGTTTGCCGTTGTCGATCCGCGAAACGCCGCAATCGGTGACGGTGATCACCCGCCAGCAAATGGACGACCGTGGAGTGCAAAGCATCGGCGATGCGCTGCGCAACACTCCAGGCATCTCGACCCAGAAATACGACAGCGACCGCACCGAGTTTTCCGCTCGCGGTTTTGCCATCACCAACTTCCAGTACGACGGCGTCAACCTGCCCTACGACGGCGTCTACGGCGAGAACCCGAACAACGGCGACGACGCCTCCAGCATCGACCGTGTGGAAGTGATCAAGGGCGCCACCGGCCTGATGACCGGCTCGGGCGATCCGTCAGCCACGGTCAACCTGATCCGCAAGAAGCCGACCAAAGAGTTCAAGGCCTCGATCAGTGGCACTGTCGGTTCGTGGGACGCTTATCGCACGGTGGGCGATATTTCCGGTTCGCTGACCGATTCGGGCAATGTGCGCGGCCGCTTTGTCGGCGCGTATTCGGACAAGAATTCCTATCTCGATCACTACAGCCAGAAGAAGGATCTGTTCTACGGCATCCTCGAAGCCGACCTGACCGACGACACCCTGCTGACCTTCGGCATCGACAAGTCCAGCACCACCCCGCGCGGTACGTCGTGGACCGGCAATCCGGTGTATTTCGCCGACGGCGGCCGCACCGACTTCCCGCGCCACTTCAACAACGGCGCCGACTGGAGCCGTCGCGATTTCGACAACATCACCTACTTCGCCTCGCTGGAACAGGCGCTGGCCAACGACTGGAAATTCAAGGTCAGCCTCGACCAGAAAACCACCGACCACGACACTCGACTGGCCTCGGCCAGTGGCGGTAACCCGGATCGCGCCACCGGCGAAGGCATGTTCCTGTACTGGGGCCGCTGGGAAGGTCATCGGGTGCAGAACACCGCTGACGTCAACGTCTCCGGCCCGTTCACCCTCGGCGGCCGCGAGCATGAGCTGATCGCCAGCGTGATGACTTCGCACTCGCGCCAGACCGGTTCGACCTACGACACCAGCGCTTTCGAACTCGTACCGGGCAGCATCTACGACTGGAACGGCGACCTGCCGAAACAGGACTTCCCGAAGAACGGCAAATACGAACGCACCCAAAGCCAGAACGGCGTTTACCTGGCCACCCACCTGCACCCGACCGACGATTTGTCGGTGATCCTCGGCAGCCGCCTGAGCACCTTCAAATACAATGAAGACTACCGTTACAACGCCGGCGCCGGCCTCGACGACACCAACGCCAGCTACAAGGAGCACGGCGTGGTCACGCCATACGCGGGGCTGGTCTATGACCTCGACGACACCTACTCGGTGTACGCCAGCTACACCAGCATCTACCAGCCGCAAACCTACAAGGACATCAACGGCTCGACCCTGGCCCCGGTAGAAGGCGACAGCTATGAAGCCGGTCTGAAAGCGGCGTATTTCGACGGTCGCCTGAACGCCAGCCTGGCGTTCTTCCGCATCGAGCAGGACGGCGTCGCCGAGTCGATCGGCACCAACGCCGTCACCAACGAAGGCATCTACAAAGCCATCGACGGCGCCACCACCAAAGGCGTGGAGCTGGAACTGGCCGGCGAACTGGCCGACGGCTGGAACCTCTCCGCCGGCTACACCTACGCCCGCACCCGCGATGCCGACGAACAGCGGATCTACGGCTACCCGCTGTCCACCACCAAACCGGAACACGTGGTGCGCACCTTCACCACTTATCGTTTGCCGGGCATGCTCGACAAGGTCACCGTCGGTGGCGGCATCAGCTGGCAGAGCGCGTTCTACGGCAAGATCTACAGCGCTCCCGCCGGCGATTACACGCGCATCAAACAGGGCGGCTACACCCTGGTCGACCTGATGACCCGCTATCAGTACAACGAGCACCTGAGCTTCACCGTCAACGCCAACAACGTGTTCGACAAGAAGTACCTGACGGGTCTGGGCAACTTCGACACCACGTTCTACGGCGAGCCGCGCAACCTGATGCTGACCACCAAGTGGGACTTCTGATTCAGCGCCAACGGCGGCTTCACAGTCTTTGACAGTTTCCCGACAAAGCTGCCAAAGATTGCCGGCCGCCACCTCACTAGCATGGGCGCATCCAACCTCCCCTCGGGTGCCCCATGCCGGTTTCGTTACGCACATTTTCGCTGTCCCTGACCTCCCTCTGCCTGCTGCTGCCGGGCGACTCGCTGCGCGCCGAAGACTGGCACGCCACCCTGCGTGCTGGTGCGGCCAGTGCGCCGCGTTACAGCGGCAGTGATGAGCGGGTAGTGGCGCCATTGGTGGGTGTGGAAATTGTCAGCCCTTACGGCGTGTTTCTCGACAGCAGCCGAGGCCTCGGCTGGGGCTTCGACGAAGAGGACTTCGGCCTCAGCGTCTACATCGGCGCCAGCGACGTGCGCAAGGATCGCAAGACCGGATTCAAAGGTTCGGACAAGCTCAACGGCATGGGCTCGATCAAGTCGCGCCCGGTGATCGGGCTCGACGGGACGTATCACATGGGCCCGATCATCCTCGGCGCAAACTTCGAGCATGCGCTGGAAAAGGACGAAGATGACCACGACACCGGCTCGTCGTGGAACCGCCTCAAGCTGAGCATCAGCGCGCCGTTCTACGAAGGCCGTTACGGCAAGGTTACCGGCGGCCTCAACAGCCAGTTCGGCGACAGCAACTACATGCGCACCTGGTACGGCGTCAGCGATGCCCAGGCCTCGCGCAGCCAGTTCCGGGCCTACAACGCCCGAGGTGGCCTGGTCAGTCGCGGTGCGAACCTGACCTGGTCGTTGCCGCTGGATGAGCAATGGAGCGTGTCGACCGTTCTGGCGGTGCAATACCTGAGCCACGAAGCGGCCGACAGCCCGATAGTCGAGCGCCGGTTGCAGGCCTCACTCGCCGGGCAAGTGGTCTACACCTTTTGATCGCGCTCAGAACAGCTCGCTGAACGGGATAAAACGCAGCGGATCGCCCCTCTGCAAGGTGCTGTTCTCGGGGATTTCCACCAGCCCGTCGGCCCAGGTCGCGCCGAGCAGAATCCCGGAACTCTGGTTCGGATACAGCGCCGCCTGCCCGCTTTCCAGACGCACCCGCAGGTATTCGCGACGGCTGCCGGGTTTCGGCCAGTCGAAGCCGGCGTTGACCGTGAAACTCAGCGGCATCACCTCTTCCACGCCTTGAATACGCAGCAGATACGGGCGCGCCAGCAGGCCGAAGGTCACCAGCGCCGAGGTCGGATTGCCCGGCAGACCGATCACCGGCACTGTGCCGAAATGGCCGACCGTCAGCGGTTTGCCGGGTTTGATCGCGAGTTTCCACAGCAGCGGTTTGCCGTTGTCGCGCAGCACTTGGCCGAGGCAGTCGGCGTCACCGGCAGACACGCCGCCGGTAGTCAGAATCAGATCGGCCGCCACTTGCAGTTGCTCGAGTTTGAGCCGGGTCTGCGCCGGGCGATCGGGAAGAACCCCGGCGTCGATCACTTCGCAACCCAGTTCTCGCAACCAGTGGTCGAGCAAGGTGCGGTTGCTGTTGTAGATGCTGCCGGGACGCAGCGGTTGCCCTGGTTCCACCAGCTCGTCACCGGTCGACAGCAACGCCACACGCGGGCGACGTACCACCGGCAAATGGGTCATGCCCTGCCCTGCGGCGACGGCCAGTTCGAACGGGCCGAGGCGTTTGCCGGCGCGCAGCAAGGTGTCGCCGACGCGGTTCTCCTGGCCCTGGGCGCGGATGTTCTGGCCGACTTTCAGCGGTTGCAGGAAACGGACGCGACCGTCCTCCAGCACTTCGACATTTTCCTGCATCTCCACGCAATTGGCGCCCATGGGCAACGGCGCGCCGGTGAAAATCCGTGCGCAGGTGCCGGACAGCAAGGCGTCCGGCGCCATCCCGGCATAGACCCGCTGTGACACGCTCAACGGCTGGCGATGCAGGTCGGCAAAGTTGAAGGCGTAGCCGTCCATGGCGCTGTTCGGCCACGGCGGCAGATCGAGGGCGGCGACCAGATCGCTGGCCAGCACGCGTCCGCGCGCTTCATTGAGCGGCACCGATTCACTGTCCGGCAGACGTTGTTCATCGGCCATCGCCAGCAGTTGGTCGAGGGCGTCCTCGACCGGCATCAACCCGGGCTTGCTCATCCGCGCGGCCCGCAGGCTTGCACCGGCTTGAGGTGCGGAACGAAGTTGCACGGGCGATGACGGTTATCCAGTTGTTCGGCGAGGATGCCTTCCCACGCGGTGCGGCAAGCGCCGGTGGAACCCGGCAGGCAGCACACCAGCGTGCCGTTGGACAGGCCGGCCAGCGCACGGCTTTGCACGGTGGAGGTGCCGATGTCGAGAATCGAGATGGCGCGGAACAGCTCGCCAAAGCCGTCGATCTGCTTGTCCAGCAGGCAGGCCACGGCTTCCGGAGTGCTGTCACGCCCGGTGAAACCGGTGCCCCCGGTGATCAGCACCACTTGAATGCCGTCGTCGGCGATCCACTGCGCGACCTGGGCGCGGATCTTGTACAGGTCGTCCTTGAGCAGGTTGCGCTCACTCAAGGTGTGGCCGGCCTCCAGCAAGCGGCTGACCAGCAATTGGCCGGAGGTGTCACTGGCGTAATCGCGGGTATCGCTGACCGTCAGCACGGCAATATTCAGGGGAACGAACAAGGCATCCGATTTAACACTCATGGCACTCTCCGGCCGTCGTCAATTCAATGGATGACGAGCCTAAGTGCCGCTTGTGAGGACTGTCTAATCACTCTGGCCAACCACTCTATCGACCTGCTCTATCGGTGAATTTTTTCAGCGCCTCGAGTGCTGTCCGGCCCAATGAAAACGGGCGTCATCGAAACCCTCGATAGGCTCTTAAACACTGCCGATTGGACGAAAAAAGCCCTCGGTGAGATCGTCGCTCCCTGCGCTTTCCGTGCGCCGTACGCATCTGCGTCAATACTCAATCAAAATTCCTTATCGAGCAGGTGCCGTCGTGGACATCAAACAACTCAAGTTCCTGATCGCGCTGGACGAAACCCGCCACTTCGGCCAGGCCGCCGCGCGCTGCCACATCACCCAGCCGACCCTGTCGATGCGCCTGCGCAATCTGGAAGACGAACTGGATCTGGTGCTGGTCAATCGCGGCCAGCGCTTCGAAGGGTTCACCCAGGCCGGCGAGCGCGTACTGGCCTGGGCCCGCACGCTGCTGGCGGCCCACGACGGGCTGTTTGCCGAAGCCGCGGCCTGCCGGGGGCAACTGGTCGGTAGCCTGCGCCTGGGGCTGGTGCCGCTGAGCAACTTCAACCCGGTGAATTACATTCAGGGTTTGTCCGGGACTTATCCGGAGCTGAAGTACAGCCTGTCGTCGCTGAGTTCGGACGAGATCATCGAGGGCCTGGGCAACAATCAGCTGGACCTGGGCGTGTGTTATCTGGACCACGTCAACCCGAACTATTTCGAGTTCTTCGAGATCGGCGAAACCCGCGTCGGCCTGCTCTACGACACCCGCCACTTCCATTTCGAAGGCCCGGAAATGAGCTGGGAAGATGCCGCCGAACTGCCGCTGGGGATGATCACTACCGGCATGCACTACCGCAAATCCATCGATTTGAGTTTCCGCAGTCGCGGGTTGAATCCTCAGCCGATCATGGAAAGCGATTCGACCTATCAATTGCTGCAGGCGATTCACCAGGGCTTCTGCTGCTCGATCATGCCGCTGGACAGCGGGCTGGAAGAGCCGATCGAGCACCTGGCCTTCATCAACCTGCCGGATGCCAGTGTGCTCGCGCCACTGGGGCTGGTGATGCGCAAGACCGAACCGCGCTCGGCGATTGCCGAGAAGTGTTTTGCCGAGGCGCGCAAGATGTTCGGGATCGAGGCGCCTGCCGTTTAGCCCTCCCCAAGTAGCCTGAAACGTTGCACTTCGGTGTAGCGTCTTCAGGTTCGCCTGCGGTCATCGACCAATCCAATCACTGCATCGGAACAAGCGATTGGACGCACTTTTCCCTGCCCCGTAGCCTGAACCCACTTCAGCGCTTCGGGGACTTTTCAAGATGCTGTGCCAAGTTGAACAACTCATCGAACCGGGCGACGCCAACGCCCCCGCGCCACAACCGGCGCAAGTGGCCTACCGCGAATACCTCCACGACGCGCCGGTGTCCCACGCGGCGTTGGCAGCCGAAATCGCTTTGGCCATCAGCTACAACGGCCTGAATCAAGCCGTGATGATGGTCTCGCCAGGCAACATTGAGGACTTCATTCGCGGCTTCAGCCTGAGCAACGCCATCGTCGACCGCCTCGACGATATCCACGACATCCGCCTGACCCATTTCGACCAGGCCTGTCAGGCCGACGTGCAGATTTCCAGCCGCGCGTTCTGGGCGCTGAAGGATCATCGCCGGCAGATGGCGGGCACCAGCGGCTGCGGCCTCTGCGGCGTGGAAGCCCTTGAGCAGGCGCTGCCGCAACTGGAGATCCTGACCCCGACACCGCTGCCACCGGCCGCGCATTTCGACGGCATCCGCCAACGCATCGAACAGGCACAGCAACTGGCCCGCAGCAGCGGCGCCCTGCACGCGGCGTTGTACTTCGACGCCGACGGCGAAGCGCTGCTGTGCCGCGAAGACATCGGCCGCCACAACGCCCTCGACAAACTGATCGGCGCTTTGCAATTCGAAGGCCTCGATGCGCGTCAGGGCTTCGTCGTGGTCACCAGCCGTTGCAGCCTCGAACTCATCCACAAAGCCGTGCGCGCCCGCCTCGGCACCCTCGTCAGCCTGTCCGCCCCCACCGCATTGACCGTGCGCTGGGCGCTCAAGCACCGCTTGAACCTGATCCACGTCCCGCACCGCAACGCCCCGCGAATCTACAGCCCGATCCAGGAGCCCACCGCATGAGCAACACCCTCACCCACCTCGACGATCAGGGCCGCGCCAACATGGTCGACGTCAGCGAAAAAGCCGCGACCCGCCGTGAAGCCACCGCCCAGGGCTGGGTGCAGATGCGTCCGGAAACCCTGCAAATGATCCAGTCCAACGGCCACCCCAAGGGCGATGTATTCGCCGTGGCGCGGATCGCCGGGATTCAGGCAGCCAAGCGCACCCACGAATTGATTCCGCTGTGCCACGCGCTGCTGCTCAGTTCGATCCACGTCGAGCTCAAGGCCTGCGAACCGGACCGCGTGCAGATCACCAGCACCTGCCGCCTCACCGGCCAGACCGGCGTCGAACTCGAAGCCCTGACCGCCGCCAGCGTCGCCGCTTTGACGATCTACGACATGTGCAAAGCGGTGGACCGGGCGATGGTCATCAGCGACATCCGTCTGCTGAGCAAAGAGGGCGGCCGCTCCGGCCACTTTCAATGGGAGAACCCGCAATGATTCTGATCAACTACTTCGCCAGCTACCGTGACCGGCTCAATCTGGGGGGTGAAAAGATCCCTGTGACCGACTCGCTCAACAGTGTCGAGGACGTGCGGCAGATGCTGATGCAACGTGGCGATGTGTGGCGTGAAGTGCTTGGCGCCGGCAACCTGATGTGCGCGGTGAATCAGGAGCTGTGCCAGCCGGATCAGGCAATCGAGGATTTCGACGAGATCGCGTTTTTCCCGCCGGTCACGGGGGGTTGAAACATGGGTGTTCGAGTCCAGCGTAAAGGCTTCGATGCCGGGCAGTTGATTGCGGATTTGCATGCGCGCAACCCACGGGTGGGCGCAGTAGTGAATTTCATTGGTTATGTGCGGGATCTGAACGTCGGGCAGTCGGTGACCGAGCTGTTTCTGGAGCACTATCCGGGCATGACCGAGAAGGCTCTGGAGCAGATTGCCGAGCAGGCCCGCGAACGTTGGCCGCTGATGGCGGTGGAGATTGTGCATCGGGTCGGCGCGCTGTCGGTGACCGAGCCGATCGTGTTTGTTGGCGTGACCAGCAAGCATCGGCATGCGGCGTTCGAGGCCTGCGCGTTCATCATGGATGTGCTGAAGACGCGGGCGCCGTTCTGGAAGCGTGAGACTACGCCTGAGGGTTCGCATTGGGTCGAGGCGCGGGAGAGTGATCAGAATGCGGCGGTTCGCTGGAGTCTGGCGCATGCCTGACCGGGTACTGTCGAATGCGACAAAAGCCTGATTAGATAGCAGCTCCCGCCGATCGAACGTGGAGCCACACTTGAGCCAAACGCCAAAAGACTTGCCCCGTCCTCAACCCATCACCCTGCGCCAGGCCTGGCCCTTCTGGCTCAAACTCGGCTGCATCGGTTTCGGCGGCCCCGCCGGGCAGATCGCGATCATGCATCAGGAACTGGTGGAGCGCCGGCGCTGGATTTCCGAGCGGCGCTTCCTGCATGCGCTCAACTACTGCATGTTGCTGCCCGGCCCCGAGGCCCAGCAGCTGGCGACCTACATCGGCTGGCTGCTGCACCGCACCCGTGGCGGCGTGCTGGCCGGTGCACTGTTTGTGTTGCCTTCGCTGCTGATCCTGATCGCTTTGTCCTGGGTGTACATCGCGTTCGGCGACGTGCCTGCGGTGGCCGGGGTGTTTTACGGAATCAAACCGGCCGTGACCGCGATTGTGCTGCACGCGGCCCATCGCATCGGTTCGCGAGCCTTGAAAAACAGCTGGCTGTGGGCAATCGCCGGGGCTGCGTTCGTGGCGATCTTTGCCTTCAACGTACCGTTCCCGCTGATCGTGCTCGGCGCGGCATTGATCGGCTATTTCGGCGGACGCTGGGCGCCGCAGCGGTTCAGCAACGGCGGTCATCGCGACAGCGAAAAGTCCTTCGGCCCGGCCCTGATCGATGACGACACCCCGCCACCCGAGCATGCGCGGTTCAGCCTGCCGAGGCTGCTGCGCCTGGTGCTGATCGGTGCGTTGCTGTGGTGTCTGCCGATGGCGCTGCTGACGGCGCTGTTCGGCTGGGGCGGCACTTTTACGCAGATGGGCTGGTTCTTCACTAAAGCGGCGCTGCTCACCTTCGGCGGCGCTTACGCTGTGCTGCCTTACGTGTATCAAGGCGCGGTCGGGCATTACGGCTGGCTGACGCCGACGCAGATGATCGACGGCCTGGCCTTGGGCGAGACCACGCCGGGGCCGTTGATCATGGTGGTGGCGTTTGTCGGGTTTGTCGGCGCTTACGTGCAACCGACATTCGGCCCGGAACACGCATTCGCCGCCGGTGCATTGGCCGCGACGCTGGTGACCTGGTTCACCTTCCTGCCCTCGTTCCTGTTCATCCTAGCTGGCGGGCCATTAGTGGAGTCGACGCACAACGAACTGAAATTCACTGCGCCACTGACCGCGATCACGGCAGCGGTGGTCGGGGTGATCCTCAATCTGGCGTGTTTCTTTGCTTACCACGTGTTCTGGCCCGACGGTTTTGCCGGTCAGCCCGATGCTTTCTCGATCCTGCTGGCGTTGGTGGCCGCCCTCGCCCTGTTCTTTTTCAAGCGCGGCGTGATCGAGGTGTTGATCGTTTGCGCCCTCGTCGGGCTGGGGTTTTACCTGCTGCGCTGAACCGGGGGGCACGCCACCGCTCGCGGAATCAGGCGTTTACTTATCCGGGGATTCCCCCTTACTATCCAGCCACACCGGCATGGCGGGACTCTCCCACCGCCGACGTTTTCCGCCAACGGAAACACGCGTCATGAGCACGTCACTACAACAATCAGAATCGTTGAACGTCTCTGCACTGTGCGCCCTCCTTCACAGGGGCCGCGCATGAATCGCATCGTCAATCTCCCCATGGCCTTGAGCCGTTCCAAGCTGCGTCACTCCGCACGCCCGCCGGATATCTGCCTGCCCGTCTGATCGCGCCGTTAAAAACCGCGACAGCTCCCCCTCTTTTTTCGATATCCCTGCCAGGACGCCCGCGCCTTTTGCCGAGCTGCGTCCGGCCCGAATCTGCGCGCCTGTGCGGCGCCATCGTGAGTGATTGATTATGAAATTCGCAGCCATTGAAGACGCCCGTAGCTTTCTCGAGCAGAACCCCGACATCGACATGATCGAGCTGTTCATCCTCGACGCCAACGGCGTGCCGCGCGGCAAGCTGTTGCACCGCGAAGAACTGCTCGCCGTGTACGAAAGCGGCCGCCCGCTGCCGAGCACCATTCTCGGCCTGACCGTGCACGGCGAGGACGTGGAAAACTCCGGTCTGGTCTGGGACGTCGGCGACATCGACTGCCGCGCCTACCCGCTGGAAGGCAGTCTGGTGCGCCTGCCGTGGCGGCAGATTCCGACCGCGGCGGTGCAGGTCAGCATGCATCCGGAACAAGGCATGCCGGCGAGCATCGCCGACCCGCGCCACCTGTTGATCAAGATCATCGACCGCTTGAAAGCCGAGGGTTACCACCCGGTGATGGCCTGCGAGCTGGAGTTCTATCTGCTCGACGCCAAACGCGATCACAACGGTCGCCCGCAACCGGCACTGGATGCCGACGGCGGTCGACCGAGACACACGCAGGTCTACGGTTTGCGTGAGCTGGAGCAGATCGAACCGTTCCTCGCCGACCTCTACAACGCCTGCAAACTGCACGGCATTCCGGCACGCACGGCGATCTCGGAATACGCACCGGGCCAGGTGGAAATCACCCTCGAACACGGCGATGCGCTGGAGGCGATGGACCAGGCTGTGCGCTACAAACGGCTGGTCAAAGCGGTGGCGCACAAGCACGGCATGCAGGCGACGTTCATGGCCAAGCCGTTCGATCACCTGGCCGGCACCGGCATGCACATGCACGTCAGCCTCGCCGATGCCGAGGGACGCAATCTTTTTGCCTCCGAAGATCCAGCGGGCACCCCGCTGCTGCGCACGGCGATTGGCGGGATGCTCGCTTCCCTGCTCGATTCGCTGCTGCTGTTCTGCCCGAACGCCAACTCCTACCGGCGTTTCCAGGCCAACAGCTACGCGCCGCTGGCGCCGACCTGGGGCGTCGACAACCGCACCGTCAGCCTGCGCGTGCCCGGCGGCCCGGCCAACACCCGGCACATTGAACACCGCATCTGCGGCGCCGATGCCAACCCGTATCTGGCAGCGGCGGCGATCCTCGCCGGCATTCATCGCGGGATAAAAGACGACATCGATCCGGGCGAGCCGGTGGAAGGCAACGGTTACGCGCAGGCGAAAGAATTGCTGCCGACCGACTGGCTGACCTCGCTGACCGCGCTGGAAAATTCGGTGTGGGCGCGGGATGCGCTGGGACAGGAATTTCTTGGGGTGTATCTGGCGGTGAAACGCGCGGAATACCGGCAGTTCATGGCCGAAGTGGGCGAGCAGGACTGGCGCTGGTACCTGACCGAAGCCTGATTGATCACTCCGCCCCCTTGTGGGAGCGGGCTTGCCCGCGAAGGCGTCGTCACATTCAACACTTCAGGTGACTGACACATCGCTTTCGCGAGCAAGCCCGCTCCCACAGGGTTCGTGCACCGACTCCCGAATCTGGACACTGAAATGACTGAACGCAGCAATTCCTACTACACCGCAACCCTCAACCGCGACACCGACTACCCGACCCTGGAAAGTCGGCACAAGGTTGATGTGGTGATCATCGGCGGAGGTTTCACCGGCGTCGCCACAGCCGTCGAGCTGGCCGAAAAAGGCCTGAAAGTCGCCATCGTCGAGAGCCACAAGATCGGCTGGGGCGCCACCGGGCGCAATGGCGGTCAGGTCACCGGCAGCCTGTCCGGCGACGGTGCGATGCGCAAACAGATGCGCAACACCTTGGGCGATGAGGTCGACGATTTCATCTGGCACCTTCGCTGGCGCGGCCACGAAATCATCAAGCAGCGGGTCGAGAAATACGCCATCGATTGCGACCTCAAGCACGGCCATTTGCACGCCGCTTATAAGCCGAGCCACATGGCCGGTTTGCGCAGCGATTACGACGAAGCCGTGCGCCGCGGCATGGGTGATGAAGTCCGCCTGCTCGACCGCAGCCAGGTGCGCGATCTGCTGCAAAGCGAGCTCTATCACGGCGCAATCAAGAACACCCGCAACATGCACCTGCACCCACTCAACCTGTGCATCGGCGAAGCGCGGGCGGCGGAAAGCCTCGGCGCGCTGATCTTCGAAAACAGCGAAGTGCTGGAGATCATTCACGGCGACAGCCCCGGCGTGCGCACCGCCCACGGCCGGATCGACGCCAATCAGGTGCTGCTGGCCGGCGACGTCTACCACAAGCTCGAGCCGGCTCAGCTCAAGGGCAAGATTTTCCCGGCCATGGGCGGCATCGTCACCACCGAACCGCTGGGGGATCTGGCCAAGCAGATCAACCCCGAAGACCTCGCCGTTTACGACTGCCGCTTCGTCCTCGATTACTACCGCCTCACCGCAGACGGTCGCCTGCTGTTCGGCGGCGGCGCCAACTACAGCGGCAAGGACTCACGGGACATCGCCGGCGAACTGCGGCCGTGCATCGAACAGACTTTCCCGGCGCTCAAAGGGGTGAAGATCGATTACCAGTGGAGCTGCGCGATGGGCATCGTCATCAACCGCATTCCGCAACTGGGCAAGCTCTCGGACAACGTCTGGTATTGCCAGGGCTACTCCGGCCACGGCATCGCCACGACCCACATCATGGGCGAGATCATGAGCCGGGCGATTACCGGGCAGATGCAGCAGTTCGACACGTTCGCCGCGTGCTCGCACATTCGCGTGCCGATGGGCGATCTGCTGGGGAATCCGATGCTAGCGGCCGGTATGTGGTACTACCAGATGCTGGAAAAACTGCGCTGATCGAACGGGCCCCATCGCCAGTGATGGGGCCTCTTTTTGCCGCAAAACCTCAGTCAGGCAACTGCTCCACCTCAATTCCCAACCGCCGATAATCCTCGACACTCCCCGACGCCACATGCCGTTCGGTGATCAGCGTGTGCAGGCGCTCGCACGGCGCCACCACAAACGGTTCCACCGCGCCGAGCTTGTCCGCCGTGGTCACGGCAATCACCCGCGCCGCACAGTCGAGCAGCGCCTGCTTGACCGGCACTTCATCGAAATGCAGCGAGGTGATACCCACCTCCGGATGAATCGCACAGACCCCGGTGATCGCCAGATCCGCCTTGATCCCCGACAGCAGCCGCAGCGCCTCGTGACCACCAGCCGACATGGTTTTCGGATTCAGCTGCCCGCCCGCCAGAATCACCTTGATGCCCGGATATTCGGACAACGCGATCGCCGTCATCGGCGATGCCGTGACTGCCGTAAGGTTGATATCCCTGGGCAACGACCGCGCCACCTGCAACGAGGTGGAACCGGAGTCGAACATCACCGTCTGCCCGTTCCGCACCTGCTGCGCTGCCAATTGCGCCAGACGAATCTTCACCTCGTCGATCTCGTCCAGCCGGGTGAAGTAATCCTTGCCGGTGTCTTTGGGCCTCGGCAACGCGCCGCCGTGCACCCGCTGCACCAGCCCGGCGTTGTCCAGTTCGGCCAGATCGCGGCGGATGGTGTCTTCCGACACCGCAAAATGCTGGCTCAACTCGGACGCCATGACCTTACCGTCACGTTCGAGAATCAGAAGGATTTTCTGCCGGCGCAGGGAAGGAAGCTCGGAAGCGGAATGATCGTGCATGGTTTTGCCTGTTTGTGCTTTTAATTGCAGGTTTGCGCGAGCTTAGCCAAGCAAACCGGCAAACACAACGCCGGTATCAATGGCTTCGATCATTGGAATCACGAAGCCGAATTTTTTCTTTTGACCCGCCCCCGGCAGAATGGCCCCACTTTCAAAAGGACCAGGATGAACACCCCATGAACCTCAATTTCGCTTTTGCCTGCATGGTCGTCGTATCGTTTGCCATCGCGCTCGGGCACGCCTGATCAGACCGACGCCGCCAGATGCTCGCGAAACCATTTGTGCGCCGGGTCGCGGTGTGAACGCTCGGCCCAGAGCATGGCCATTTCGTAGCCCGGCACTTGCAGCGGCGGCTCGACCACTTGCAGCGCGGGATTGCCGCGCGCCAGCCTTGACGGCAGCATCGCCACCAGATCGGTGCTGGCCAGCACCGACATCAGCAACAGAAAGTGCGGCACCGACAGCACTACGTTTCGCGTAAGCCCCACCTCCGCCAGCACCTTGTCCGTCACCCCGAAAAAACCTCCGCCTTCCGGCGACACCAGCACATGCTCCAGCTCGCAGAACTGTGCGCGGGTCGGCTTGCGTTGCAGTTTCGGGTGCCCGGCGCGACCGGCCAGCACGTAGCGTTCGGTGAACAGCGCACGCCGGTGCAGTTCCAGCGGTGCGTCCTCGCTGGTGTGCAGCGCCAGGTCGATCACGCCCTGCTCCGCCTGCTTGACCAATTGCCGAGGCGACAAGTCCAGCACCGCCAGCCGCGTGCCCGGCGCCTGACTGCGCAGCCCACCGAGGGCCGGCAGCAGAATGGTCGATTCGCCATAGTCCGAGGCCGCGACTTTCCAGGTGTGGGTCGCCTGCGCCGGGTCGAACGGACTGGCCGGCGCCACCGCCCGCTCCAACGCTTCCAGCGCCTCGCGCAACGGTTCGCGCAATTCATCGGCCCGCGCCGTCGGGCGCATGCCACGAGGGCCCGGCAGCAAGAGCGGATCGCCAAAAATCTCCCGTAAGCGGGCCAGATGCACGCTCACCGATGGCTGCGACAGATGCAGCCGTTGCGCGGCGCGGGTGACGTTGTGCTCGGACAGCAGCACATCGAGGGTCAGCAGCAGGTTGATATCCAGCCGTCTCAAATTATTCATGGCTATACCAGACATATCAGACATTCATTTCCAATATACCTGCCGGGCGCCGATCCTGCTGTCACTCAGCAACGGAGCCTCACCATGAATGTGCTACTGGTCTACGCCCACCCCGAACCGCAATCGCTCAACGGCGCGCTCAAGGACTACACCGTCCAGCGCCTGGAAGCCGCCGGCCACACCGTGCAGGTTTCCGATCTCTACGCGATGAACTGGAAAGCCAGCCTCGACGCCGACGACAGTCCCGGCCGCGACAGCACTCGCCCGTTCGACGCGTCCCTCGATTCGAAACTCGCCTTCGAGCAAGGCCGGCAAGCCGCCGACATCACCGCCGAGCAGGCCAAACTGCTGTGGGCCGACACCCTGATCCTGCAGTTTCCGCTGTGGTGGTTTTCCATGCCGGCGATTCTCAAAGGCTGGGTCGAGCGCGTGTACGCCTACGGATTTGCCTACGGTGTCGGCGAGCATTCGGATTCTCGTTGGGGCGACCGTTATGGCGAAGGCACCTTGAAAGGCAAGCGAGCGATGCTGATGGTGACCGCCGGCGGTTGGGAATCGCACTACAGCCCGCGCGGAATCAACGGCCCGATCGATGACCTGCTGTTCCCGATTCATCACGGGATTCTGTATTACCCCGGCTTCGAGGTGCTGCCGCCGTTCGTGGTGTATCGCACCGGGAAGATGGATGAAGCGCGGTTTGCCCAGACGTGCGAAGAACTGGGCGCGCGGCTGGATGAGTTGTGGAGTACGCGGCCGATCGGATTTCGGCGGCAGAATGCCGGGGATTACGAGATTCCGGCGTTGACCTTGAAGGACGATATTGCGCCGGGCAGCGAAGGCTTCGCCGCCCACCTGAAATAGCCGCCCACCTCAAAAAACAGGGGGCCTGGCCCCCTGTTTTTTTATTCCACCACCACCCGCGCCTTGCGCACGAACAGCGCATGTACCTTGTCCCAGAAATTGCCGCCCAGCACGAAAAAGCTGCCGACGAACATCAAGTCGCCCAGCGCCTGCATCTGCCAGAGGTTGGGCCGCACGCCAGGGAAGAAGTTGTCGAAATACGGTTCCAGGAAGGACGACAGTAGCGGCAGGCAGAACATCACCACGCCGATCTTGTGGCGCATCGGGCTGACTTCGGCCACCGGGGTCGGAATCACGCCGGAAATATAGTGGCCGATCGTGCGCTTGAGTTCGGCGAACCCGGCCTTGCCCATCACCGCGATCACCAGCAGCAACAGCACTTTATTGCTGATGAACAACACCCCGGTGAGCGCCGCGACTTTCGAGCCCGGCACATCGAGGGCGGCGGCAATCGGCACCATCAGCCACGAACCGAGCATCAGGCAGATGATTGCCACGCCGACCTTGAAACGCCAGCTGGCGCTGGTGGGGGCAAGCGGTTCTTGAGCAGTGTCCATGGCTTCCTACCTTTTCGTCGGGGGCGGTTCAGGGGAGTTCGCCTGAAAAAGCGTAGCAGCTGATTGCTTCGATCAACCCGCAATCTGCGGTCTATGCTCCAGTGACATTTCCCGCTGGGGCCTCCCGGTATGCCTGCAACGCCAGCCCTGCTGATCCGTCCCGGCCACCTGCTGCTGCTCGGTGTGCTGAGCCTTGGCGGCTGCCTGCGGCTGGGCCCGGATTTCCAGCCGCCGGCGGAGGACTGGAGCAAGCAATGGCAAAGTCCGGCACTGGAGCAGGCCAGCGAACGCGGCACGCTGCCGGACCTGCGCCAGTGGTGGCAGGTATTTTCCGATCCGGTGCTCGACCGCTTGATCAGCGACGCCGAAGCCCGCAACAGCAGCCTGAAGATCGCCGGCCTGCGGGTGCTCGAAGCCCGCGCGCAACTGGGCATCGCCGACAGCGGTCGCTACCCGCAACTGCAACAGGCCAGCGCCGACAGCCTGTACATCGACCGCCATCAGTCCGGCGGCAGCAATCCGCAGGACTTGCACTTCTGGCAGCACAGCGCTGCGTTCGATGTCGGCTGGGAGCTGGATTTCTGGGGCCGTTTCAGCCGCGCCATCGAATCCGCCGACGCCAGCTACTTCGCCGCCCAGGCCAACTACGAAGACGCCCTCGTGCTGCTGCGCGCTCAAGTGGCCGACACCTACTTTGCCCTGCGCACCACCGAAGCCCGGCTGCGAGTCGCACGGGAAAACGCCGCCCAGCAAAAACGCAATTTCGAGATCACCGAAAAACTCTTTCGCAGCGGCCAGACCGCCGAACTCGACCTGCAACAGGCCAGAACCCAGTACCTCGGCACCCTGAGCAGCATTCCGGCGTTCGAAGACCAATTGCTGCGCACCCGCAATGCGCTGGCGGTGCTGGTCGGCCAGCCACCCGGTGGTGCGGCGTTTCTGGCCGAACAACCGGGGCTGATTCCACTGGTGGATCGCGCCGTGTTGCAGGACGTCCCGGCCAACCTGCTGCTGCGCCGTCCCGATGTGCGCGCGGCGGAGCTGAACGTGGCCGCGCAATCGGCGCTGGTCGGCGTGGCCGAAACCGATCTGTACCCCTCGCTGACCTTGCTCGGCAGCATCGTCTGGTCCAGCGACACCCTCGGCGCCACCCCGCGCAGCCTCGACCTGATCGGCGGCCCGAGCCTGCGCTGGAACCTGTTCGACTACGGCCGCATTCACAACAACATTCGCGTGCAGGATGCGCGCTTGCAGCAACTGATCGAAGCCTATCGCGACAAGGTCCGCCAGGCTGCCCGCGAGGCCGACGATGCCGCCAGCGGCCTGACCAAAGCGCTGGAACGCGAACGCATTCTCGGCGAGGCCGAAGGTGCAGCGCGGCGTTCGCTGGTGCTGGCCAACACTCAATATCGCGAAGGCTATTCGGATTTTCAGCGGGTGCTCGACGCCCAGCGTGCGTTGCTGGAGCTACAGGACAACTATCTGGTCAGCCGCAGCAACGCCGTGAGCAACCTGATCGCGCTTTACCGCGCCGTGGGCGGCGGCTGGCAAAGCGCCGGGCCGCAGATTGATTCAGCGACCCGGCAACAGATGCAGCAGCGCACCGATTGGGGCGATCTGCTGAGCGCCCCGCCGCCCCAACCGACTTATCCGATTCCCTCGCAGGTAGACCGCCATGAGTGATGAAGCGCCGCCGGATCCGGCGAAAAAAGGCATCCGCTGGGTGCTGCTGGTGATTGTGCTGAGCCTGGTCTGGTATCTGCTGGCCGACCGCTTTACGCCCTACACCCAACAGGCGCGGGTTGGCGCGTTTGTGATCCCGGTGGCGACGGAAGTCGCGGGCCGGGTGATCAAGGTCAACGTGCGCAACAATCAGGACGTGCAGGCTGGCGACATCCTCTTCGAGCTTGATCCGCAGCCGCTGCAAATTGCCGTCGACCGGGCCCGCGCCGATCTGGAAAACACCCGGCGCACGGTCGGCGCCAGCACCGCCGGCATCGCGTCGGCCCAGGCGTCGTTGCGGGCCGCGCAAGCCAATGAACTCAAGGCACGCCAGGACAATCGACGGCTTGAAGGTTTGTATAAAGAAGATCCGGGCACGGTGTCCGTAAGGCTTCTGGAAGTCTCCCGGGCCAACCACGAAGCGGCGGTCAGCAAGGTCGCCGCCGCCAAGGCCGAAGTGCTGCGCGCCCAAGAGCAGGAAGGCGGCAACACCGACACCAACGCCAAACTGCTCAGCGCCGCCGCCACGCTGGCCAAGGCCGAACTGGATCTGGCCAACACCCGCATTCGCGCGCGTTCGGCGGGCCTGATCACCGACCTGCGCACCGATGTCGGCCAGTTCGCCGCTGCCGGCAGCCCGGTGATGACGCTGATCACGATCCAGGACGTGTGGGTCAGCGCCGACCTTACCGAGAACAACCTTGGCCGGATCAAGCCCGGCACGCCGGTGTCGATCATCCTCGACGCCCTGCCCGGCGAAGTGCTCGACGGCCGGGTGCGCAGCGTCGGTTATGGCGTCAGCGTCGGCCAGACACCACCGCCCGGCACCCTGCCGACGATCCAGAACAGCCGCGACTGGCTGCGTCCGGCCCAGCGTTTTCCGGTGATCATCGAGTTCAGCGAAGAGGCGAAAAAGCGCCTGTTCGAGAGCCGTTCGATTCGCGCCGGTGGGCAGGCGGAAGTCATGGCGTTTCCCAGCGAAGGCAATCTGCTCAACCCGCTGGGCCGGATGTTTGTCTGGCTGATGAGTTGGCTGTCGTATGCCTATTGAGCGCAGTGTCCCGGCGCAACGGGCCTTGCGCCTGGCCTGCGGCACGGCGTTGTGCACCGCCGCCAGTTACGGCCTCGCCTTGCCGCTGTCGTTTTTGTCGCCGGTGCTCGCAGTGTTGCTGCTGGCCAGCATGCCTCGACCGTTGCCAGTCAAAATGGCGCTGGTACTGACGTTGGTCGCCGCATTCACAACCAGTCTCGGGCTGTTGCTGGTGCCGTTGCTGCGTTATTACCCGGTGTGCGGTGTGCTGCTGATCGGTATCGGTCTGTTTCTGGTGTTCACCTACGGCTTGCGCGGCGGCAACGTGCTGATCATGACGTTCCTGGTGATCGGCATGACCATGATTTCCGCCGCCGGTTTCGCCTCGTTCGAGCTGGCGATGGCGGTGATCGGCGCGCTGGTCAAAGGCCTGTTGCTGGCCGTCGTCATGGTCGGCCTGAGCCACGTCCTGTTCCCCGAATCGGCCAACAGCCCCGCGCCACCACCCGCTCCCGGCCTGCCCGCCGAAGACGTGCCCCGCGTAGCGATGCGCGCAACATTGATCGTGTTGCCGACCTTCCTGCTGGTGCTGATCGACCCGGTCAGCTACCTGCCGATCATCCTCAAAGCCGTCAGCCTCGGCCAGCAAAGCACCACCACCCGCACCCATCACGCCGGACGCGAACTGCTCGGCTCGACCTTATTGGGCGGACTGCTGGCGGTGCTGTTCTGGTGTGCGTTGAGTCTGTTCGTGCACCTGTGGATGTTCTTTCTGTGGATGCTGCTGTTCGGGCTGTTCGTGGCGCGCAAACTCTATCGGCTGCACCCGACGCAACTGACACCGGGGTTCTGGCTCAACACCCTGATCACCATGATCATCCTGCTCGGCCAGTCGGTGGAGGACAGTGCAGCGGGCAAAGATGTCTACACCGCCTTCGCGGTGCGCATGGGCTTGTTCATTCTGGTGACGCTCTACAGCGGCGTGATGATGCACCTGCTCGTCGCGCACCGGGAAAACCTCAGGGCGTGACCTGATAACCCCGCCCTTGCAGGCAACCGGTGTAGGCGCTTGAACTGGCTGAAGCATCGGTCCGCCGCTGCTCGCGCCGATCCTGCCGCTGCCGCGCACCGCCGACTACCGCACCGGCGGCAGCCGTCTCTTTGGCGCGGTTCTGGCGGTAATCCTGCTTGCGGTCATCGTCCACGGCTTCGTAAAACTCGTCGTGCTGACGGCCGCGCACTTCGGCGGCAGTAGCGCCGGCAGCGGCACCCACTGCGGCGCCCTTCAACCGACCGCCGGCTTGTGGTGCCGACGTGGTTGAGGTGGACGCGATGGAATGGCAGTCGTTGATGTCGATCTGGGTTTGTTGAGAGGTCTGGCCCTTGAGCGGGACGACAGATTCAGCGCTGGCCTGTGTGGCGCACAGGCACGCTGCGATGAACAGAGTATGGCGGAACATGATGACCTCCGACGCGGCGGGGTTGCTTGTGGGGCGGGGTAATCTGGGAGTGTAGTTCACGACCGATCCAGCAATGCCCAGCGAATGATGGCCAAGAGATATCAAATTAAGTATAAACGTTCGGTTCTGTCATTCATTCGGAATGCAGCGCTGGAAAGGATGAGCAAGGATGTACGTATATAAAATGGTTCAAGTCCCGCCAAACATTGAAGTTCGTGCCAAAGAGCACCGTGGGAATGAAGCCGCAGTCTATCTTCAGAACGTAGTGAACTCCCACGCAGAAGACGGTTGGGAGTTCTACCGAATCGACACTATTGGGGTTTCTGTCAAACCGGGGTGCTTCGATGCGCTGCTCGGTAAGAAAAACGTACTGACCGAGTACTACGTCATTTCCCTACGCAAGCCTGCATGATGGTTCCCGTCGCCATATTGGCAATCCGTTGCTATCAGAAAATGGCGCCTGAAAGGCTGAGATCGGCATGTAGATTCGAACCTAGCTGTTCGAACTATTCGATTTTGGCCTTTCAGAAATATGGCTTTTTCAAAGGGGTCGATCTAACCGCTCGACGAATTTGCAGATGTCGCTATCCAAACGGTGGCACTGATTATCCGTAAAAGTCAGCACCACTTGGATTACGCCCCTTCCCTCACCCGCCGTACTTGCACCAACAACGCCGGCGCGAAGTGCAGCACCACCATTCGCGCCAGATGGTGAGTGAGGATAAACACCACATTCAGCCCGCCGGCGAACGCCACAATCGCGATGGTTTCGATTGCCCCCGGCATGTAGGCCAGCCACAGCGACAACGCATCGCTGCCCAGCAACCGTGCCGCCGCCAATGCAAAAATCGCCGCGATCAGAATCATCAAACCGACCGACACCAGTGCCGTGCGGCCATGACGTCCCAGTTCCGCGAGGCCCAAGCCCTGGAATCGTGAGCCGATTCGCACACCCAGAATCAGCGCCGCCAGATTCAGACTCCAGTCCGGCATGTGGAAGCCCTGCAGCCATCCTGATTTCACGAACACGGCGGTGATGATTATTGCCGTCAACATGAACGGCGCCGGCACGCCAACGGCCAGCAGCAACCGCCCGACTACCACGCTCAACCCGATCACCGACAGCACGGTCAACGCCATGCCCGTCGACAACGGCTCGACCTCGGCCACCGCAGCCGGTGCCGTTCCGGGAATCAGCAAACTCACCAGCACCGTGATCAGCAGTAGCCGCATCAAGTGCACGATGATCACCTTGCTTGAAGCCTGGTGCGATTCCAGCAAATCAAACACCGCCGCCAACGCCCCCGGATACACCGCCAGCAACGCATCCGTGCGATTCCACCCTGCCCCGCGCGACAGCCACCAGGCGGCCAGCGCCACTTGCACTGCCAGGCACAGCAGCAACACGCCGAGGCTCGGCAACATCGTCGAGACCGTCGCGCTGTCCCACGCTTCAAACATCAACCCGGTGGCGATACCCAGCGTGACCTGGATGTAGCCCAGGCCATAGGGCGTCGCTGGCGCGAATTTGAATTTGGTGACGACCAGTGCCGTCACGAGAATCGAGCCCAACAGCAAACCGTGGGGCACTCCTTCGAACTGCAACAGCGCGCCGAAGCCGGCAGCAATCAACAAACACAGAATGGATTTCATGGTCGCCTTCCTGGCTATTCAAAGTGCTTTTCAGTTAAGTCAGGCGCGCAACCGTCCAATCGCCCGCCGGTATTTTTCGATCCGCTCCAGATCCTCCCAACTCGGCGAGGCGATCCGCGACAGGTCGCTGTTTTCTTCCAGATCCGCCAGTTTCACCACCCGACCGATCGGGTTCTGCGCCGCGCGCTCGACGAAGTCCTCGTAGGATTCGCCGGGCACTTTGGTCACCGATTCGATGGCGGACAAAACGGCTTCGCTGAAACCTTCCTTGCGCAAATCATCCAGGCTGATGCCGCAGTCCTCGACCACATCGTGCAGCACCGCGACGATGCGCTCTTCCAGGCTGCTCATGCGCAACATGACCTTCAGCGGATGCAAAATATACGGCGCACCGCCCTTGTCCACCTGCCCCGCATGGGCTGTGGCGGCAATCGCGATGGCGCGTTCCAGAGTCTGAGTCATGGAGGTTTCCTCGGGTCAGACGCCGTACCGGCCGCCAATATAGAAGTGGCGCTTGAACCAGCGCCCAATCGCCTGAAAACGCCCGGTCGGCTGCGCCGGCTCGGCGTACCGCTGGAGAATCAGCGAGACCAGATCAGCCTGACTCTCCCCCGAACGCGCGTCCAGCAACTCGCCCACCCAGGCACATCCGGCCTTCTTCAAATGCTCACGCCATTCACCGGGCCAGCCATCCAGCTCATCCAGTGCCAACCACCGCGCACCGCCCTGCTCGACATGCCCGCCGCCAATCGATTGCTCGAAACAGAACGGCGTCGCCGGGCGGGACAGGTCGATGCTGAAGATGTAGATGTCCTGGGTTTTGTGCTGCGGCGTGGGGGCGTTGTTGCGGCTGCCGATATGAATCATGCGCGGTTCCGTCCGTGGGAGAGGCTTTACAACTTGTTTCGCAGTCTACGACGTGGTGCTGATGGGAGGAACCTTTGGCGATGAGCCGGGGCGTGGCAAGTGAAAAGTTTGACTGGGTGGTCCGGGAAATCCGTTTCAATCGCACACAAAAAAGGGACACCGTTGGGTGTCCCTTTTTGCGTTTGGATTCAGGCCGATGGATCAGCGTTTCATGGCTTCACACTGGTTGCGCAGATCCCCGTCGCCGATGCTCGCACAGCTGCTGCCCTGCTTCGCTTCACAGAAGGAGCGTTTGTCACGATCCTGGATACTCGCGCATGAACCGCCTTTCTCCCCTTCGCAAGCGGTGCGAAGATCGTAATTATCGATCGAGGCACAACTACTGCCTTTCTTGGCGTCGCAATAGGCGCGCTGGTCACGATCCTGGATACCCGCGCATGAACCGCCCTTCTCCGCTTGGCAGGCCGTGCGTAAATCGTAATTGTCGATGGAATAACAACTGCTACCTTCCTCCATCGCCTGGCAATAATTGCGTTTGTCTGGGTCAGTGATGCTGGCACAACTGGCGGAAACGTAACCGCTGAACAGCAACAACATCGCAAGAATCAGTTTCATCTCACACTTCCTTGAGCTTGCCGGGAAACAGCCTGGCACTGAGTAAAGCAATCAAAACCAGATCAGCGCTTCATGGCCTCACACCGCGTACGCAAATCATGGTTGTCGATGTTCCCGCAACTGCTGCCGCCCGTGGTCGCATTGCAGTAAGCACGCTGGTCGTGGTCATCGATGTTGCCGCAGGAACTGCCACCCTGCTCCGCGTTGCATCGCGCACGCAGGTCATGATCATCGATGTTGCCGCAACTGCTGCCGCTCTGTTTGGCGTTGCAGTAGGCGCGCTGGTCGTGGTCGTCGATGTTGCCGCAGGAACTGCCGCCCATCTCCGCGTTACACGCCGCCCGCAGATCGTGATTGTCGATGTTGCCGCAACTGCTGCCGCTCTCCCTTGCATTGCAATAGGCACGCTGATCGTGATCATCAATGTTGCCGCAACTGGCAAAGCTGTAGCCGCTGAACATCAACAACATTGCGAGTAATAGTCTCATCACACACTTCCATGGTTGACCAGGAACCAGCCTGGCACTGCTTGAGCCGATGAATGAGCGTCGCGACACGCCATCAAATTGACATCGGTTTTGGGGAAAGTTCCGGGGGTGGAATGTGTGATGAGTTTTTTGATCTGAAAACGCCGTAGGAAATTGCTCCGCGTGGTGAGGGAGCTTGTTCTTGCGGGGCTGCGAAGCGGGCCGAAATCTGGCAAGTCGTTTTCCCCTGTTACTCCGCAGCCCCTGATTTACGCCGGTTGCGCCGCCGAACGCGAGCGAACTCTCTGGCCAGACGTGGTGATTTCACGTCCTACAGGCTGATTGCGACGGTGGGAATCGGTGCCTAGAGTGGGTCTGTCGCTGAACGAATTTGGCGATAGGGTTTCGCAGCCCTTAAGATTGACACCCTGTTCCGCCTAGCACGGCCGACTCTCGGCTGCGCAAATTTTATGGCGGTTGTGCGTGGGAGACCTTCGGGTCTGCCGGGTCTTGGTGTTAATCCTCCGGTCTGCGAACCCGCGCATAGCTGCCACCCATTTTGTTTCGCAGCAGGACGGTGGCAATTCTTCTCAACAAAGGATTAACACCATGACGACACAGAAACTCATACGCCACTGCGCGAACATGTCACATCCAGCTACCGATCACCCCGTCCTGCTCATCGATACTGACGCCCCACTGCGCGACCTCCATGCTTGTGCCAGTGAGCGCCTCAATGCCGTTCTCAAATACCTGGATCTAATGACCTGCATCCGCCTCCCTGACCATGCCGAACACGACATTTACACCGTGACCACCATCGCCAGAATCATGGTGCAGGACGTGAGCGACGTATTTCGCATCATTGAAAACCGGACAAGTTAAATTGTTGCTTTTATTCAGAAAGCTATTAGGGCAATCACGAAATAGACTAGGCACCTGTCAGTTCTGACAGGTGAAATAGAATTTATTTTTCGCCAATCTATCTAGGAAGAAAACTATCGAGGTTCAACAAATGAAATATTTCGCGACGTTCAATTCCGTATCTGAATCAAACTTACTTCAGGTCAACAAAATCATGGATGAAGCGCAAGCGACAACCGGTGTCACGGGGATGCGCGGTCCCTATCCGGAATGCCCTGCAGAAGTCAGGACTGGCTGGTACTTCGACCCTCAAAGTGGAGAGTATTTTTCTCCCGAGCGGTATGAAGAGGTTAAAGAAAAATTTTCGGCAAAAGGTTTGAAGGCTGGGATTGAGTCAACATTCTTTGAACCCAGAAGGTAGTAAGAAAAACTCTAAAAAAGGAAATGTCTGAACAAGCCATTTCCTTTTTTATGAAACATTTCGGGACAAGCCGCCTTTAAAAATTCGCCGGCGTATTCGCACTAATAATCTCAGCCTCATCCGCCCCGATATTCCGGAACTTATGCGGCAGCGTCGTCGGGAAGTAATACCCATCCCCCGCACTCAACACACTCACCTGCCCATCCACCGTCAACTCCACAGTCCCACGCGTCACCAACCCACACTCCTCGCCTTCCGCGTGAACAATCGGCTCTTCCCCCGAACTCGCGCCCGGTGCGTATTGTTCGCGCAGCAAGCGCATCTGGCGGCTTGGGACCGAGGCGCCGATCAGGAGCAGGCGCAGGCCGTGGCGGCCGAGGTCGGGTTGTTCGTTGGCGCGGAAGACGTATTGGTGTTCGCGGGGGGGCTGGTCGAAGGTGAAGAAGTCGGCCAGGGACATCGGGATGCCTTCGAGCAGCTTTTTCAGTGAGCTGACGGAAGGACTGACACGATTCTGTTCGATCAGGGAGATGGTGGCATTGGTCACGCCGCTACGCCGGGCCAGCTCGCGCTGGGAGAGTTTGTAGCTTTCGCGTACTAGTTTGAGTCGAGAACCCGTATCCATGACAGCCTTATGTGAGAACGACTTAAGGGCAATGGGGGTGGGTGGCGGGTGCCGCGCAGGTCGCGCGGATCACGTTGCTCCCGTGTCCCGGAACCGTGAAAGGCGGCTATTAAATCACGTTTGTCGGTGTTGCTCAGCAGGTTCGATGGACGGTGGGTGAAAAGAGCCTGCTGGAGGTAATTGCGGGTCAGGCACAAGACCTGTGGGAGCGAGCTTGCTCGCGATTGGGCGGCATATTCAACATCCCTTTTGCTGATAGGCCGCTTTCGCGAGCAAGCTCGCTCCCACAGGGTTTGTGGTGCTGCTTGCACGGTGTAAAAGCCGGCAACGCCCTTTTTGGGGGCGCCGCCGGCGAGGTAACTCAGATGCCGAAACGGTCGCGCAGCGAGTAGTACACGGCGCCAAGGGCGGTCAGCGGCGCGGAGAAGGTGCGGCCGCCGAGCATTGGCATGTGTGGCAGGGAGGCGAAGGCGTCGAAGCGTTCGGCGTCGCCACGGATCATTTCCGAGATCAGTTTGCCGGCCAGGTGCGAGCAGGTGACGCCGTGGCCGCTGTAGCCCTGCATGTAGTAGGCGTTTTTCTCGATGCGGCCGAATTGCGGCATGCGCGACATGGTCAGCAGGAAGTTGCCGGTCCAGCGGTAATCGATTTTCACGTCCTTGAGCTGCGGGAAGGTCTTGAGGATCTTCGGGCGGATCAGGGTTTCGATGTCGTCCGGTTCACGGGCGCCGTAGACCACGCCGCCGCCGTAGAGCAGACGGTTGTCGGCGGTGAGGCGGTAGTAGTCGAGCAGGTAGTTACAGTCTTCGACGCAGTAGTTGTTGGTGATCAGGCTGCGGGCCTGTTTTTCGGTCAACGGTTCGGTGACGCAGATCTGCGAGCCGCACGGCATGCTCTTGGCGGTCACGCGGTTGTCGAGGCCTTGCGGCAGGTAGGCGTTGCCGGCGATCAGCAGGTACTTGGCGCGGACCTGGCCTTTGGCGGTGCGCACGACGTTGGGCTCGCCGTATTTGATTTCCACGGCGGCGGATTGCTCGAAGATCTTGCCGCCCAGACGCACGATGGCCGCGGCTTCGCCGAGGGCCAGGTTCAGCGGGTGGATGTGGCCGCCCTGCATGTCCAACAGACCGCCGACGTAAGCGTCGGAGCCGACTTCGCGGCGAATGTCCGCAACGTCGAGCATCTTCAGGTTTTTATTGCCGTAACGTTCCCAGCTACGTTTTTGTTCGGCGAGTCCCTTGAGCTGTTTGTTGTTCATCGCTGCGAAAATGCCGCCCGGGCGGTAGTCGCACTTGATGTCGTATTCCTTGATGCGCGAACGGATGATGTCGGCGCCTTCGAAGATCATGCTGCCGAGGATTTCGGCGGTCTTGTCGCCGTAGCGTTCTTCGATCACGTCGACGTCGCGGCTGTAGGAGTTGACCAGTTGGCCGCCGTTGCGACCGCTGGCGCCATAGCCGACTTTCGCCGCTTCCAGCACCGTCACTTTGTAGCCGGCTTCGCTCAGGAACAGCGCCGAGGACAGGCCGGTGTAGCCGGCGCCGATGATGCAGACATCGCACTCCACCGACTCTTCGAGGATCGGGAAATCGATCACTTCGTTGCGGGTGGCGGCGTAGTAGCTGTTCACGTGTTGTTGTTTCATTTTTTTATTCTCCGAGGGTCGCCGGTTGCAGGCGACCACCGCTGTAAAAGAGTCAGAGCTTGATCCAGGTCGCTTTCAGCTCGGCGTACTTGTCGAACGCGTGCAGCGATTTGTCGCGACCGTTGCCCGACTGTTTAAAGCCTCCGAACGGTGCGGTCATGTCGCCGCCGTCGTACTGGTTGACCCACACGCTGCCGGCGCGCAGGCCACGGGCAAAGGTGTGGGCCTTGCTCAGGTTGCTGGTCCAGACCCCGGCGGCGAGGCCGAAGATGCTGTCGTTGGCGATGTGCAACGCTTCTTCAACGGTGTCGAAGGTGATCAGCGACAGCACCGGGCCGAAAATTTCTTCCTTGGCGATGGTCATGGCGCTGGTCACGCCGTCGAAAATCGCCGGCTCGATGTAGGTGCCGCCGGTTTCTTCGAGGGTGCGCTGACCGCCGGCGATCAGCTCGGCGCCCTGCTCCCGACCGATGCTGATGTAGCGCAGCACGTTGTCCAGTTGACGCTGATCGACCACGGCACCGACGGTGGTCGCCGGATCCAGTGCGTGACCCGGTTTCCACGCTTGCAGCGCTTCCACCAGCAGCGGGATGAATTGCTCGCGGATCGAACGCTCCACCAGCAGGCGCGAGCCGGCGGTGCAGACTTCGCCCTGGTTGAACGCAATGGCGCCGGCCGCCGCTTGTGCTGCCGCGCGCAAGTCCGGTGCGTCGGCAAACACCACGTTCGGGCTCTTGCCCCCAGCTTCGAGCCAGACGCGTTTCATGTTGCTTTGGCCGGCATAAATCATCAGTTGCTTGGCAATCGCCGTGGAGCCGGTGAAGGCCAGCACGTCGACGTCCATGTGCAACGCCAACGCCTTGCCGACGGTGTGGCCGAAGCCTGGCAGGACGTTGAACACGCCTTTCGGAATGCCGGCATCCAGCGCCAGTTGCGCGATACGGATCGCGGTCAGCGGGGATTTTTCCGAAGGCTTGAGGATGAACGAGTTACCCGCCGCCAGCGCCGGGGCGAATTTCCAGCTGGCCATGATCAGCGGGAAGTTCCACGGCACGATGGCCGCAACTACGCCGGATGGCTCGCGAGTCACCAGACCCAGTTGATCGTGCGGGGTGGCGGCGACTTCATCGTAGATCTTGTCGATCGCTTCGGCGCTCCAGCGGATCGCGTTGGCGGTCGCCGGGATGTCGATGCTCATCGAGTCGCTGATCGGTTTGCCCATGTCGAGGGTTTCGAGCAGCGCCAGTTCTTCCTGGTGTTGCAGGATCAGATCGGCGAAGCGAATCAGGATGCGCTTGCGCTCGGCCGGGGCCTTGTTCGCCCACACGCCGGAGTTGAAGGATTGGCGCGCGGCTTCGACGGCCAGGTTGGCGTCGGCTTCATCGGTGCTGGCGACGGAGGCCAGGAAACGGCCGTCGACGGGGCTCAGGCATTCGAAGGTTTCGCCGCTGATGGCCGGGCGGTACTCGCCGTTGATGAAAGCGCGGGATTCGAGGGTCAGGGACTGGAAGCGTTGTTCCCAGTCGTTGCGGGTCATGGTCATGGGGGTGACTCACACATAAGAATTAGTGACCGATATCCCTGTGGGGGCGACGGTGCGACGATTCGACTTGCTCGCGAATACGGTGGGTCAGTCACCTTCAATGTTGAAGGTGATGGCCTCTTCGCGGGCAAGCCCGCTCCCACAGGGTTTTGCGGTGTTAGCGAGATAGCGCTTGAGCGTCAGACGGTATGCAGATACCAGTTGTACTCAAGGTCAGAGATCGAGTTCTCGAACTCGGCCAGCTCGCTTTCCTTGCACGCGACGAACACGTCGATGTACATCGGGTCGATGTAGCGAGCCATGACTTCGCTGTCGTCCAGCTCACGCAGGGCGTCGCGCAGGTTGTTTGGCAGGCTCTGTTCGTTCTGCTCGTAGCTGTTGCCTTCGACCGGGGCGCCCGGCTCGATTTCGTTGGTCAGGCCGTGGTGGATACCGGCCAGCACGGAAGCCATCAGCAGGTACGGGTTGGCGTCGGCACCGGCTACGCGATGCTCAATGCGCACGGCATCCGGCGAACCGGTCGGCACGCGGACAGCCACGGTACGGTTGTCGATGCCCCAGCTCGGCGAGTTCGGCACGTAGAACTGTGCGCCGAAGCGGCGGTACGAGTTGACGTTCGGGCACAGGAAAGCCATTTGCGCAGGCAGGGTCTCCAGCACACCGCCGATCGCGTGGCGTAGCGCGGCGTTCTGCTCGGGATCCTCGCTGGCGAAGATGTTGTTGCCTTCTTTGTCCAGAATCGAAATGTGCACGTGCAGACCGTTGCCCGCCTGGCCCGGATACGGCTTGGCCATGAAGGTGGTGTCCATCTCGTGGTCGTAGGCGATGTTCTTCACCAGACGCTTGAGCAGGACGGCGTAGTCGCACGCCTTGATCGGGTCGGACACGTGGTGCAGGTTGACTTCGAACTGCGCCGGGGCGCTTTCCTTGACGATGGCGTCGGCAGGAATGCCCTGCTCTTTCGCGCCTTCGAGGATGTCTTGCAGGCAGTCGACGTACTCGTCGAGGTCGTCGATCAGATAAACCTGGGTCGACACCGGACGCTTGCCCGAAACCGGCGAACGCGGCGATTGCGGACGGCCGTTCACGTTGTCCTGGTCGATCAGGTAGAACTCGAGTTCGAACGCGGCGCAGATGGTCAGGCCCATTTCGTCGAACTTGCGCACCACGTTGGCCAACACTTCACGCGGGTCGGCAAAGAACGGCTCGCCTTCCAGTTCGTGCATGGTCATCAGCAGTTGTGCGGTCGGGCGCTTCTGCCAGGGCTCGATGCTCAGGGTGCCCGGGATCGGGTAGCAGATACGGTCGGAGTCGCCGATGTCCAGGCCCAGACCGGTGCTTTCCACCGTGGAGCCATTGATGTCGAGGGCAAAGAGCGAGGCCGGCAGATTGATGCCTTTCTCGTAAACCTTATGAAGACTGGTGCGCTCGATGCGCTTGCCGCGCACCACACCGTTCATGTCTGCAATCAGAAGGTCGACGTACAAAACCTCAGGATGTTTCTTAAGGAATGCGTTTGCTTCGTTGAGTTGAACGGCACGCAGAGGGACCGACATGATGCACCTATTTAGCTGTTAATTATTATGTTCACTGCTGTTTCGCCGAGCCAGTCAACCCGAACGGCAAAGTGAAGTCAATAGCGAACACAGGGCCGCTCAGCGTTTATTTTTCGGGCTTTTTTTAACACTATCGTGCCAATGCAGGCGCCAGAGCCCCGGTCTTGATGAAGATTTGATGAACGGCGTTTAGAATTTTTTACATGGGAGTTGTTAATTAAAATCAACGAGGCTAAGCTCCGGAAAAGCTCGTTCAAGTGTCAAACTTCGAGGTGAATAAAAATGGCATTCAAGCCATTGATCGGCGTTACTGCGTGCGTCAAACAGATTGGCCTGCACCCCTATCACATCAGCGGCGACAAGTACGTTCGCGCTGTCAGCGTTGCGGCGCTGGGGTTGCCCGTCGTCATTCCTTCCCTTGGCAAACTGACTGAAATCGAAGACCTGCTGGGTCAGCTCGACGGTCTGTTGCTGACCGGCTCGCCGTCCAACGTGGAACCTTTCCACTATCAGGGCCCGGACAGCGCTCCCGGCACGGATCACGATCCGGCGCGGGATGCCACCACCCTTCCTCTATTGCGTGCAGCCATCGCGGCGGGCGTTCCGGTACTCGGCATTTGCCGCGGCTTCCAGGAAATGAACGTGGCGTTCGGCGGCAGCCTGCACCAGAAGGTGCATGAGCTGCCGGGCATGCTCGATCACCGCGAAGCCGACAGCCCGGATGTCGCCGTGCAGTACGCCCCGGCCCATGCCGTGACGGTGCTGGCCGGTGGCGTATTCGAAGCGCTGGAGCTGCCGGGTGAATTCCAGGTCAACTCGATTCACAGTCAGGGCATCGACCGCCTCGCTCCCGGCCTGCGCGCCGAAGCCGTGGCGCCGGACGGCCTGATCGAGGCGGTCTCGGTGGAGCACAGCCCGACCTTCGCCCTCGGCGTGCAATGGCACCCGGAATGGCAAGTGCTGGACAACCCGAACTACCTGCGGATTTTCCAGGCATTCGGCGAGGCTTGCCGCCAGCGTGCGGCGCGACGCAACCAGCGCTGACGCCACCCAACGATTGCAAAACCATTTACTGCCCCCGCGGGGTCGGCGGCTGCGCGTTTGCGCATCCGTCATCCGCGATCAGCAACACACCGCGAAAACAAAAAGCACCACCCGGCAGCCAGGACGGCGGCGCCGAACAACCCGCACGGTGCGGGTCTGCAATCCACTCTTAAGCCAGGCCGCGTTGGCCCGGCGACTGAAACCTGTTGGGAGTTTCACATGGCAAACGCCTCCAGCACTTACAGGAAGGCTCTTGAAGGTCATCAGCAACCGAAAAAGGTTCTGGTGAAGGTCGATCGAGTCACCAAGAAGTTCGACGAAACCACTGCGGTGGACGATGTGTCCCTGGAGATCCATCAGGGCGAAATCTTCGCCCTGCTCGGCGGCTCCGGCTCGGGCAAATCGACCCTGCTGCGCATGCTCGCCGGTTTCGAACGGCCGACTGAAGGACGCATTCTGCTTGACGGTGTCGACATCACCGATATGCCGCCGTACGAGCGGCCGATCAACATGATGTTCCAGTCCTACGCCCTGTTCCCGCACATGACTGTCGCGCAGAACATCGCCTTCGGCCTCAAGCAGGACCGTTTGCCGGCCAGCGAAATCGACGCCCGTGTCGAAGAAATGCTGCGCCTCGTCCACATGACCCAATACGCCAAGCGCCGCCCGCATCAACTGTCCGGCGGTCAGCGTCAGCGCGTGGCCCTCGCCCGCTCCCTGGCCAAGCGTCCGAAGCTGTTGCTGCTCGACGAGCCGATGGGCGCACTGGACAAGAAACTGCGTTCGCAGATGCAGCTTGAGCTGGTTGAGATCATCGAGCGCGTCGGCGTGACCTGCGTGATGGTGACCCACGACCAGGAAGAGGCCATGACCATGGCCGAGCGCATCGCGATCATGCACCTGGGCTGGATCGCCCAGATCGGCAGCCCGGTCGACATCTATGAGGCGCCGGTCAGCCGCATGGTCTGCGAATTCATCGGCAACGTGAACGCCTTCGACGGCACCGTGGTCGAGGACCTTGAAGGCCACGCGATCATCCACAGCCCGGACTTGCAGCAAAAGATCTACGTCGGTCATGGCGTCAGCACTTCGGTGCAGGACAAGTCGATCACCTACGCGATCCGCCCGGAAAAAATGCTCGTCAGCACGATCAAGCCGGAGACCCGCTACAACTGGTCCGAAGGCAAGGTGCATGACATCGCCTACCTCGGCGGTCACTCGGTGTTCTACGTCGAATTGCCGAGCGGCAAGATCGTCCAGTCGTTCATGGCCAACGCCGAACGCCGTGGCGCGCGTCCGACCTGGGACGACAAGGTCTACGTCTGGTGGGAAGACGACAGCGGCGTGGTACTGCGCTCATGAGAACCTTCAATCAGCAATTCCTGCGCCTGGTGCCCAGCGGGCGAAAGTTCGTCATCGGCATCCCGTTCATCTGGCTGTTCCTGTTCTTCATGCTGCCGTTCTTTTTGGTGATGAAGATCAGCTTCTCGGAAGCTGCGCTGTCGATCCCGCCGTACTCGGAGATCTACACCTACGCCGAACAGAAATTCCAGCTGTTCCTGAACATCGGCAACTACACCATGCTCGGCGAAGACGAGCTGTACCTGTCGGCCTACCTCGGTTCGCTGAAGGTGGCGCTGCTCAGTACGCTGATGTGTCTGGTGATCGGTTTCCCGATGGCCTACGCGATCACCAAGACCGGCAAGGAAACGCAAAACGTCCTGCTGCTGTTGATCATGATGCCGACCTGGACCGCGATCCTGATCCGCGTTTACGCGTGGATGGGCATCCTCAGCAACAACGGTCTGCTCAATGCGTTCCTGATGTGGACCGGGCTCACCGATCACCCGATCGAGATCCTCAACACCAACACGGCCGTGTATATCGGCGTTGTCTACGCCTACCTGCCGTTCATGGTGCTGCCGCTCTACGCCAACCTGGTGAAGCACGACGGCAGCCTGCTGGAAGCCGCGCAGGACCTGGGTTCGAGCAACTTCAACAACTTCTGGAAAATCACCGTGCCACTGGCCAAAAACGGCATCATCGCCGGCTGCATGCTGGTGTTCATTCCGGTGGTGGGCGAGTTCGTGATCCCGGAACTGCTGGGCGGCCCGGAGACCCTGATGATCGGTCGCGTGCTGTGGCAAGAGTTCTTCAATAACCGCGACTGGCCAGTGGCATCTGCTCTGGCGGTGGTGATGCTGTTGATCCTGATTGTGCCGATTCTGCTGTTCAACCGCAGCCAGGCCAAAGAGATGGAGGCACGGGGATGAAACGCTTCGGTTTTGCAAAGCTCATGTTGATCTTCGGCCTGACGTTCATTTATCTGCCGATGCTGATTCTGGTGATCTACTCGTTCAACGCATCCAAACTGGTGACGGTCTGGGGCGGCTGGTCGGTGAAATGGTACGTCGGCCTGCTCGACAACACCCAACTGATGGGCTCGGTGGTGCGCTCGCTGGAAATCGCCTGCTACACCGCGATCGCCGCCGTGGCGCTGGGCACCCTCGCCGCCTTCGTGCTGACCCGCGTAACGCGCTTCAAGGGTCGTACGCTGTTCGGTGGTCTGGTCACCGCGCCGCTGGTGATGCCTGAAGTGATCACCGGTCTGTCGTTGTTGCTGCTGTTTGTGGCGATGGCGCAACTGATCGGCTGGCCGCAGGAGCGTGGCATTGTCACGATCTGGATCGCCCACACCACGTTTTGTGCCGCTTATGTGGCGGTGGTAGTCTCCGCCCGCTTGCGCGAGCTGGACCTGTCGATCGAAGAAGCGGCGATGGATCTGGGCGCGAAACCGTTCAAGGTGTTTTTCCTGATCACCATCCCGATGATCGCGCCGTCGCTGGCGGCGGGCGGCATGATGTCGTTCGCCCTGTCGCTGGACGATCTGGTGCTGGCGAGCTTCGTGTCCGGGCCGGGCTCCACCACCCTGCCGATGGAAGTGTTCTCGGCCGTGCGTCTGGGCGTGAAGCCCGAGATCAACGCCGTGGCCAGCCTGATTCTGCTGGCAGTGTCGCTGGTGACCTTCCTGGTCTGGTACTTCGGCCGCAAGGCAGAAGCCAACCGCAAGCGTGCGATTCAGGAAGCGATGGATCAGACCGCCAACGAATCGTGGCAGCAACCGCAACCTCAACGAGTGGCAGCGACGGCCTAGGGCCGTCGCGTTTTACGGCTTTGCGCTTTGCTTAAAAGCTTTTGAATAAAAAGAATGGAGTTTCACCGATGAAAATGTTTGGCAGGACTCTGCTGACACTGTCCTTATTGGGCGCAATCGCCACGGGCGCCCAGGCCAACGACAAGGTACTGCGCGTTTACAACTGGTCGGATTACATCGCTCCGGACACCGTCAAGAAGTTCGAGGACGAGACCGGCATCCGCGTGACCTATGATGTGTTCGACAGCAATGAAACCCTCGAAGCACGTTTGCTCGCGGGTAAATCCGGCTACGACATCGTGGTGCCGTCCAACAGTTTCCTGGCCAAGCAGATCAAGGCCGGGGTCTATCAGACCCTGGACAAATCGAAGCTGCCAAACTGGAAAAACCTCAACCCGGTGCTGCTGAAAAACGCCTCCGCCAGTGATCCGGACAACGCCCACGCGTTCCCGTATATGTGGGGCTCGATCGGCATCGGCTTCAACCCGGACAAGGTCCGCGAAGTGTTCGGCAAGAATGCGCCGACCAACTCCTGGGATCTGCTGTTCAAACCGGAGAACGCCGAGAAGCTGAAAGCCTGTGGCATCAGCTTCCTCGACTCGCCGACCGAAATGCTCCCGGCTGCCCTGCACTACCTGGGCTATCCGGTGAACGACAAGGACGTGAAGCACATCGCCGAAGCCGAAGCGCTGTTCATGAAGATCCGGCCGTCGGTGGCGTATTTCCATTCGTCCAAGTACATCTCCGATCTGGCCAACGGCAACATCTGCGTGGCGGTCGGTTACTCGGGTGACGTGCTGCAGGCCAAGGCCCGCGCGGTGGAATCGGGCAACAAGGTCGAGATCGACTACAGCATTCCCAAGGAAGGCGCCGGCAGTTTCTACGACATGGTCGCCATCCCTCGCGATGCCGCCAACGTCGAGAACGCCTATCTGTTCATGAACTTCCTGATGCGCCCGGACATCATCGCCGAAGTCACCAACAGCATCGGTTACAGCAACGCCAACGAAGCGGCGACGCCGCTGGTAGACGAAGCGATCCGCAACGACCCGGGCTCATACCCGCCGCAAGCGGTGATGGCCACGCTGTATGCGGTGCCGGATCAGCCGATTGCCACGCAACGGATCATGACCCGGGGCTGGACACGCGTGAAACTCGGCAAATAAACCTGGAGTACTCGCGGTGATCGTTCCCACGCTCCGCGTGGGAATGCCTCAATGGACGCTCTGCGTCCGCTTTGGGACGCGGAGCGTCCCGGGCTGCATTCCCACGCAGAGCGTGGGAACGATCAGGCAGTCAGCGATCAGAATCACAAGTTTCCGTTCATGCAGCGCCTTACCACCGCTGCCCCCTGCTCTGAACGGCCTCACCTGGCTTCCTCGGTTCAGGTGAATTCAGGCGCCCTCGGGCGCCTTTTTTTGTGGGCTCAGATCAGTGGCCAGTCGGCCAACGAGCGGTAGCGGCCCTTGTGGGATTCGAACAGCGCAAAGCGTTCAGCTCGCAGGAAGAACTCCGGCGGCGTGGCGGATTCCGGTTCCGGCGCGCGATAGTCCCGGGCCAGTGTCAGGTGCGGACGATACTCGCGCGTCGCCTCTTCAAACCCGAACGGCAACATCGCCTGCTCCAGCGCATACACCAGCCGCAGCAATCCCTGCGGTGCTTGCTCTGGCGCCAGCGACAACACCCCGGCGCGCCGCCAGACCTGCAACCGATCCAGTGAAATCCTCAGCGCCTCGCCCGGCGTGCGCACCTTCGACGCCGCCTCGCAGACTTCGCCAATCTGCGCCAACGGCACCGCACCGAGAAACAGCAGCGTCAGGTGAAAGTTGTCCGCCGGCACCGGTTTGCCGGTACGCAAACCCAGTTCGCCGCGCCACTGGGCAATCGCCTTGCGCTGCGCCGGCGGGCAGTCCAGGGCGAAGAACAGCCGCTTGAACGGTTGATCCCCGCGCGTTTCGTCCGTCATGGCCACGCTCCTTCGTTCGTCGAGATCCCTGGATTCTACACGCCCGTTTCTGGCGACTCTCGGCATGGGGTTTATAGTTCAACGATTGCCATCAACCGGAGGACGTCATGCGCGAGATCCTCAGCAAAGAACCCTGGTGGGCCCGACCGCCGAATCCCGGACAGGATGAGAGCGAACTGGAATGGGGCTGGCTGGTGCATTACAGCGAAGGTGAGCCGCGTTTCGAATTCGTCCGCGAGCGGCCGACGGACGAGCAGATCCGCAACCGCAAAGGCTGCCGGATCACCCCGTCGGCGGAGTGACCCGGCAGCGCGGCATCAAGGTTCGAGAATGTCCTTGAAGCCACCGAAGATCATCCGCTGCCCATCGAACGGCATCGGATTGACGTCCGGCTGCATGCGCGGGTCTTCCATCATTTTCCCCATGCCGGCGTCGCGGGTGGCTTTGTCCGGCCAGACCAGCCAGCCCGCCGATACGGTTTCGCCTTCCTTGAGTTTCACCGCCATCGGGAATGAGGTGACCTTGCCGTCCGGCACGTCATCGCCCCAGCCCTGAATCACCTCCAGAGCGCCGTATTCCTTGAACAGCTTCGCGGCGATTTCGCAGTGTTTTTTGTACTGTTCGCGATTGGCATTCGGCACGGGCGCCACGAACACATCGATGTAAGCCATGATCATTCTCCTTGCAGGGTGGGTTCGATCTGCTGAGTAGTCGACTCGGGCGGCCGCCATTCGACACGGTTGACGCCCAACCCGACCGACGGCTCATCCCGCCCGCCCAGATTGCCCTCGACCTGCGCCGCCATGTGCAGCGTGCCGGCCATCACGCCAGTGGTCGGGTTTTGCACCAGTTTCAGCCAGGCCTTGTCGAAGGTGTTGCCCAGGCTGCTGCGGATCAGCGCTTCGCTGTCCGGGCGGTCGTTGGCCTGAATGATTGCGCGCACGCCCGCCACACCGACCGAAATCAGCGCCCCGGCCAGTTTGCCGGCCGCTGCCGCCACCGCGCTCGCGGCGCCGCGCGGGGCCATTTCCGCCTCCATGCGCTGACTGGCGCGCTTGGCCACCGGCGCCATCGCCGTATCGGTCGAGGCCACGCCTTTCGAGCCGCCGTCGGTATGGATCTTGTCGATCAGCGCGGCGTAGGCCGGCAGAGTGTTCAACGGTTCAGTGCTGACAACCTGGTACAACGAGGCATCCCGGGCTGGCGGCGGGCCAAGGGCGATGGCGGGGATTTTCTGCAACCGCCCGTTGAGCTGGGCGATGGGCACGCCGTGGCGCTGGGCGATGACCGGCATCTGCTGCGCCATCAGCTGCGCGTAGAACGCGGTGGACTGGCCGAGGATCGCGTCCGGGTCGATCTCCACCGCCACCGGCGCCAGCACCCGTTCCTGATATTGCTCCAGCAGATAGGCCGCCAGGCGTTTGGCCGAGGCATCCTGCTCACCGCTGGCACTGATCGTGTACCAGCTGACCTTCATCGACAGCCATTCCTGGGTCCAGTAACTGCTGAACCACGGGATGAAATTTTCTTCAGTTTGCTCATAGACCCGAATGCGCCAATGTTCCATCGAGCCACGGGCGAATAGCTTGACCTGCTCGGTGGCCTGCTTCGAGGCGCTGACGATTTCCCGGTCGATCTGCTGCCAGGTAGCCGGCGAGACCACCACTGCCGGCGCGGTCACCGGGGCCCGCGCCGTGGTGGCGCAGCCGGCCAGCAACACCAGTGCGGCGACGAGCAGCGCACGCAGGTTCACGGTGGCGGTCCTTATCTGTTCCTCGGTCGCAAGACCGGAAGAATCCGGGGGAGATGACATGAGTATAGGTGCGTGCGGTGCGCCGTTTATCCGCTGGTCAGGGCTGCGTCAGTCCAACCATCAATGGCGTCGATATTCACCATCGCGACGATTGCCTTCCGCCGACCGCTCGTCAAAGGCACGATTAACCCATCCGAAACACACAGCACGAGGAGTTCACATCATGATCAGTACCGTCACCCTCGCCGTGAGTTTCCCGGTCTTCGGCAGCAACTACTACGATCAGCACGCCGTGTCGCGCAAGACACAAGCGCTGGTGTTCGACGAAGCCTTCGAAGATCTGTTGATGCCCGCCGCCAGCAATCATTTCAGCAATGAAGTGGTCGGCCTCAACGATCAGTTCCGTTTTCTGAGCGACATTCTCGCCACCCATTTGCTGGACATCGAGGCCTCTGTGCCTGCGCGATCCAGCGTCCGGGCGAGCGCTCATTTTTAATGCCAGAGGGCGTTCCCGTCGGGGAACGCCCTCTTCGTTTCAATCAGTCATCATCCCGGTCGCGGTGATAACGACGCCCGTCGCGGCGATCGTCGTCGCGGTCGTCCCAGCGTCGGTCATGATCGTAGTAACGGCCATGATCGCGGTCGTAATGCCGGCCATGGCGATGGTCATCATCGAAATCCGCCACACAGCCGCCCAGCAGTACGGCGGCGGAAACAGTCAGCAGCAGGCTTGTTGCACGCATCATTCAGAATTTCCCTAAAACCAAGGTCTTGACGTCGGAAACGGTCAGCGCGGGTGCGCGCTGGCGCAGATACGACCGGGGAAAAAGGCTTTGATTCAGTGGCCATCAACGACCGTTCATCGCCCTGCTTGCCGCGTCCTTCCCGTCCATCCGGTGGCTGTTTGATGGCTTTGACTTGGGCGAAATCCGACAAAACCTTTTCCTCCCCCCTGCGGTCACTCCTAGAACAGACCAAGACTGGCTACCACGCCGGCGTGCCCTGGCGGGTCATTTGCAACCTGCCGACCTGATCAGAGGAAGCCCAGCCATGAACGACCATCCGCCGTTGGCGATTTCCCGACGCCGTTTCCTGATTCTCGGGGCCGTGACCGCGACTGCATTCGCGATGCCGCCCTTCATCAGCCTCAAGGCCTACGCGGCCACTCTGGAGCAACCGGCCATGGCCAAAGTGACGCTTGAAGTCAACGGCAAGCCGCAGACGCTGGAGATCGACACCCGCACCACCCTGCTCGATGCCCTGCGCGAACACCTGCACCTGACCGGTAGCAAAAAGGGCTGCGACCACGGCCAGTGCGGCGCCTGCACGGTGATCGTCGATGGCCGGCGAATCAATTCCTGCCTGACCCTGGCGGTGATGCAGGACGGCGCCAAAGTCACCACCATCGAAGGCCTCGGCATGCCCGACCACCTGCATCCGATGCAGGCGGCGTTCATCAAGCATGACGGTTACCAGTGCGGCTACTGCACGCCGGGGCAGATCTGTTCGGCGGTGGCGGTGCTTCAGGAAATCCGCGACGGCATCCCCAGCCACGTCAGCACCAGCCTGACCGACGCACCGCAACTGATCGCCAGCGAATTGCAGGAACGCATGAGCGGCAACATCTGCCGTTGCGGTGCCTACTCGAACATCATCGAAGCCATCAGCGAAGTCGCGGAGGTGCCAGCATGAGAGCGTTCAATTACAGCCGCGCCGACTCCCCTGCCGCAGCCGCTGCCCAAGCCGCGCAAATCGAGGGCGCCCGCTTTATCGCCGGCGGCACCAATCTGCTGGACTTGATGAAACTCGACATCGAAACACCGCAGCAGCTGATAGACGTCAACCACCTGGGCCTCGACCAGATCGAAGCCACCGACGACGGCGGCTTGCGCATCGGCGCTCTGGTGCGCAACACCGATCTGGCCGCCGACAGCCGCGTCCGGAAAGACTACGCACTGCTCGCTCGCGCCTTGCTTGCCGGTGCATCGGGCCAGTTGCGCAACATGGCGACCACCGCCGGCAATCTGCTCCAGCGCACGCGCTGCCCGTATTTCTACGACACCAATCAGGCCTGCAATAAACGCAAACCAGGCAGTGGCTGCGCGGCGATTGGCGGTGTCAGTCGACAACTCGGCATCATCGGTATCAGCGACGCCTGCATCGCGACTCATCCGAGTGACATGGCGATCGCGATGCGTGCGCTGGATGCCCAGATCGAAACGCTCAAGGCCGATGGCAGCACCCGGCGCATCGCCATGGCGGATTTCCATCAATTGCCCGGCACCACCCCGAATGTCGAAACCAGCCTGACACCCGGCGAACTGATTACCGCCGTTACCCTGCCCGCGCCGGTGGGCGGCACACATGTCTATCACAAGGTGCGCGACCGCTCGTCGTACGCCTTCGCCCTGGTTTCCGTAGGTCTGATCCTGCAGAAGGATGGTAGCGGTCGCATCGCCGTCGGCGGCATCGCGCCGAAGCCCTGGCGGGTCGAAGCGGCGGAAGCGCTGTTGCCGCAAGGCGCGAAAGCTGTCAGCGCGCGCCTGCTCGACGGTGCCACGCCGACCCCGGACAACCAGTTCAAAGTCACGCTGGTCGAGCGCACGATTGCCTCGGTGCTGGCCCAAGCGAGGGACGAAGCATGAAATTCGACACGCCCGCCACGACCAACCCGATTGATCAGCTGAACATCATCGGCAAACCCACCGACCGCATCGAAGGCCCGTTGAAGACCAGCGGCCAGGCGCCTTACGCCTACGAGCAACATGAAGCCGTGAAGAATCAGGCCTACGGCGTGATGGTCGGCTCGGCCATTGCCAAGGGTCGCATCACCCACATTGATCTGGATGCCGCCCGCGCCGCGCCGGGGGTGCTGACCATCGTCACCGCAGCCAACGCTGGCAAGCTCGGCAAAGGCCAATACAACGCCGCGCACCTGCTGGCCGGGCCGCAAGTGCAGCACTATCACCAGGCCGTGGCGCTGGTGGTCGCCGAAACCTTCGAACAGGCGCGGGCCGCCGCGCACTTGGTCAACGTCGAATACGCGGCCGACAAAGGTCAGTTTGATCTGGCCAGCGTGCGCGATCAGGGTGTGGAGCCGAAAGACGAACTGCCGGACGTCACACACGGCGATTTCGCCAGCGCTTTTGCCGCCGCGCCCGTGCAGTTCGACCAGACCTACACCACACCCGATCAGTCCCACGCGATGATGGAGCCCCACGCGACACTCGCCGCCTGGAAAGGCGATCACGTGACGCTCTGGACCTCCAACCAGATGATCGCCTGGAGCGTCGGTGACATCGCCACCACCCTCGGCCTGCCCAAGGAAAACGTGCGGTTGATCTCGCCGTACATTGGCGGCGGATTCGGCGGCAAGCTGTTCATTCGTGCCGACGCGATCCTCGCCGCCATTGGCGCACGTCTGGCGAACCGACCCGTGAAGGTCGCCCTCGCCCGCCCGCAGATCGCCAACAACACCACCCACCGCCCCGCCACCGTCCAGCGCATCCGCATGGGCGCCACGGCGGACGGCAAACTCACCGCCATCGCCCACGAAGGCTGGTCGGGCAACCTCGCCGACGGCAAGGTCGAAGTCGCGGCGCAGCCGAGTCAGTTGCTCTACGCCGCAGAAAATCGTCTGGTGACCATGCGCCTGGCGCCGCTGGATCTGCCGGAAGGCAACGCCATGCGCGCCCCCGGTGAAACGCCGGGGCTGATGGCGCTGGAGATCGCCATGGACGAGATGGCGGAACAGCTCAAACTCGATCCGATCCAGTTCCGCATCCTTAACGACACGCAGGTCGATCCGGTGAAAACCGAGCGGCCATTCTCCCAGCGGCGACTGATCGAATGCCTGCAAACCGGCGCCGAACACTTTGGCTGGGATAAGCGCAACGCAACGCCCGGCAGTCGTCGCGAAGGTCGCTGGCTGATCGGCATGGGCGTCGCGGCGGCGATTCGCAACAACCTGCTGGTGAAGTCCGGCGCGCGAGTGCGGCTGGAGCGCGACGGCAAGATCACCGTCGAAACCGACATGACGGACATCGGCACCGGCAGCTACACGATCATTGCCCAGACCGCCGCCGAAGTGATGGGCGTGCGTCTCGACGATGTGGCTGTGCATTTGGGCGATTCGAACTTTCCGGTGTCGTCCGGCTCCGGCGGCCAGTTCGGCGCCAACTGCTCGACCGCCGGGGTCTACGCGGCGTGCATGAAACTGCGCGAAGCGGTCACGGCCAAACTGGGCATGAACGGAGGTGAAGCGCAGTTCGCCGATGGCCACGTGCGACTAGGCAGCAAGAACGTGCCGTTACGTGAGGCCGCGCAACATGCCGCAATCGAAGTCGAGGACAGCATCGAATTCGCCGACCTCGCCAAGCAGTACCAGCAATCGACCTTCGGCGCGCACTTCGTCGAAGTCGCCGTCGATGCCGCCACCGGCGAAGTCCGCGTAAGGCGCATGCTCGCGGTCTGTGCCGCCGGGCGGATTCTCAATCCGAAATCGGCCCGCAGCCAGGTGATCGGCGCGATGACCATGGGCGTCGGTGCGGCGTTGATGGAAGAGCTTTCGGTGGACAGGCGCCAGGGATTTTTCGTCAACCATGACCTGGCGGGCTACGAAGTGCCGGTGCATGCCGACATCCCGCATCAGGAGGTGATTTTCCTCGATGAAACCGACCCGATTTCATCGCCGATGAAAGCCAAAGGGGTCGGTGAGCTGGGGATTTGCGGCGTGAGTGCGGCGGTGGCGAATGCGATCTACAACGCCACGGGCGCGCGGGTGCGGGAGTATCCGATTACCCTCGACAAGGTTCTGGATGCGTTGCCTGAGATGATCTGAAACCGAATGAAAAACGCCCGGCGTGAGCCGGGCGTTTTTGTGCCTGAGACGGCATGGCACCTGCGGTTGCTGTATCCGATTCGTCTATCTGGCAGCCACGCGCTCAAGGCCTGGGCGCAGAGATTCGCTGGCGTGGAGAGTGATCTCGGCTTCCGGCACCTGCGCACTCCGTTCCTCGGCCTCGCCATTGAGCGACCTGTGCATTTTTTCGCTATCGAGCGCCCCGACCCATTTGGCGATGGCCATGGTGCCCACGCCATTACCAATGGTGTTGGTGATTGCCCGAGCCTCCGACATGAAGCGATCGACCCCGAGCAACAGCACCATGCCTGCCACCGGTATCGTGCCGAGCGAGGCCAATGTCGCGGCCAGTATGATGAACCCTGAACCGGTTACCCCCGCCGAGCCCTTGGAGGTGAACATCAACACCGCCAGCACAATCAATTGGTCGGTCAGCGTCAGCGGTGTGTTCGTCGCCTGAGCGATGAAGATCGCCGCGATGGTGTAGTAGATGGCCTGGCCGTCCGGGTTGAAGGTCAGCCCTGAGGGGATGATCATCCCGGCCACCGGTTTCGATACGCCGGCCTTTTCCATCTTCGAGATCATCTGCGGCAGCACCGACTCCGAGGAGCTGGTGCCGAGTACCGTAAACAGCTCTTCCTTGATGAACCTGAGGAATTTCCACAAGCTGAAACCGCTGTAACGGCAGATCGGGCCGAGCACAAAAATCACGAACACCGCACAGGTCAGGTAAACGCAAGCCATCAGTTTTCCCAGCGAAAACAGCGAACCGAAACCGTACTTGCCAATGGTGAAGGCAATGGCGCCGAACGCACCAATCGGCGCCAGACGCATGACCATGTTTACGATTCGAAACATGCCCTGCATCAGACTCTCAAGCGCATCGACAAACACCTTGCCACGCGGCCCGACATGGGCCAGGGCGATGCCCAGCAGGATCGAAAACAACAGGATTTGCAAAACATTGCCCTTGGCAAATGCATCGACGATCGTGTCGGGGATGATGCCCATCACAAAATCCATGAACGACGCATGTTTGGCCGCTGTGGTGTACGTCGCCAGGCTGCTGGTGTCGAGACTGGCGACATCGACATTCATGCCTGCGCCAGGCTTGAACACGTCCACCACGATCAGGCCGATGACCAGCGCCAGCGTCGACACCACCTCGAAATAGATCAATGCACGAAAGCCGACCCGGCCCAGTTCCTTCATGTTTTCCATGCGGGCGATACCGGTCACCACCGTGAGAAAAATCACCGGTGCCAGCAGCATTTTGATCAGTTTGATGAAGGCGTCGCCCAAGGGTTTGAGCGCGGTGCCGGTCTCGGGCACCAGCACGCCGATGAGTGCGCCGAGGATCACGGCGACAAGGACTTGTACGTAGAGTTTGCCGAATATTCTTTTCATGACAGGGCCCTGATTTTTTATTGTTGTCAGGAAATGCCGAGGGGCGCGATACGCCCCTCGGCGGTGTGCCGCAGTACTGATTTGAATTGCAGAGGGATCAGCGGTTGATCAGCGCGATCACCGCGTCGGTGACTTGGCGCGTCGTGGCGGTGCCACCCAGATCCGGGGTGTGCAGACCGCTTTCCGTGACCGCCTCGATTGCCGACATCAGGTGTTTGGCGGCTGTTTTTTCGCCCAGATGCTCAAGCATCATCGCGGCAGTCCAGAACGTCGCGATCGGATTGGCCACGCCTTTGCCGGTGATATCAAACGCCGAGCCGTGGATCGGCTCGAACATCGAAGGGAAATCACGCCCTGGATTGAGGTTGGCCGTGGGCGCAATGCCGAGGCTGCCGGACAACGCAGCGGCCAGATCAGACAGAATGTCGGCGTGCAGGTTGGTCGCGACAATCACGTCCAGCGTCGCCGGCTTGAGCACCATGCGGGTGGTCACGGCATCGACCAGTTCCTTGTCGATCTTCACGTCCGGGAAGTCCTTGGCGACTTCGTAGAAGATTTCGTCCCACAGCACCATGCCGTGCCGCTGGGCATTGGATTTGGTGACCATGGTCAAATGTTTGCGCGGGCGGCTTTGCGCCAGTTCAAAGGCGAAACGATGAATGCGCTCGACCCCGGCACGGGTGAACACCGACACTTCGGTCGCCACTTCTTCCGGCAAGCCTCGATGAACGCGGCCGCCGTTGCCGGAATACTCGCCCTCGGAGTTTTCCCGGACCACGACCCAATCGATCTGCTCACCGTTGTGCAGCGGACTTTTCACCCCCGGCAGCACGCGGGCCGGACGCACGTTGGCGTATTGATCGAAACCCTGGCAGATCGGCAGACGCAGGCCCCACAGGGAAATGTGATCCGGCACATTGAGTGCGCCGACCGCGCCGAAGAATATTGCGTCGAAGGTTTTCAGTTCCTGCAAGCCGCCTTCAGGAATGTAGTGACCGTTTTTCAGGTAGTTGTCGGAGTTCCAGTCGAAGTGTTTGAAATCCAGTTCAAAACCGGATTTCTTCGCCAGGGCTTGTAGTACTTCGACGCCGGCGGCAATCACTTCCACACCAATGCCATCACCCGGAACCGCTGCAATCTTGTATGCACTCATGGTCAACTCCACTCTCTTCACGTTTTTGTTTTGCCTGCCGGACAGGGCTGTCAGGCGGGGTGTGATCGGAGTATATGTAGTGACCAGAAAGCTGTGAGTTACAGAAAATCACTACATCCATAACTTTGAGTTACCAATGAGCCAGACCCTCGATCTGTCGTTTTTTCATTTGCTGGCCAACAAAGGCAGCCTGGCCGCCACGGCTCGGGAATTGGGTGTGACGCCTCCAGCCGTAAGCAAACGCCTGAGTGCGCTGGAGGCTCGTCTGGGAGTGCGGCTGGTCAATCGCACCACGCGCTCAATGAGTCTCACGGCAGAAGGCGAACTGTATTTTTCCCATGCGGCGCGGATCCTGACGCAGATCGACGAGGTCGAGCAATTGATCGGCGCCAGCCGGGCAACCCCTAAGGGGCTGATCCGGGTCAATGCCTCGCTGGGCTTTGGTCGTCGCTACATCGGTCCGGCCCTGGCGGCGTTTTTTGCCCGATACCCGGAGGTGGAAATCCAGCTGGAAATCAGCGACCACCCACTGGATCTGACGACCCACGGCTTTGATCTGGGGATCCGTTTCGGCACCCTGCCCGACGCGGCATTTCATGCCCGCAAAATCGCCTCCAACCGCCGCTTGCTCTGTGCCTCGCCGCTGTATCTGGAGAAACACGGGGTGCCACAGAAACTGTCGGACCTGCCGCAACACAACTGTATATTCCTGCGGCAGAACGAAACGCCCTACGGCGTCTGGAGTTTCACTGACGGCGGACGGACGCAAAACATCAAAGTGCGCGGTGCCCTGGGTTGCAACGATGGTGAGGTGGCTTTGAATTGGGCCCTGGAAGGCTATGGCATTCTGCTGCGTGCCGAATGGGACATCGCCCGCTACGTGCGCAGCGGCCGTTTGCGCCTGGTGCTGGAAGACCAGACCCCGACCCGCGCCGATGTGTACGCGGTGTATCCGCAACAGCTGCACCTGTCGGCACGGGTTCGCAGCCTGATCGATTTTCTGGTGGAGCGCTTCAAGCACATCGACAATCTGGATGACCCAGGCGACTAACTCACCAGCGCAATCAACTGCTGACGCTGCGCATCGGTCAGCGTCAGCCCGAACCCGGCGCCCGCGTTGTCGGCCATGTACAGCGGATTGCTGGTGCCGGGAATCACACAAGTCACCGCCGGATGCGCCAGCAGGAATTTCAGCGCCAGTTGCGGCCAGCTCTTGGCCCCGACTTGCGCGGCCCAGCCCGGCAGCGGTTTGCCCTTGAGCCGCGCGAGCAGGTCGCCGCCGCCGAACGGCCGATTGCAGATCACCGCCACCCCGCGTTCGCGGCACAGCGGCAGGATGCGCTTCTCGACCCCGCGATCATCCAGGGCGTAATTGATTTGCAGGAAATCCAGCGGCTCGGCCTTGAGCACCGCCTCCACCTCCTCATAGGCCGACGGCGTGTAGTGGGTGATGCCGATGTAGCGGATGCGGCCCCGCTCTTTCCAGTCGCGCAGGGTCGGCAGATGGGTTTGCCAGTCGAGCAGGTTGTGGATTTGCATCAGGTCGATGCGCTCGGTGCGCAGCAGGCTGAAGGACTGCTCCATCTGCGCGATACCCTCCTCGCGGCCACGGGTCCAGACCTTGGTCGCCAGAAACGCTGGCGAGCGCGGTTCGTGGATCGACAGCAATTCACCGGTGGTTTCTTCCGCTCGGCCGTACATGGGCGAGCTGTCGATTACCGTGCCGCCCTTTTTGAACAGCTCGCCGAGCACCGCCGGCAATTGTTTGTAGACCGGATCGCCGGGGGCGACGTCGAAACCGCGATAAGTGCCCAACCCTACCAGCGGCAGTGGCTCGGAGCTCGAAGGGATGGCGCGGGTCTGCATGGTCTGGGCTCCTGTGGCGTTCGGCGACGTAATGGCGGCCAGCGCCCGGTCAAAGGTGAAAACCGCTGACACCCCGGCTGCCAGTGTCAGCAACCGGCGGCGGGAATATCCCTCAGTGTGGTTCATGCTGGCGCCCTTGCCCTGTGGATCTGTTGCACCTTGTGTTTTGACGCAGCCCGCAAAACCGTTGGACTACACTGCGACAGCCAACCTGCGCGCCCGGTTAAAGTTAGTCGAATGTCCAGAACCCTGTTGTCACTCGTCGCATTGATCGTCGCCGTGTACTTGATCCTGTGCGCGGCGCTGTTCGTGTTTCAGCGGGCGCTGATCTATTTTCCCCAGCCCGCCAGCGTGGAATCACCGGACACACGGATGACGCTGGCCATGCCCGACGCCGAGATCCGCGTGACGGTGCGCGAGCGCGCCGGGCCCAGAGCGCTGATCTATTTCGGCGGCAATGCCGAGGACGTTTCGCGCAATCTGCCGGAGTTTTCCGAGGCGTTTCCTGACTATTCGTTGTATTTGCTGCATTACCGGGGCTTTGGCGGCAGCGGTGGTTCGCCCTCCGAAGAAGCGATTGCCGAGGATGCGCTGGCGCTGTTCGATCAGGTGTATGCCAGTCACCCGCAGGTCGCGCTGCTGGGGCGCAGCCTTGGTTCCGGGGTCGCGGTGCGGCTGGCCAGCCAGCGTCCGGTGGCGCGGCTGATTCTGGTCACGCCCTACAACAGCCTCGAAGAAATCGCCGCCCGCCAATACCCGTGGGTGCCGGTGCAGTGGTTGCTCAAGGATCGTTTCCGGTCCGGCCAGTACGCGGCGCATATCCGCGTCCCGACGCTGCTGCTGGCGGCGAGCGATGACGAGGTGATTCCTCGGGCCAGCACCGAACGCTTGCTGCACAGTTTTCCCGACGGTGTGGCCACGCTCAAAGTGGTGAACGACTCGGCACACAATTCGATTTCCGACCGGCCGCAATATCTGCAATGGATCGAGGATGTGCTGAATCGCTGAGCACTTCGTCGGCGGCCGTTAAAACCCGGCAGCGCTTCGTGAACCAAGTGCAAAAAGGCCAGTCCTACCCGCGCCGCGTTCTGCGGTTCACTTCCCTTCAGCGATGTCCTTTTTCAGAGCTTTGCGTCCCATGCGCCACGCCGTTCGTTCGTCTCGCTTCGTTTCGCTGTGCCTGTTGATCCTTTCTCCCCTGCTTTCTCCCTCTGCCCACGCCGGCGCCGAGCGGCAACTGGTGGCCGCCATCAACGACTACCGCGCCCACCCGCAACGCTGCGACCGACGCCCGGCCCAACGGCTGGCGCCGCTGACGCTGAAGTCGAACCTGGCGTTGCCGGTCGGCTATGGCTACGGCGGTGGATTGCGCGAACGATTGAAAGATTCCGGCTATGCGGCCGTGGCGGTGCGCAGCATCCGGATCGTCGGCGCGCAGGACGCCGAAGAGGCGTTCGATCTGCTGCAAAGCGACTACTGCGGCGCGCTGCTCGACGGTCAATACGCCGACATCGGCATCAGCCGCGCCCGCAGCGAATGGCAAGTGGTGCTGGCCCGGCCGGTGCTCGACAGCCGCGTCGGCGACAACCGCAGTGTCGGCAAGGTCTTGCTGGCCGAGGTCAACGCCGCCCGCGCCCGACCGCGCATGTGCGGTCGCCAGCGCTTCGCCGCCGCCCGACCCTTGAGCTGGAACCCGGCGCTCGGCGCCGCCGCTCAGGGGCACAGCAAGGCCATGGCCTACGGCAATTATTTCGCCCACCGCGACCCGGACGGCGACGGCCCGGCAGATCGCGCCCGGGCGGCGGGCTACCGTGGCCGGCAGATCGGCGAAAATATCGCCGCCGGGCAAAGCTCACCGGGCAAGACCATGGCCGGCTGGCTGGCCAGCCCCGGACACTGCGCCAACCTGATGAACCCGATGTTCACCCAGGTCGGCGCCGGGTTTGCCAGTGAGGCGCGCAGTGATGAAGGGGTGTATTGGACGATGCTGTTCGGGGCGCCTTGATCCGGTTCCTTTCAAAACGTTGAAGAACGCTGCATGCCGCAACGCAACAGCTGATCGTCAGACCGGAGAAATCGTGGCAAGGACGCCAATCATGATGGTCAACACAAGAAAGCCGCCGAGGAAAATCGCCATCTTAGCCATGAAGGCCTCCTGAATACTGAATGTCCGGCGCACCGGGCGCTCCGGAATGAAGCGCGTCGCGTATGGCCGAACGGCAGGGGTATTTTGGGCGCATGGCTGAGATGGTTACAGATGCAGATTCGACAGGAAAAAGCGGATCAGATGGATCGGGCTGGCACATGTATCGATATTCAGATCGGTACAGATGGTTTCCATTGCGCCGCTTTGATCTAGAGTCATGGGCGCCGCGCAAAGAACAACAAAAATACAGGAGTGAAACCATGTCCGACCTGAACCTGCATCCCAACGCCGCCGAATCCCTGAACCGCTGGCACGACATGATCCGCACCGGCAACCTCAAGGCCCTGCCCGAACTGCTCGATTCCAAAGCGGTGTTCCGCTCGCCGATGGCCCACACGCCTTACCCGGGTGCGCCGGTGGTCTCGATGATCCTGAATACCGTGTTCGAGGTGTTTGAAGATTTCAAATATCACCGCGAACTGGCGACGGCGGATGGCTTGAATGTGGTGCTGGAATTCAGCGCCAAAGTGGGGGCGAAAGAGCTCAAGGGCATCGACATGCTCCGCTTCGATGAACAAGGCAAGATCGTCGAGTTCGAGGTGATGGTGCGGCCGCTCAGCGGGTTGCAGGCGCTGGGTGAAGAGATGGGACGGCGGCTTGGCGCCTATCTGGCGGCCGCCAAGGCCTGAAACCCGGACACAAAAAAGCCCACTGACCGTCACCGGTTCAGTGGGCTTCGTGTGTCAGGCGTCTGGTTACAGAGCCATGTCACGTGCAGCGCTTTCTTTCGGAGCCGGGGCTTTTTCAGCCGAGGCGTCCGCCGCTGGAGCTGCAACCTGACCAATCACCGGAGGGGTTGGCAGTTGCAGGATCTTGGCGGTGTAAGCCCACTCTTCAGCCACTTTGGCTGGATCGTTGTTCAGCTGGGTGCCGTAGCTTGGAACGATCTGGTGCAGCTTGGCTTGCCACTCTGGGCTGGCGACTTTGTCTTTGAAGACTTTCTGCAGCACGCTCAGCATGATCGGTGCAGCGGTCGATGCGCCTGGGGATGCGCCCAGCAGACCGGCGATGGAGCCGTCCTTGGAAGCAACGATTTCGGTGCCCAGTTTCAGCACGCCGCCAGCGGCTTCATCACGCTTGATGATTTGCACGCGCTGGCCGGCTTGCCACAGGCGCCAGTCTTCGGCCTTGGCGTTCGGGAAGTATTCCTTCAGCGCGTTTAGACGGTCTTCATCCGACAGCATCAGTTGACCGGCCAGGTACTCGACCAGCGGGTATTCCTTGATGCCGACCTTGGTCATAGGCCAGATGTTGTGGGTGGTGGTGCTGGTCAGCAGGTCCAGGTACGAACCTTCTTTCAGGAACTTGGTGCTGAAAGTCGCGAACGGGCCAAACAGGATGACGCGCTTGCCGTCCAGGACACGGGTGTCCAGGTGCGGAACGGACATCGGAGGCGCGCCAACCGAAGCTTTACCGTAGGCCTTGGCCAGGTGCTGTTCGGCGATGGCCGGGTTATCGGTCACCAGGAACGAGCCGCCTACCGGGAAGCCAGCGTATTCCTTGGCTTCTTCGATACCGGACTTCTGCAGCAGGTGCAGTGCACCGCCGCCGGCGCCGATGAACACGAACTTGGCGTCGGTTTCAGTCTTGGTGCCGTCTTTCAGGTTCTTGTAGCTGACGCGCCAGGTGCCATCTGCATTCTTGGTGATGTCTTGCACTTCGCTCGACAGCTTCAAGTTGAAGTTAGGCTTGGTCTGCAGGTAACCGGCGAACTGGCGGGTGATTTCGCCGAAGTTCATGTCGGTACCCAGCGGGCTCCAGGTGGCCGCGATTTTCTGGTTCGGGTCACGCCCTTCCATCATCAGCGGAACCCACTTCTTGATCACAGCCGGGTCTTCGGAGTACTGCATGCCGGCGAACAGCGGGCTCGCTTGCAGGGCTTCGTAGCGCTTTTTCAGGAACTTGATGTTGTCATCGCCCCACACGAAGCTCATGTGCGGAGTGGTGTTGATGAACGAACGAGGGTCCTTCAGGACGCCTTGACGAACCTGCCAGGCCCAGAATTGACGGGAGACCTGGAACGCTTCGTTGATCTCGACCGCTTTCGGGATCGTGACGTTGCCCTTGTCGTCTTCCGGGGTGTAGTTCAGCTCGGCCAGGGCGGAGTGACCGGTACCGGCGTTGTTCCAGCCGTTGGAGCTTTCCAGGGCGACGCCGTCGAGGCGCTCGACCATTTCCATCGACCAGGTCGGTTCCAGCTCATTGATCCACACACCCAGGGTGGTGCTCATGATGCCGCCGCCGATCAGCAGGACGTCGACTTTCTTTGCTTCTTCGGCATTGGCGGAAGACATCCCCATCGCCAAAGCCAGCCCCAGCAAGGCTGTGTTCACTTTTTTAAACATCTGTTGCACCTATGATAAAACGCCTTCCGCCCGCCGCTGTTGTACGTATGAGGTCCCCTTTTTTCGCGACACTCAGGCTAGCGTCGCGGGTTCCGGCACACTTCAATTTTGACGGGTGGGCACACAAGGCCGACAGGCTGCGTCGACCTCAGTTATATGTCCCTTCTGAACTGACTTCTTATCATTATTGGCTTCAGCTACTTGAGCGACAGGGGTTCTGTCTGGCCCGCCGAAAAGCGCGCCAGACTGAATTAGGTCAAACCAAGTGGGGCGAAGAATATCACGTCATGGCAAACCCGCGCGTCTGTTCGCGACCGGATAGTTTTCAATAGGTTCCTTGAGCGCTTTCTAACGTTGGTGCATTCCTGCTAAGTTGTACGACGACTGACAAATTAGCCAGTCGTCTTCATTACCTACAACAACAAGGAATACCCATGAACAAATCCAGACTGCTGCTCGGTCTCATCTGCCTCTTCAGCGGCTACGTCGCCGCCGCCCCGGCGGAACAGGACGTCGCCCAGGCCGTCGACCACCTGACCCAGGCGATGCTGCACAAGGACGTCGCCGAACTGAACGCGCTGACCGCCGACAACCTCACCTACGGCCACTCCAGCGGCAAGATCCAGGACAAGAAAGCCTTCATCGCCGATATCGAAACCGGCAAGAGCGCGTTCAAGACCCTGGAGATGCAAAACCAGACCATCACGCTGTCCGGGGACACCGCGCTGGTGCGCCATCATTTTTCAGCACAGGCCCTCAAAGGCACCGAGGTCGTGCCGACGGAAATCGAGAACTTCCAGATCTGGCAGAAGCAGGCTGGCAAGTGGTTGCTGGTGGGGCGTCAGGCGTACAAATTCTGATGTATGAGCTCTGCCGCCAATGCGGCGGCAGAGCCTGCTCTCACAACCGAAACCGATCCACCGACTGCGCCAGCCGCCCCGCAAGACTCGACAGCTCATCCGTGGTATTGGCCGTCTGACCGATCACCTTGCTGTTGCCCTCCGACATGCCCGCGATCATCTCCACCTGATGGGCAATCTCGTTGCTCGCCTGGCTCTGTTCGCCGATGGTGCGGGTGATGTCGTTGACCAGTTGCGTGGTGCTGAGGGTGGCGTCGAGGATTTCGCGGATGGCGCGTTCGACGTCGGCGGTGACCGCCATGCCTTTGTCGACCTGGGCGACACCGGCCTCCATGCTGCTGACGGCCTCGCGGGTGCTGTTCTGGATGCGCGCGACCATCGCGGCGATTTCCTGGGTCGAGGCGCTGGTGCGCGCAGCCAGGCTGCGGACCTCATCGGCCACCACCGCGAAGCCCCTGCCCTGCTCGCCCGCCCGGGCTGCCTCGATGGCTGCATTGAGCGCCAGCAGGTTGGTCTGGTCGGCGATGCTCTTGATCACCTGAATGATGTTGAAGATGCCCTCGGACTCCTGATCCAGGGTACGTATCACCTGTGCCGACTGCTGGGCGGAACGGGCGATGTCGTCCATGTCGCTGACCACCTGATGGATCACCTGTCCGCCGTTTTTCGCCAGTGACTCGGCCTGGCTGGCCATGTTCAGTGCACGCTCGGCATGACGGGTGATTTCCTCGATGCTCGCGGTCATCTGGCTCGCGGCGGCGGCCATGGTGCCGGCGGCGGTGCTTTGCTGCTGACTGCTGTCGGCCACCTGATGGCAGCCGTGGCTCAGTTGTTCGCTCATGCCGCTGACGCCATGGGCGTTGCGTCGCACCACGTAGATCATGTCCCGCAGGTCGCGCTGCATGGTGGCCAGCGTGCGGATCAGCGCACTGGCTTCGTCCTTGCCGGACGGTTCGGCGATCGGTTCGCTGAGGTTGCCGTGAGCAATGCTTTCGGCGATGCGGCTGGCGGATTTCAGCGGACCCATGATGCTCAGGATCACCCACCGGCCCTGGGCCAACAGCAGCAACAGACTGGCGACCAGGACAATGCCAAGGGCGATATTGGCATTGTGGATCGCCGCCTCGGTGCCTTCGCTGGTGTGCCGGGTATTGGTTTCGATCAGCTCGCTGAGAGCGGCCATCTGTTCTTCGAGCTGGCTGAATGCGGTGCTGAAGGTGCCGAGATGCTGCTGGGCGATGTCCGGGTTTTCCAGTGCAAGACCGACGATCTGCTCGCCGGCGCTGATGTAGGTGTCGAGACTCGGCTTGATCTGTTCCAGCGCGGACTTGATCGTGGGATTGACCGGCAGCTTGAGGTTTTCACCCAGCACCTCGCGAAAATGCGCCGCATGCTCTTCGACCGAACTGCGCACCTCGTCCGCCGAACTGGTGCTTTTGCCCAGCCCCACCAGCATTGCCGAATACACGTCGGCACGCAGGGCGTCGTGCATCATGTCGGCTTCCATGTGGTTGCGCAGCGCACTCATGCTGACCGCGTTGTCACCGACCGCCGAAGCCATCCGCTGATTACCGACATAGCTGACCAGGCTCACGATCAACGCCGTCAGCAGGCTGGTCGCAATCAGCAACACCAAACGCAGTTTGATCGACACCGTGATTTCCTCCCTGGTCGCGCCACACGGCGCCTTTCAACGCTTCAGTTAAGCCTATTTGGGTGAATCCGCCGCTTTAGAGCGTCGCAGGGCGTGTCGTTACATCCGGTAAAAATGAGGACTGTGCGGTGCTTCTCGTTCTATGCCCGCTACCGCCCGGCCCCGCGCATGGAACTCCCATGCCGTCCGGCACCTCTCACATTATGTGGTACTTCCTTTTCGCTTTACGCTGCTGGAGGAACACCGTCATGCGCCGTTTATTACTCGTTTCGTCTCTCATGCTGTGCCTGCCGTTCGGCTCGGCCCTTGCCCGCGTGGACGCAGGGGATGTCGCCACTTCGGCGGGGGTTTCGGCCTCGCTGTACTCGACCTTCAAGGATCACAAAATGGTGATTCCGGCCCGTGACGACTTGTCCGCATTCGTCGCCAGCGGCGGAACGATCCGTGGCGTGTACCTCGAATCGGTGCTGCAACAGGTGCGTCAGGAAAATCCCGGCCTGAACGCCAGCGATGAAGAGCTGGCCAATGCCATCCTGGTTCACTACGAAGGTCTGTCGCAGTAACCACGGCACGTTCGATGATGGTGGCTGACGGACTCGCCACCGTTGTGCCCTGCCGATGGACGGCTGGTGAACGACCATGGGCAAAACCGTCGAACGGCCTCTATGATGGAGGCCATGACGATTTCCGCCTCCCTTCGCTCCCCTTGCCCGCCGGGTCTTTGCATCTGCGGGCGTGATCCGCTGCTGGATACGCCCGGCGCGGACGTGCGCATCCTCCTGCTGACCCGCGAGGAAGAAAAGCGTCTGCTTGAACGTCTGGAAAACCTGAAAGACCTCGCCGACCTCGAGCGCCTGCAAGGCAAGATGTTCGATCAACTAGGGATTCGCGTTCTGATCGCGCCGAAGTACGGTGAGGTGCGGACCGTTCGCGGAGGCATCGAGATCGAGGTCCAGGACCTGCCGGGACTCTGCCGCAAAACCCGCAAAACCATCCCGGCTGCCATCCGCCGTGGCCTGGAAAACAACCCGCAAGTCGCCTTCGACCTGCTCAACGCCCACGACTTGCTGCGCGGCACCTGATCATTTCTTCATGCCCACCCGCTTGCGCATCTCGGCTGTGATGCTCTGCCGGGTTTTCTTCATGTCCGCCCAAGGCTCATCGCCCACTTCCGCCAGCCGTTCGTGAACGTTGTGCACGTTCCATTGATCGGCGCCTTTGATCTCGCCGACCTCTTCCCGAAACAACGGCACCGACACCGGTAACCCTTCGCGGGTACGCGCTGCGTAGGCACAAATGGTGGTGGCGCCCAGACCGTTGCGCAGGTAATCGATGAAGATCCGCCCCACCCGATTTTTCGGCCCGGACACCGCAGAAAAACGCTCCGGCAAAAGTTTCGCCATGTGAGTGACGATGGCGTGGCTGAAATCCTTGACCTCGTCCCAGCCATGCTTGCGGGTCAGCGGCACCACCAGATGAATGCCCTTGCCGCCGCTGGTCTTGAGAAACGCCTTGAGGCCCAACTCGTCCAGCACGGTCAGGGTCAGCGCCGTGGCTTCGACCATGCTTTTCCAGGGCAGCGCCGGATCCGGGTCGAGGTCGAGGACAAAGCGGTCGGGCTTGTCCAGATCCGTCGTGGTGGCGTTCCAGGTGTGCAGTTCGACCGTGCTCATCTGCACCGCGCCGATCAAGGCTTCGGCGTTGTTGATCAGCATTACCGGCTGGCCGGTCAGCTCCTTATCGAGCGTGCGGATGCCGGGGATCGCCAGGTTTTCGGCGTTCTTCTGGAAGAACAGATCACCGGCGATACCATCGGGCGCGCGCACCAGCGCCACCGGGCGATCCTTGAGCTGCGGCAGAATCCATTCGGCGACGCTGGCGTAATACTCGGCCAGCTGCATTTTGGTGGTGCCACTGCTGGCGTCGATCACCCGGTCGGGGTGCGTGATCCGCACCTTGCCGTCTGCCAGATCGGATTGGGACGGCGCGGTAGATTGAGCCTTTGAAGTCTTCATAGGTTTGGCGCGCTCCTCGGTGATGTCCTTGGCCGGTTTGTCCTCGCGCAGGCCATGGAACACGGCGTGGCGCACCGAGCCGTCCTGGGTCATTTCGGCAAACGCCACTTCCGCCAGCAGACTCGGTTTGAGCCAGTGCACACCCTTGGCCTCGAATCCCGTGGTCGGATTGACCACCGCCGGTTTCTTCACCCGCAACGGTTTGAGCTGCGCGAGGATGCTCTTGAGGGTGGTTTCATTGAATCCGGTGCCGACCTTGCCGGCGTACCGCAACTCGCCGCTGTCACGATCATGCAAACCCAGCAGCAACGCGCCGAACGAACTGCGCGCGCCTTTCGGATCGGTGTAGCCGACGATCACGAATTCCTGGCGATGCTTGCACTTGAGCTTGATCCAGTCGCTGCTGCGGCGCGACACGTAAGGTGAGCCGAGGCGTTTACCGATCAGGCCTTCCATGCGCATCTGACAGGCGCTGTTGAGCAATGCCTGCGGGGTTTCATCGAACGCTTCGGAAAAGCGCAGCAGCGGATCTTCATGGGCTTTCAACACCGTGGCCAGCGCCGCGCGCCGTTCCTGCACAGGGACTTCACGCAGATCGACACCGTTGAGATACGGCAGATCGAACAAGTAATAGAGGATATTTTCACTGCGGCCAGCATCGAACGCGTTTTGCAGCGCCTGAAAGTCCGGCACGCCGTCCGCGTCGGCGACGACCATCTCACCGTCCAGCCACGCCGACTCCAGGCCCAGTGCCGCCAGAGCTTTCGCCTGTTTCGGTAATTTGTGCGTCCAGTCATGGCCGTTGCGGGTGAACAACTGCACCTCGTCCTGATCGATGCGCGCCATGATCCGATAGCCGTCGAACTTGATTTCGTACTGCCAATCTCCTTTCGGAGCACTCTCCACCAGGGTGGCCAGTTGCGGTTTGAGTTGCGCGGGAATCCTGGCCTTGTGCGCCCCGGCGAGTTTGCCCGAGGCTGGCTTGCGCGGTGCTTTCGGCGAGGCTTTCAGCGGTTTGACTTGCTTCGCACTGAGGCTGGGTTTGTCGACGATAGTACGTTCACTGAGCACGCTGTCGGGCTCGGCAACCAGCACGTCGTAATCGCTTTGCGGGCGCGCGGCGCTGTCCTGATGCTTGATCAGAAACCACTGCTCTTTCTTGCCCGGCATGTGGGTGCGCACCAGATTCCACACCCCGGCGAGCTTCTCGCCTTGCAGTTCGAATTTGAGTTTGCCCTTGGCGTAGGCTTTCTCCGGGTCTTCCAACGGAATCCACACGCCGCGATCCCAGACGATCACATCGCCGGCGCCGTAATGCCCCTCGGGAATGCTGCCCTCGAACGTCGCGTAGTCCAGCGGATGGTCTTCGACGTGCACGGCCAGGCGCTTGACCTTGGGATCCAGCGACGGCCCCTTGGGCACCGCCCAGCTCTTGAGCGCGCCGTCGAGCTCCAGGCGAAAGTCGTAATGCAGGTGCGAGGCATCGTGTTTTTGAATACAGAACTGCAGGGCATGGTCGCCGGCGGATTTTTTGCCCCGACGGCGTTCAGCCGCCGGTTCAGAGGTCGCCGAAAAGTCGCGCATCCGGTTGTAGTCGTCGAGATTCCTGCTCATCCTGCACCTGCCTTGTTTCAGCCTGTTCGAGTCACAGTCAGTGCGACCACGGCAATCCGGTCGACGCGCTGATAACCTGGATTCAGCAACTCCTCACCAAACACATCGGGGTCGAGTTCTCGGTAGGTCCAGCCGAAGCGTTTTTCATCCAGCCGTGGCAATACCGTATCGAGGAAGGGATCGCGGCCATCGACCATCGCCACGCCGGTGTACAGCAGCAACGAGCCGCCGGGTGTCAGGCGATTGAGCGCCTGTTCGACGATCCGCAGCGACAGCCCCGCTCCCAGCGTCCCGCCACCGTGGCGGTAAGCTCGCCCGGCCGGATCGGCCATGTAGGGCGGGTTGGCGACGATCAGGTCGAATTCGCCGTCGACGCCTTGGAGCACATCACTGGCACTCACTTCGACATTGGCCACTTCAGCCAACGCCGCGTTGATCGTGGTCAGGCGCAACGCGGCGGGATTGATATCCACCGCCAGCACTTGCGCTTCTCGCCTGGCACGGCCAATCAGGATCGCGCCCACTCCGGCGCCACAACCGATGTCCACCGCCCGGTGGATGGGCGCAAAGTTCTGCTGCAAATGGCTGTGTATCAGTTGAGCAAAGCGATAGGTGTCCGGGCCGAAGAACACCGAATCGGCCGCATCGGTGGGAAATCCGGAATGCACAAACAGCAGGTCATCCAGGCTCGACCAGCGCACCCGGCTCTTCAAGCGCCCGTCGAACTCATCAATCACCTGGGCTTCCTGCAATTGCCGCTGTTCATCGGCAGACAGCAGGCCCGGTTCGAACGGCCGCGACCATCCGAACACATCCCGCAGGCAATCCGTGGCCTGCCCTTCGTCACGCTGGTTGACCCGTTGATGGGTCAGCGGCGTCGGGGTGATGAAACGATAGCCGTCGGCCTGCAAGCGCCGTCCCAGTTGCAGCAGCACCAGGTCGTTGGCGGACAGTTGTTCTTCCTGATTCATTGATGACTTCCTTAACGCAGGCCGGATTTGAGTTGGATGAATCGGCGAGTGGCGAGCAGCCCGGCCGGATGTGCATGTCGTGTCGGTGCGAGCCAAGGGATCAACGTTGCGATTTGGGTGTGAGCGTCCTGCCCTTGCAGTGCCGCATTCAGGCGCTGCACATCGGGGTCCTGTTCGGGAACCTCGATCGGCGCGGGGACTGAGGGGCGGCGGCGGAACGCGACGGGTTTGTCTGCAGAAACCCAGTCGCCGGCAATCCAGTCGTGCACCAGTTGTTTTTCATAGGCGCTGAACACGCCAAACATCGCCGCACCATCGCCATCGATCAATTGCCAAAAGCGGCTGCCCTGCGGATCTTCGTTGCGCTTGATCCAGCCCTTGTCTTGCAAGGCTTGCAGGAACCCGGGCAACTGCTGCGGATCGGCCAGCCATTGATTGACGGTCTTGCCTTCGAAGCGGCAATAGTCGGAGTGCATGTGTTGAGCGAACGGACACTTGCGCTCAAGCATCGCCAACAATTCGCGCTCCAGATCAAACCCCTCGATGATTGCGCGGCTGCCCTGCCCCAGGTCATTGAGCCGATAGCCCAGCGAGACCCGGCGCAGGAAATCGCTGCGATCGGCCTCCAGAGGCAGCAGATCAAGAACGGCCTGAACGGCTTTTTGCGCATGGCCCGTACTGGCGTTGTCGATGGTCACGTGCAGGGTGAAATAGTAAGGATCGATCCCCAGCTCACTCAGCTCGTAACTGCTGATCAGCAGGTGCAAGGGCAGTTGCTCGTAACCCAGGTTGTAACCGATCACCTCCGGCAGAAAATCCATGCCGCCGGCACCGAGGGCCAATTGCAGCGCGCCTTGCAGATAGCGCTCATCGGGCAGCGGGCTGCCGGGCTCCAGACCGTGTTCGGCGAGCAGTTGCCGGTAAATCACGACGTGGTTCTGCGCCGGATTGCCCTCGCCCAGTTCTTCCAGATAGGTGCTGATCAGACTGCTGAAGCGTGGATCGCGCCACTGTCCGAGCAAGCCGTAGAGCCAGGCGCCATCGACCAGTTTGGTCGGCGCCACCGCTTGCAGGAAATACAGCGCATGAGCCTTGCAACTGAAGAACTGCCGTGCGCCCCCAGCCTTGCGTTGTTGCAGGTAGTCGGCGTATTGCCGGGCGACATCGGCACAGTGCTCGGCCACCCAGGCATGCCACTGCGCCGGGTCCGATGGCAGCTCATCCTTCAACTGCGCGGCTTGCAGCAGTTGATCTTCCAGAAAGGCGCGCGCCAGCGGCTGCGGATGTTCGTCGGCTAAAAGTGCTTCATGGATACACCGCAACTCAGTCAGAGAGTCGAGCGGACGCGATGGGGCGTGGGCAGCTTGCAGGTGAGTCAGGACAGTCATGGCAATATTCTCGATCGATTGGCAGGACGCTCAGTCACTCGCCTCTAATGAAGCAGAGAGGCTTGGCGCGTCAAAAATTCAATCGGCTTGAAAATTGCCCTGACGGACGGAGCCTTCGGCTCGCTCCTTGCTTGAACGGAACGGTCGAAGGCTGTGAGGTGAGAGGGTCAGGCCGTGCCCTTGGCCTGCTGCTCGAGGTGAACCTGCAACTCGGGGTCGATCTGCAACGCCGCCGCCAGTTCATCCAGATAATTGCGTTCGGCGTCCTGCTGATCGTCCACCAGCATCACGCTGGCCAGGTACATTTCGGCGGCCATGGCTGGATCGTTCTGCGCCGCCTGGGCCACTTCTGTGGGATCCAGCGGTTTGGCGACTTCGTCGTCGAGCCATTGCTGCAGGTTCGGGTCATCGGTGTGCTTGCCGATTTCACTGCTGATGAGGTGTTTTTCCGACTCGTCGATCCGCCCGTCAGCCTTGGCCGCCGCGATCAACGCACGCAGGACGGCGTGGCTGTGTTCTTCGACTTGCGGGCCGGACAGCAGATCCGCGGTTTGCGGGGTTTGCTGCGGCGCAGCAGAAGCCTGACTGCGTTGCCAGGCCTGATACGCCTGGAACGCCATCATGCCCAGCGAGGCCAGCGCCGCATAATTGGTGCCGCCGGAACGACGCTGCGTACCGCCGCCCAGCGCTCCGCCACCGCCGAGCAATCCGCCAAGCAACCCGCCC